>JAZDMO010000017.1:0-3631 GCA_043800905.1 Patescibacteria group bacterium
CGTATAAAACAGAACAGGAGGCTAGAAAAAGAGAATCTTCTTTAAAACTAAGAGGTCAAGCTCGTGTTCAACTTTTAAAACGTATAGATTCAACAATTAGACTTTTCCGAAATGAGAATTAGTGTGCGGGCCATCCCGCACAAACAAAAAACCAAATCTGATCTAAAAACGTTTCGAGTGAAACATAGGATTATGATTAAAAAATCTAAAATCCCTCAAGAAATCATAAAAATAACAGAAACCCTTGAAAAATCAGGGTTTGAAGCCTATCTAGTTGGTGGGTGTGTTCGTGATTTGCTTTTAAACCGCAAACCAAAAGACTGGGATATTACTACTAACGCCAAACCAGAACAAATTATTGAGATTTTTGAACATACTTTTTACGAAAACGATTTTGGAACGGTCGGGGTTGTTTCTGATGAAACATCCAATGAGACACTTAAAACCGTAGAAATTACCCCTTATAGGCTTGAAAGTGCTTATTCTGACAATCGCCACCCAGATAAGGTGTTATTTAGTGATAAATTAGAAGACGACCTACAAAGGCGAGATTTCACCATCAACGCGATGGCCTATAATGTTTCGGGTGAAACATTGGTGGATATGTTTCAAAGTCAAAAAGATTTAGATAATAAAATAATTCAAACGGTAAGAAAACCAGAAGATAGATTCAACGAAGACGCCCTAAGAATACTTAGAGCTGTACGTTTTGCAACAGAATTAAACTTCCAAATAGAAGAAAATACTGAAAAAAGCATCTTAGAATTTGGAAAAAGCCTAAAAAATGTCTCCCAAGAAAGGATTAGAGATGAATTTATTAAAATACTCATGTCTGAAATGCCTATGGATGGGGTTATTCTTACTCAAAAATTAGGTTTACTAAAATATATTATTCCAGAACTAGAAAAAGGAATAGGGGAAAGTCAAAAAGGAGCTCATATTTATACTATTTGGGAACATAACCTTAGAGCTTTACAACATTCAGCTGATAAAAAAATGCCTTTACACCTAAGATTGGCAGCTTTATTACACGATATAGCTAAACCTCACACTAAAAGATTTGATAAGATTAAACAAGAAAATACTTTTTATGGACACGAAGTTGTGGGGGAACGTGTTTCACGTGAAATCCTTGAAAGATTAAGATTTCCTAGTGAAATTATTGATAAGATCACAAAATTAGTGAGAAACCATTTGTTTTTCTCAGATATTGATAAAATAACTCTATCTGCAGTGAGAAGAATTATTGCGAATGTCGGAGAAGATTTGGTTTGGGATTTAATGGAATTAAGAGCTTGCGACAGAATTGGAATGGGTAGGCCGGTGGAAAAACCTTATAGGTTAAGAAAATATATGGCAATGGTAGAAGAAGCTATGAAAGATCCTGTTTCTGTAAAAATGTTAAAAATAGATGGTTTGAAAATTATGGAAGTGTTACACGAGAAACCTGGGCCTAAAATTGGTTTAATTCTTAATGCTTTAATGGAAGAAGTTTTAGATGATCCTAAATTAAATAACGAAAAATATCTAAAGGACAGAACTTTAGAGTTAGCTCAATTAGATACAAACAAATTAAAAGAACTAAGTGATAGTGGAAAAGATAAACAAAAAGAATTGGAAGATAAAGAGGTAAAAGAAATTCGAGATAAATTTAATGTAAAATAGTGTTTCATGTGGCACGTTATTTTCTGGATTACCACACTTTTCCGTTTCACTCCAAAGTTCGCAATGACGGATTTTGTTTTATAAAATAATTTACGGTCCGCCGAAGGCGGACCGTAACGGTTGTCTTTAACAACCGTCATTGCGAACTCAACACTTTTGCAAAAAGTGTTGAGTGTGGCAATCCAGATTTAAAAAAATATTTAAACAATCGCCTAAAGGCGAGGGTTTTGAATCCCAAAGATGGGATAATAAAAAAGCCCCCGAAACGGAAACCGTACGGGGACTGTGAACATCCCTTATAAAAGTGAGGAAACAGAGGTTCCTCTAAAATTAAAAATAGGGAAAATATAAAGAACAAAACAAAGACTACAGAAATCAAATTAGGATTTCTTTAAGTCTTTAACATTACAAACTTTTATCAAAGAACTACCTGTCCTTTATAATAATTTGTATAAAGGACATTGTAAAGGACAAGGTGGGGATAACTCAAAAAGATGTCCTTAATGACATCTTTTTGAATTTTCAATTCACAATTTTCAATTTTCATTAAATTAAACAATGAATCAATTTCCAAAAAAAAATAATTTTGTAGAACAAAATTATTTTCATTAAATATTTTTAAATTGAAAATTGATTATTTTTGCATCTTTATTCTATTAAAAATAGGTTTTATTTATTTTGTTTCCCGTGAAATTTTTTATGAATTTCCTTCAAATGTTTATCCGTCATATGGGTATAAATCTGCGTAGTAGAAATATCTGCGTGACCAAGCATCATTTGTACTGAACGCAAATCAGCTCCATTCTGTAATAGGTCTGTTGCAAAACTATGCCTAATAATATGAGGTGTCACTTTTTTTGTAATTCCAGCTTTAATGGCGTAATGCTTTACTAATCTTTCCACAGAACGAGGAGTTAAACGATTATCTTTTTTCTTTTCACTTTGTTTACTTAAAGAAATAAATAAAGCTTCGCCCATGTCTTTTCTGTTTTTTAAATATTTTTGAATAGATTTTTTTGAATTATCAGAAATAAAAACAACTCGCACCTTATCTCCTTTTCCTCTCACAGACATTTCATCTTTATTCAAATCAATATCAGAATTCAAAGCACATAATTCTGAAACCCGTAGACCAGTCGAAAACAATAATTCTAAAACAGCTTTGTCGCGTAAATCTTTCAGTTCGTCTCCTTTAGGAGCATTCAGTAATCTTTTTAATTCATCTCCAGAAATTAAATCCAAAGATCTTTCTGAAACTTTTGCTAATTCAATTCTTTCGGGAGCAAGAGATTTTATATCTCGTCTAACAAGGTATTTCAAAAAACCTCGCAAAGCAATTAAATAATAATTTTGGGTGCGTTTTTTTAAAGTTTCTTCTTTGATACCCGACTCTTGGCGATTCAACCACAAACGATACTTGCGAAGATTTTCATCAGTGACAGCAGAGGGGGAGTCTGATTCTAAATATTTTAAAAAGCGAGTTAAATAACGATCGTAATTTTCCACAGTTTTAAGACTGCGCCCTTTTTCAATTTCTAAGTGTTCTAAAAATTCAGTTTTTAATTGTTTTAAATTTGCCATAAGATTAGTTGAAGTCTGTAATGTCGAAAGTCTAAAGTTTTTCTGACTTTATAGACCTTATGGACTTTACTGGCTTTTGACTAACCCTATTATACCTAATAGGGTATTATTTTGCGACACTAGAAAATACCTATCCGTCATTGCGAACCCAGCCTTTTAACTTTAATTCAAAGTTAAAAGGCTGGGTGTGGCAATCCAGTTTTAAATCATGTCTAATTATATAGCTTTTTGTCTTTTTTTGATAGCTAGGTTCAACAAGTAAGTGCAACACTTTGGTAAAATCAAAGTGTTATGAAATATAAACAATTAACAATTGAAGAAAGAGAAGTCATTCAAGAAATGTGGTGGAAAAGGTATTCTTTGCGTAAAATAGCAGAGAAGTTAG
>JAZDMO010000006.1:0-14462 GCA_043800905.1 Patescibacteria group bacterium
TGTTTTAAAATTAAAAATTTAAAATTAAACAAAAAGAAGCCTAATTAGGCTTCTTTTTGTTTACATATGTTCTATGCATGTCGTAGCGGCTGGATTAGCGTTTAGTCTCTCTTTTTCAATTTCTTTTCCACAGATTTCACATTTTCCGTAGGTACCAGCTTCAATTCTTTTTAGAGCTTTTTTAACATTATCAAAACGAATTTCTAAATCATGAATAATGGCATTTTTTTCTCCAAATTCTTCTTGAGCATCAGCGTTATCATTTGGGTCGGAATGATCGTCTTCGGTTGGATTTAAGGCTTCCCAATCATTATTTTCATTTTTTATTCCTAATGAAGAAAGTTCGCTTTCTAGTTTTTTTAATTCCTCCACTAGCTTTCCCTTGTAAATTTCTATTTCCATTTAATTTATAATTTAATTAATAATTAAAAATAACTTTTTAAAATTATTTTATCTTTTTCTATACCCTGTCGCTAGACGATTAAAAATTTCTTGCAAAGCTTCCTTGCTGGTTGTGATCACAATAGTATTTTTATCAGCAAAGGCATAGGTAAAAATAATTTTTCCTCCACCATCTAAAACAGATCTGGTGTCCTTGTTATTAATTATAACATCTTTGAATGAAAAAGAGGTGTTTCTGAGATTTTCGTTTGAAAAGAGTGGATTATCGTTTACGAAGATATTTCTAAGATCTTCAATCATATCTTTTTCCCAAGCTAACATTTCTGTAAAAGAGTTTTCAAAAGAGCGGGTTTTTAAGATTAAAAAAGGTTGGTTTCCAAAAGAAGAATAAAATCCGAACATAAAATTAGGATCGATAAATCTTAAAAATTCTTGTGTATTATGAGCATCTAGGAGAGAGTTTAATCTAGGAAAATCAATTAAACTTTTTGCATCTTCTCCTATATAGCCTCTTTCTGTAATATAAAAATGAATAAGTGTTCCTAAGGGAAGGTCGGTGTTTTCATTTTCGGTTGAAACTAACTTGTTTAATTTTAATTTAGTTGCTTTATCCAAATAAATTTCTCTGGAGTATTCTGAATAAATCAAAGGAGTGATCTCAACATTTTCTATTTTAATGATCGGTTCTGGTCTAAAAAAATAAAGTAGAACAGCAGAAGTAATTCCTGCTACTACAAGAATTAAACTAGCAATTAAAAGTAAGGTGTTTTTTTTAGTCCGCTCTTCGATTTTGGGCATATTAGGGAGACTAGAAAAAAAAGATCCCTTCTTTTTTTCTTCTGCTAAGATTGCTCCCACCATAGAGGTTTTGTTGTTTTTTAAAATACCTGCCAAATCATCTTTGTAAGTACGAATATTTTTATAGGTAGGGTTGGTTATTTTTTTTGTTTCATTTTTAAAGGATTCTGTGTTTGGGTTTAAAATCGGTGAATTAATTTCTTCAGTTGTTTCATCTCTCATTAAAGAACTTTCTTCAAATAAATCATCCACTTCTTCTTCTTTTACCTGATTTAAATTAGGTGTTTCGGTTGGTTTTTTTTCTAATTCTGTTTTTATTGGATTAGTAGGAATTTCTGAAATAGGTGGGGTTCTTTTTTCAAGATTTTTTATTAGACCCGTGCTAGTTGTTGGGTCCTTTACTTCTTCTAAGGCGTTTTCTAATTCAGAAAGTAACTCTTCTTGTTTTTTTACTTGAGTTTTTTCTTCGTCGATTAATTTATTTGGTTGAGGAATAATAACTGGATTTGAATTATTTTCAGAATTAGTTGTTTTTTCTCTATTTAAGTCTTCCATAATAAAATTATATCATAGCTAGAAGACGGAAGGTAGAATATAAAATGTGGAAATATAAAAGGGCGACAGTAAAACTGTCGCCCTTTTCATAAACTAAACTATTGGTTTAGGTGGGGTTGGTGTTTCTGGTTTTTTGATGAAATTTGGTTCGGCATCTTTTATCGATAACTTAATTTTTCCAGCTTCTATCCCTTTTATAACTACTGGGACTTTCATTCCTTCTTTTAGGACGGTATTAATATTTTCAATTCTAAAAGGGGCAATTTCTGAAATATGAACTAATCCTTCGGTGTTAAAACCAATTTTTACCACAGCTCCAAAATCAAACATTTTCATTATTTCTCCTTCAAATCTTTCACCTACTGTATATTCTTTAGTTAATTCTAGAATCATCGCTTTAGCTTTTTCCGCTCCTTCCATTTGTCCGGTGATATAAACTCTTCCATCATCTTCAATATCAATTTCTGCTCCGGTTTGATCTTTAATTCCATTAATCACCTTTCCACCGCTTCCAATTACTCCGCCAATTTGTTCTGGTTTGATTTGAATGGTAATAATTCTTGGGGCATTAGGAGCTAGTTCTTTGCGAGGTTCTGAAATTTCTGCTTCAATAACATCTAAGATTTGGAAACGAGCTTTTTCGGCTTGATGTAAAGCTTCGGTTAAAATTTTAATCGGTACTCCATCTACTTTAACATCCATTTGAATAGCGGTTATTCCTTTTCTTGTTCCTGTTACTTTAAAATCCATATCACCATAATGGTCTTCTGGTCCTTGAATATCAGTTAAAATTTTGTAGTTTTCAGAATCTTTCATCATTAATCCAATTGCGATTCCAGCCACAGGTGCAGAAATAGGTACTCCAGCGTCCATTAAAGCAATCGTGCTGGCACAAGTCGAAGCCATAGAGGTTGATCCGTTAGAAGCCATTGATTCCGAAACAATTCGAATAGTATAAGGAAACTCATCTTCAGTGGGTAAAACTGCTAAAAGAGCTTTTTCCGCTAAAGCACCATGTCCAATCATTCGACGGTTAGTCCCTCCCATACGACCAGTTTCTCCTGTGGAATAAGGTGGAAAATTGTAATGATGCATATATCTTTTTTTCTCTTCGCCTTCCATTTCATCCATTAAAAGAGAATCCTGTGGTCCGCCTAGAGTTAGGGCTGAAAAAACATGAGTGCCTCCGCGGTAAAAAATTCCAGTTCCGTGAGCTGTGGGAGATAATAAACCAGCCTTGGCCATCAATGGCCTGATTTGATCCATTGCCCGACCATCTACGCGTAGGTTTTCTTCAAGAGCTCTTTGGTGAATGATTTCATCAGTTTTCTTTTCATAAAGGTCTAAAGCTAGAGAATTATTTTCTTCTGCAAAATTTTCTGCAAAATATTTCATCCAATCTTTTTTGATTAAAGAAAAAGCTTCTTTTCCTTTTTCTCCAAAAATTTCTTCTTTAATTCGATTAACAAAATTTTCTTGAAAAGCAGTTTGAGCTTCTTGAGACAATTCTTCTTTATCAATCAACACTTTATTTTTTCCCATTTCAGCAATTATTTCTTTTTGCCAATTTTGAATTTTTTCTATTTCTTCAGAAGCTTTTTGAAAGGCTTGAGCTGTTAATTCATTAGAAACTTGATTAGCTCTAACTTCCATCATATTGATATTATTGTCTTTTCCGCAAATAATTAAATCTAAAGCAGGATTTCTTCCGTTTTGAATTTCAAGATCAGTTTGTAGTTCATTCTTTTCATTAGTGGTAATTCTAATCGCACTTACAGGACCATTCCAAGGAATATCTGAAGTTCCCAAAGCTAGTGAAGCTCCATTAATAGCTAAAACATCCGGGTTGGTTTTTCCTAAAGATAATACAGTAGCAATCACTTGAATTTCATTTCGTATTGAAGAATCAAAGAGAGGTCGAATAGTACGATCCACTATTCTTCCATTTAAGGTGGCGTTGGTGGACGGTTTTCCTTCTCTTCTCATAAAACGACTACCTAAAATTTTTCCTGCGGCATAAAATTTTTCTTCAAATTCTACTGAAAGAGGAAAATAATCCAAACCTTCTTTTTTTTGGTCAGACATTACGGCTGTTACCAAAACTACAGTATCTTCACAACTTAAAATTACCGAACCGTTGGTTTGGTTGGTTAGATTGTTGAATTGAGCGGTGATTTTTTTCCCCCCAATTTCTAAATTAAATTCTTTTGTATCCATAATATTTTTCTTACGAACTTATTTACTGACAGGTAGATATAGTGAGTTAGAAAAATATTACCCGATGAAATTTATTTTTTTTTGGAAAATAAGACTTTTAATTTTTTTTAAAATTAAAAGATATTTCATTTCGGGTTTCTTTCCCACTACGTTCGTGTTATGCTCCCCAAATTCCAGACTTGAAACTGGTTTCAAATCTATTTATCTGAAGAGCAAATTATTTTGATAATGCTTCTGATTGTCAGTATACCAATTTTTTTTAAAATTTCTAGTATTAGAGCTTTAAAGCATTAGAACCCTTCTTTATTTCTTTCTTCGTTAAAAATTCAAAGGACATGAAAGTTACGGAGGACAGGCATTAAAACATTAAAACAGGCGGTTGTTTTACGACCGCCTGTTTTTTTAATAATTTTATTTAGAAACTTTTTTTCTAGCAGGTTTTCTTCTTCCAATTAAATATTTTGAGTGATTTTCATCTAAGTCTAAAAAATCATCAGCTTGCTCTTTTAATTTTGATGAAGAAGAACGACCAAAAGAAACTACTTCTACCTGACAACCTTCGTTCATTTGTAAATATTCTACAAGAGGAATAAAATCTCCATCTCCAGAAACGAGAATAATTGTGTCTAGTTTTGGAGCCATCTTTACGGCATCAATTGCCAAACCAACATCCCAATCAGCTTTTTTTGCTCCTCCAAAAAATATTTGTAAATCTTTTGTTTTGGTTTCAATTCCTAATTTTTCTAGGGCTTCAAAAAAACTAGATTCTTCACCTGATTCTGTGGTGATAACATAAGCAATCGCTCGAATTAAAGCTCGATTAGCGATAGCGTCTTCCATTATTTGTTTAAAATTTACCTTTGAGTGATAAAGGTTTTTAGCACTATGATAAAGATTTTGAGCATCTATAAAAATTCCTACTCTTTGCTCTTTGTGTTTTATTACGGTCATTTGTTTAGTTAATTAGTTATTAGTTTTTAGGTATCTAGAGGAAAAATCACTTCGTGATTTTTCCAAATTAATTCCTAAATATTAACTTTTGTAAAAATTGTTTTAGACGTAAAATCCATTAATAAAGAATTTTGTTTTTCGTCATTGCGAGATATTTTTAGAGAATTTTTTGTCTACCTAAGGTGGACAAAAAATTCTCTAAAAATATCGTGGCAATCTAGACAATAATTACTTATTTATAAAAATTATTATTAAAAAATCTATTAAAATAAACCTCTTTAAAGTTTATCACATAGAAAAGTAAAAGCGAAAAATTAAAAATTATAAAATTGTTTAAAAAAATAAAAAAAGCTCCAACTGGAGCCTTTTTTATTTCTTTAAATCTAAGGTTTTAACTAATTTATCGTATCTTTTAGAATCTTTTTTTAGTAAATATTTTAAATGTTTTCTTCTATCAGCTACCATTTGTAATAACCCTTTTCGAGAATGTCTGTCTTTACGGTTATCTTTTAGGTGGTTAGCTAATTCATCAATTTTTTTAGATAAAATGGAAATTTGCACCTCTGGAGAACCAGTGTCAGTGTCGTGAATACGAGTCTTTTTTACAGCGTTATCTTTTTTGATCTTCGTTAACATAGGCCAAATAATATCACTAATTACTATAAAATGCAAGGGAATTTTAAGACAAAATTCTTGAAAAATATAACGAAAATAATGTGTTTGTAAGTGTTTATTGAGTGAGATTTAAGCTCCGAGGAAGGAGTTTCCGCTATAAATAGCAAAAGATTAAACCTTTCTCTTACCCACAAACACATTATTTTCACTACATTTTTGTTGTTTTGTCATTGCGAGAGTGTATTTTTTAATAAAAATCTACTTGTAGCAATCCAGTATTAATATCTCTTCAAGAATACCATTATTTTAATGATAATCTTGAAAAGATGGGCAACGGACGACGATATTTAAAGTCGTCGTTGCCCGTATTGGTTTTTTACTGTAACCGTCGTCGTTTGTGGTTGTAATAGACTTCTCTGTTAACAACAATACCAACACCAAGAGCCACAAACCCCCAAAAGTAGACAAACCACCCCAAACCACAAAGGAACATAGTTTGTAGACTAGCTTCTTTATTGCTGATAAGGGGAATAGAAAAACCCACAAGTGTAGCCCAGACAATAGAAAAAACAAAAATGGCTATCCAATCTTCTCTTTTCATTTTTTTACCTTTCCTCGATTCCTCGAGATTTTTTGTTTATTTAAAGAACTACTCAGAAATCTCAATTAAATTTTCCGTCATTGCGCCTGTCCACCGAAGAGGAGGAAAATTTTTGTTTAATTCAAACAGAAATCGTGGCAATCTAGAAAATTAAACAAATTAAGATTTCATTTGTAGGGAGGAACTCGTTGAATTGAGCTCCTCCTTGTTTGTTAATACCAGATTCTCAAACTTTCTGGGTCTTGAGAGAATGGTACATAACTACCATTTTCTCTTGATACAGAAAATTTTTCCTTGAGAGTGGTTTCAATTTTCTGAAACTTTTCTCTAGAGAGATTCTGACTGAATTGACACCATGGTTCTCCTTTTGCATCAGTGACGCAAATAATTCCATGGTGATGGTTGATCCCCAAAGGCTTTAATCTAGGAACTTCAGTAACTCCCTCTGGTCCTAAATTGTGCCAAGAGGTCCTCTCCTTTTTTCCAATGGTGTTGGTAAAACCTTGGGAAAAAAGAAACCCCACCAAAGACTCCTCTCCGTTTAGAAAACATAGAAAATCTTCTATGTTTCTTATTTCCATAAACATTTTTTCTTACCTTTCCTCGGTTTCCCGAGTTTTTTGTTTATTTAAAGAACTACTATAAGATTTCAAAACAATTTTAAAATCTTAATAATAGGCTGGAGTGAGTATCTTATAATAAACACTCCAGCGAACTTTGAACTTAAAGCTTCAACCAGAACATCTGCTTTTCCCAATTTTCCTTCGTGTACACTAAAAGCATAAGCATACACCTTCATTTCAGCGGTTCTGGGCAAACCGGGCAGACAAGTTCCTCTCTGCTTGAGGTAGAAAAAAGAGTTATTTTTTGGATTTCTCCTTTTCTTTTTCTTCGTAGAACCTTAAAAAGGTCCTACAATTTCCAGTGAGATTCCAGTAGGAATCACAACCGGAAATTTTTTCACATGATGAACAACACTCGTCCATCAATGAAGAAATATTAACTTCTTTTTCTTCCATTTAAATCACCTCCTTTCGTCTCGTTAAATTTTAAAGAACTTCTCTGAATTTACCAATAAATTGATAAATTCGGAAAAATTATTTTGTTTGACTTCCTAATCTGTTTTGATAATATTTAAATATGAATAAAAATTTAAAAAATAAAATATTTCCAGTGATTCTTCAGGAAGATGAAACAGGTGGTTATGTTGTAACTAACCCAAGTTTGGATGGTTGCTATAGTCAAGGTGAAACAGTTGAAGAAGCACTAAAAAACATTAAAGAAGCAACCGAGCTTTGTCTTCTTGATGATGTTAAATCTAAATCTAAAAAGATAAAAACTCCGAATATTAGCTTACATTTCATAAATCTTCAAAATAATTATGCCTAAATTACCAATAATCTCTGGTAAAAAGACTATAAAAAAATTAGAAAAAATTGGTTATGTAATCATAAGGAAAAAAGGTAGTCATGTTAGATTACATCAAAATGGTAATTCTAAAATGAAACCAATTACTATTCCTTTACATAAAAATCTTAAATTTGGTTTGTTAAATCAAATTATTAAAGATGCAAATCTTTCTGTTGAAGAATTCATTGAATTGTAAATTTTAAAGAACTACTCAGAAACCTCAATTTAATAAATTAAGATTTCATTTGTAGGGAGGAACTTGTGAACTACCAAGTTCCTCCTAGGCAACCGCTGACTGAACAAAATTGTCAATGATTTTTCTTTCTTATCTCTTGAATAGAACACAATCTATCAATTCTAACCAAGGGATAAATTTTTCAAACTCCTCTTCGTTGTGGTGTGGGGGAGGGAGTTTACTCCAGTATTCTGTTCCGCCACTATTTGTGGCTACATGCCAATTGTAAAACGGTTTTTTCTTGTGTCGTGGGTCTTTTTCCCACGAAGCTTTTATTCTTCTGGCAATATAGTTGCCAGACATTTCAGGATATTTTTTTTGGAAGCAACAAAATTCTTCAAAAATTTTTCTTTTTTCTATTTCTTCTTCTTTTGTTCCAATTCTTCCCCCTACTTTGAGTTGGAAAAGCATGGATCCTACTAACTGGATACACCCATACTCTGTTGGATGTAACCCATACAAATTAGCAGTAAAATACATAAAAACCTCCTCTTACGTTTTTCTCAAAAAAAAATTTATTTTACTCCCCAAACCTCATGTTTGAAGAGGAACAAAATCACCTTCCTTAACGGTGCGAAGTGGTTTTTTCTATTCAACCACCACTTTAAATCAGATTACCAAATCTCGTCTCTGCGAGGTAAGATTTTTTGTTTATATCAAACAAAAAATCTAACGAAGCAGTCTAAAACTCTAGATTGCCGCAGAAAGTTTTTGTATTAAAAACTTTCTTCGCAATGACGCTATTGTTCTAATCTAAAGCGGTGATTGAATATTAAATTTTAAAGAACTATCTACTACAAAACTTCAATTTAAAAAACAAATTAAAGTTTTGATAATAGGGGCAAGATCTTCTATTAAGTCTTGCCCGAACATGAACATGAATTTTTGAGAGCTTTCAAACTCTGTAAATCTTGATAATGGCGTAGCGACTCTGACACGCTCTTTCACCCTTTAACTTCAGTTTGTTTTACGGTTTGATTTCTCTCCCCTCACACAAACATGGGCACCTTTATCCTAACTTGGACAGTTATAAGTCCTCTGACTTACTTCACATTCCGCATCGGCCCTAGGAGTTGTCTCTTCCCCCCGTACCGACTTTGCGCCACTGGTTATCACTCTCCTACGCAGATTTGAGAGTTTCTTTTCCATTCCAGTAGATTGGGATATAAAATCCCTCAGATATTTATAGTCAAACCAGTCTTTTTATTAGACCGATGGAATTTTGACTTGGAGAAAAATGATAGTGAGCGGTAAGTTATCTTTTAAATTCCACTTTTACTATCATATGGTTAGGGATAAAAATCATCCCTATCTTAAATTCCTTGTTTTTGTTACTAGAGAAGATGACTCCTCCAGGAACAATCTTTGCATGGGTATAATTTTCCTCCAACTGTTGTTGGAAGTTATTATCCTTTACTTCTGATTTTCCTCTTTCTAATTTCTTGAAAAAAAACATCTTTCCCCCTTCTCTCTCCAATCCCTGCCACTGGATACTTCTAAACTGAATTGTTTAGTTATATCCTTCCTAGGCTCTAACTTGGTACGGCGGTAACACACGTAATTTATCCAAGTATTTTAAAATTGAAAAGAAATTTAAGTTTTTGGTATTACTACCTTTCAATTTACTAATTAACAATTAACAAACTAAAAGGTAATAATACTAACTTAATTTATGTCCAAGTTATTTTTAATTTAAAGAACTACCTACTCAGAAACCTCAATTAAATTTTCCGTCATTGCGAGATTAGATTTTTTAATAAAAATCTAATCGTGGCAATCTAGAAAATTTAACAAATTAAGATTTCATTTGTAGGGGCAACCAAAGACTGAACTTTGTCAGTGGTTGCCCGTGAACTACAGCTTTTGGTTCGTTTTTGCCAGGATCATCAAGGAACCCACATAGTGTATCTTTTCCCTCCTACTGATATGGAAAATTCATTGAACCCCCCGTCTTCTCTATCATAGCCCCCTCTGAACTTCACACCATCAGAGAAATGATGATGCTGGGTTTCTCCATACCCCATCTCTCGAACTTTTTTCATGCAGAGGCTGTAACTTTCGATACCCATTAAGGCCTCTTCCATTTCAGGGTGGTCGGAGAGAAAAAGTTTTTTGAATCTTCTTTTCTTTTCTTCCTCCTCTTCTCTCTTCAACACCTCTCTTATTGCATACATAATCTCTGTACAGAGGTTGTTGTTGTTGAGACGGTTAATATCAACTTCTGGTGGTAAGTTAACCGTTACTTCTTTTTTGATATCAGAGGTGTCCTCTGCTTCTACATCGGACCGATCCTCCTTATATTCCACTCGGATTGCAGTGGATACGTTTACTGTTGCTGTATTTTCCACTCTCTCAGCATAGGCAAAGTACATTTCTACCCTGAACAAAAATCCGAGAGGTGATTTGTATTCACCTTTGCCGTCTTCTGTTATTTTCTGGAGGAACTCCTCATTTTTGAGGATACCCTCTACGACATCCTTTCTTTCCTCTGCCAGACTTTTTATAACTCTAGTAAAGAGGAGTCTTTTTTTTCGACCAACGGCAGGTAACTCTCCTGTTACCTCCACGATCACTTTTTCTCTCTCTCGAGGGATAAATTTGTGATTTTCTCTACGCCCTAAAACCACAGTGGTTTTAGGGTAACTTTTATATAGATCTCTATTATCCCTTCCTTTGTCGAATTTGATAACGGCGATATTTCCTTTTTCCACTTTTTATCCTCCTTTATATTAGAATTGAAAAGAATTTTTTATTTTTTAAGAACTTCTAAAATTTTCTACTACAAAACTTCAAATTCTGAAACTTAAAGTTTTGATAATAGGGTGAACTTGCTAGAACTTTGCAAGTTCACCTTTTGAACTTCGTTGCCCGTTAGTGCTGGGCGACGACAACCCGACCGCCACGGCCGTCGTCATAGACTACCTGACGGAACTTATGAATTACTTGGTGGAAAACCACCAGGTATGCCCACACGGCCATGGGGCCGGTGAGTTCCACGACATCCCGCTGGTCGGCGGGGGTGGACTCAATCATCGCCATGGCGTTGCGCCCGACGATGTTTGAGGCCTCAACCGGCGCGGTCAGGAGCGTATCACGCCCTCCAACCTCACCAATCTCACATCCCTCGTACAGCCAGCCATTCTTCAGACTCAAATCTATCTTCAACATAACAACCTCCTCGTCCCTTTTTATCGGGACTGAAAAAAATTTATTTCCCCTCCAAACCTCATGTTTGAAGAGGTAAAACTCAACCCTCTCTAATCGAGGCAAAATCGTTAATCATTTAAAATACTAAAAATTTAATATTTTAAATGATTAACAATTCTTAAGTTTTAAAAATTTTTAAGAAATGAAAATTTGTTTATTCAATTTTAAAGAACTACTCAGAAACCTCAATTTAAGTTTTCCGTCATTGCGAGATTAGATTTTTTAATAAAAATCTAATCGTGGCAATCTAGAAAATTAAACAAATTAAGATTTCATTTGTAGGGGCAACCAAAGACTGAACTTTGTCAGTGGTTGCCCTTTGAACGATACTAGGTTTTTGAAAAGAACCTAGCGAAACTTTTTGAATTTTACAGGACTTCAGCGTCGTCAAGCGCTACGGACGAAACTGTGTTCCGGCTGTCCCATTCCGACTTGGAGAAATGCTTCTCCTTCATTTTTTCCCCGTCCCAGGTATACATGTATACCTCGTTGGTCCGACGTCCGGACGTGTGGAAAGCGACCGACTGGCCGACCTCCATTAACGCGATGACTTCAATCGAGGACTCGCAGTTGTTGCCAGCCGAACAGGACTTCAGGACGTTTCCAGTTGTGCCGTCTTTGACAAGGCTGACACCGCCACGGAAACCTCCGGCGCATCCAACGAAGAGCAGACAACGATTTGTATCGTCGTTGCCGGGGACCACAAGAATGGTACCCTTCTCCTTCGTCTTGATGACGCGGAACTGCCCGTCGGGGAGTGTCGGCAGGCCAGTCTTCATGTCGGCAGTCGGTGTCCATGAGGACTCCGGCTTCTCGGCCTTTTTGGCGGCGTCGTACTTCGCTTTCGCCACCTCGGCCGTGTGCTTGTCGCTCCCGGTGTACAGGACGGTCTTGCCGTAGTCGGCCGTGACCGTATACTCCGTTACCGGGGACACATCCTCGACCGGCAAGAACTCCCGATCCCGCTTGTTCCGGCCGTAGATCAGATTGGCCCGGTAGGCCGGAAACGGTTCAATTCCGAATTCCCACGCGTTCGTCATTATAATATGCTTCATTTTTTTGCCTCCTTTGGCAATTATCCTTTTTGTCTTACTGAACAACTAAAATGGTTTTTCACTCATTTACAAACATTTGTATTGAGTTATCAGTTTGACTTAAGGATTCAAAATCAACGAACTACTACAAAACCTCAATTTAAAAAACAAATTAAAGTTTTGATAATAGGCTGGAGTGAGTATCTTACGATAAACGCTCCAGCGAACTTTGAACTGGCAACCAAAGACTGAACTTTGTCAGTGGTTGCCCTTTGAACGATACTAGATTTTTTCCCAAAGATTTTGAATCAGTGAACTGATTCTATCTTTGGCTTCTTCTACCTCACCTCTCTTCTCCTCAGTTGAAGCCCCGGCCCACTCCGAGTACTCCAGACTTTTTTCCCAACCCTCCAATTTTCTAAAGAGACCAAGGTCGCAATCTAATGTCATCTCCTTTTTCTGGGAGGGGAGGTTCATTCTCTCGTTCCAACGGACTTTTAGGGAGGTGACCTCCCATGAGACCCCAAAGCCACCATCTATACCCCGAAGGGTATAGTTGACATACCACCCGAGGGTCTGCCAAGTCTTGACCTTCAACTCGAGACCTTCGCCTCGAACTTCGATTCGTCGCGGGTAGAAGAATCTAGGGAACCATGATCCTTTGGGGGCTTCCTGGGCGATCGACTCAATAACAATTTGAACAAAACCTTGGGTTTCCCATATAGGGAAAGGAATACTAACTACCTGTGCCATGATAACCTCCTAGAAATTTAATCTAGTTTTTGATTTTAGTGTGGCAACTTAACCACACTTCTTTTAAAGAACTCCTACTACAAGATTTCAAAATATTTTTAAAATCTTGATAATAGGCTGGAGCGAATATTTTAATAAACACTCCAGCAAATTTGAACAAGAACATGAATTTTTATAGAGCTTTCAAACTCTTTAATAATTAACAGATTTTAGATTAGGCGGTCTGTTTTCACCTTGGAGACGTTTGGGTTTTAAAACTTCCAAACCCGACAACCATCCCCTTCTATTACGGGTTCAGGTACAGACGACCGTACCTTTACATAGTCCGTTTTTAGAAGAAATAGCCTTCCTGTTCGACATCCAACGATGCCGAGACGAGTCTCCCGCCGATCCATAGGGTGAGAGAAGTGGAACCTCACTGGGGACGGACCACCGTAGGGGCTCGATACCCACTCGATCCCTTCTGCCACTGCTGTGGCAAAAGAGACTGGTCCATCGACTGCCCGGTGGCACCAATTTTCTGGCGCCACGATCATTTTCTCTATTACTACTCTTTTTAATTCCATTTCAATCCCCTTCTCCCCTCAATCTTCGCCTAATTTAAATCGCTATAACCACGATTTCTCACCGGCTTTTACTTGGTATGGTAAATTCACATATTTATCCAAGTATCTTAAAGATTGAAAAGAAAAAATAAAATTTTTATTTCCTTCAGAACCGTATGTTCAGAAGGATAAAACTCAACCCTCTCTAATCGAGGCAAAATCGTTAATCATTTAAAATACTAGAATTTAATATTCTAAATGATTAACAATTCTTAAGTTTCAAAAATTTTTAAGAAATGAAATTTTTATTTTATTTTAAAGAACTACTTGTCTTCATTTATGAAGACATTTCTGGGCTAAAAGGTGTTCAATCTTTTATTCCCAGCCGATGTCTTCAAAAACAACGGTTGATAAGATGTGCCTGAGGCATTTTTCTCTGCCGAGAAAACCTATCCAATTCAGTGACAAGGTTTGCATCTTGTGTGAATTTTCAGCATCTATATCCAGCAAACGGGTTTTAATATAAAATAAATATTTTAATTTCTCTTTCTTTATCTCCACTTGCAGGCTGTGAGACACCTTTAGATTAATCTTCCTCTTTATATTTAATCTAATCAAAAATTAAGATATTTTTATATTCCCTTGTTATTTAAAGAACATTAATTGAATTTGTTTACTTTGTGTAAATTTATTCAACATCTCCTTCCTCTTATTTGGAGAGTAGAAAAAACAATTTTTATTGTTTTTTCTACTCTCTAAACAAAAAATCGGTCATTTAATTCTTTTGGAAAAGAATTAAATGACCGATTCTTCGATCTTTTAAACTCCTTCCTCAAAAAGTTTTATTTATTTAATTTTCAATCTTTCTTAACTCTATACTTATATCATAGCACGGTCTGTTTTATTTGTCAAGGTCTTTTATCTTCTTATTTATCAACCTTCCTTAACTCTATATTTATATGATAACATATTGTATTATTTTTGTCAAGTATTTCGTAGGTACATTCAACCTTTAACCGCAACACTTTCATTAAAGACTTCTAAGGGTGTTTTGTATCCAAGACGTTTTCTTGGACGATTGTTTAGTATATTTTCAACTGTTTTGATTTCATTATCTGTTATTCTATTAAAATCTGTAC
>JAZDMO010000002.1:0-56000 GCA_043800905.1 Patescibacteria group bacterium
ATATTTAAAATACTACAACGAACATAGATTACATATGGGAATTGATTTAAAAACACCGAGCCAATTATTAACAGAGTGTTTCCAAGCTATTGGTTAGAAAACGTATTTTTAACATTCTATTGACTCACTTGTGAGCCGATAAAATTTTGATAGTTTTTCCAAACAAAAGTGGTCCAACCACTCCTGTTTTAATTTTTGCTAGATTGCCACGATTAGATTTTTATTAAAAAATCTAATCTCGCAATGACAGATTTTGCGAAGCAAAATCTGTTACAAAAAACTTTGTTTTTCGTCTTTGCGAGAAAGGATAATTTAGTAACCCGGTTACTGAATAAAAACTAACACGGATGCCTAAAGAGATTTAAATTTATAAACTAAAGTAACCGGGTTACTAAATTATTGCTTTCATGGCAATCCAGTACCACAAAACGGGCGAGGCTGAAAGCCTCGCCCGTCTTAATTTAAAATTTAAAATTCTAACTAAAAAATATCCCCCTATTGAAGAATATTTTTTAATTCGTCTTGGTATTTTCCCATCACTTCCATAGTCGCCGCCATTTGATCTTTTCCCTCTTTCATTTTTGCTTGAACCTCTAATCCTATTTTTTGAAACAATTCTGGATTTGATTCTATAATTTTAAAAATTTTTTCTTGTTGTTCCTCTGGAACATTTTTGAGTTGAGATTTTAACATCTTCCTCATCATCATATCTTTTAAGCCCATAGTATTTTAGGTTATTAGAGAATTAGGTTTTTAGGTTGTTAGGGAAAAAATCACTTTGTGATTTTTTCTTCTTAAATCTTAAATCCTAAATCTTAATTATTAACTAACAATATGTCTTATTTTAACATAGTTTAAATTTAACAAAAACTCCCCAAATGAAAAAGGCCTTCCGAAGAAGTCCTTTTTCATAGTACCTAAGTAATGGCAAGCCATGACTCAAGTACTGATGTTATAATAACAAATCTCATTTTAAAGTCAACCCATAAAAACCCAGTAGGACGAAATTAAAAAGATGTCAAACTTAAATTACTTCAAAACTAACTCTTCCGACAACCAAACCCTCTTTAGTCTCAACACTAACTCGCCACTTTCCTTTGTCCACACCAGAAACTAAAGAATATCCTCGATAACCTTGATTTCTTCCCCCCTTAATAGAATAAGAAATTTTATCGATGGTTTCCCATTCTTTATTAGTTGAATTATACTTTTGCCAAACATGAAAAATAAAAGTATTCAAATCAGTTGGAGCAAAAACAGAAGCATACAGATAAACAGAATCATTTGGCTTTATTTTTATGAAACGATTTCCAACTGAATACCAAGGTAAATCAAATTTTTGAAAAACATATTCTCCTTGGATGTCTTTTCCGACGTAATCATAAATTCCAATTTCTTTCATAGATAAGGGAATGGGTGGAATAATATTGAAAAAATATAAAAGATTAAAAACCAAAAAAACTCCCAACATATGAAGAGTAATTTTTCGTTTTCTTTTCTTTTTGTCTGCTTGAAAATAACGACTGATCACCAACATTAATAGATAAACGATGAGTACACTCAACATACCGCTCAAAAGAAAAATTCCTACTCCCATTTTTTTTAACACCACCGGTACAAAAAAAACTAAAAAAGAAAAAACAGCAATAAAAAGTAAATTTAATTGAAAGTCTATTTTTTCATACTTTTTCTTTAATTTTTCATTTCCTAAAAAGAAAAAAATTAAAACTAAAAGAAAAATCCAACTCACTTCCCAAGTCGCACTTTTAGTATAAAAAATAACATAACCGCTAAAAAGATTACCGAAAGAAAATTGGGTAATTAAGGGCAAAATTCTTTGCAATTTTAAATTAGGATTTTTTCTGGCTTGATTTCGAGCCAAAAGAAAAATACAAACAGTAGTAAGTAATAGATAAAAAAGAAAAACGGAATTATCAAAAACTTGATCTACCCGATTAAGAGTTAAATTATCAAAAATAAAACCCAAAACAAAGAAAGACACCATCAAATATTTTTCATTTCGATCAAACCAACTTTTAGTTAAGTTAAGCCGTTTATTTATATTATTTTTTAAACCATACAAAGCGTTCATTTGTTTAGTAAATTAGTGGATTAGTTTTTAGTTTTTAGAAAAATTTATTTCCTCCTCTCCAGCCAATAAACTACAAATTTTTCTTTTTTAACTTTATAACTTTTGGCTTTCGATCCTTTTAAAACATTATAACAGAAAAACTACCAAATTAGTTATGGTGATTTTATTATTAAAAATTTAATTTAAAAAGCCATTAATTTTCTTCTTTCCATTCGTCTATAAAATTACCATCTCGCTCTTGGTCTTCACGACTTCGTTGTCTTAATCTTTTTTTATTTTCAATCCATTCATTTCCGTTCCAATATTCTAAATAATCAAAATTTGTTTTGTATAAAGCTTTTTCTCCATAAACTGTTCCCACATAAAAATATTTTTTCTTTTCCGCCTGAGCTCGCAAAACCATATCTATCATTAACCACATTCCTAAAGACTTGTAGGCATAATCAAGATCAAAAAACGAAAACCAAAAATGAGTCATTTTTTCATCGCTTACTTCAAAAACATAAGCGATAATTTTTCCCTGTTCGTCTTTATACTTATTTATATGCGTAATGAAATCAGCTTTTAAAATAGTTTTGAGACGATTCTCTGGCATAATTTCTTTACCATGCCTTTTTTCAAAATAATTCAAACAAAATTTTATAAAAATTTTATCTTTAATATCAAATTTTTCCAGAGGAATTTTTTCAAAACTAAATTGATTTTCAAACTTTCTTAAAACACGTCGATTTTCAGAATTCAAAGAAAAATCTTTTAAACGCAAACGAGCACTTCTTGCCATATAGAGAGTGTTCTTAATATTTTCTTTTCCAGAAAAAGGTAAAAAACCTTTTTCATAAATTTCACTTAACTTATCTTTTTTCTCTTTAATAGCATAATCACAATAGCCAAATGAGTAAGTGCTATAAGAATGAATAAATTCGCTTTTAAATTCTTTCATTAAATTTTGTTTCTATAAAATTGATAATATTATCCAGCGTGCCTTCAAAGGAACCCGAACTTAACATTAAAACAATATCCTTATCTGTCACAGACATTTCTAATTTATTTTTCCAATCATTCACAGAAATGGTTTCTGTATTCACACCACTTTCTTTAATTCTGTTTACAATTTCACCCAAACTTAATTGACTATGAGTATCAGCTCCTTGAGTTGGTGGAGTAAAAACAAAAACTTTCTGGCAATCTTCAAAAACGTCATCATACCAATAAATTTTTTCTCGATTACGCCAACTAAAAGTATGTGGTTCAAAAATTATTTTTAAATTCTTTTTTGGAAAATGAATCTTAAGAGCTTCAATAGCGGCACGAGCTTTGTCATAAGAGGATCCAAACCCTTCATAAACAGGAACTTCTGAATTTTTTGTTTTTAATTCAAGACGTCTTTTAATTCCCCTAAAACTTTCTATTCCTTCCTTTAATTGTTCTGAAGTAATTAAATCTTTTTCCAAAAGTAAAGTTGTGACCCCAAGAATATTTTGAATATTGTGTTTACCAAGCAAACTGGTTTCTAAACTAATAATTTTTTCACCATTTTTTAAAATATCAAAACTAGAAATTTTTCCATATTTTATATTTTCTGCTAACCAAATTGGTTTTTTATCTTTTTCTAAACCATAGGTAACAACTTTAGAGTTAGATTTTTTTATCAGAAAATCAACATTAGGATTATCCAAACAAGCTATTAATAAACCATCAACTGGGGTCTTTTTCATCAATTCTTGGAATGGTTTTAAATATTCTTCGATTGTTGGAAAAATATTTACATGATCATGCTCAGCCGAAGTTAATAATAAATTGTCCGGTCGTAAATATAAAAATTTAGATTTGTTTTCTTCCCGATTAGCAGGATATTCATCACCTTCCATTACAAAAATATTTTCTTTCCCTAATTTAGAAGTATCGCTTTCATCTACAGGAATAGCCCCAATAAAATAACTTGGATCTTTACCAGCATTTTCTAAACAATGTGTTAACATCGCTGTACAAGTTGATTTAGCATAACTTCCTACTACAACAATATTTTCTGTTTCTTGGCTAAGCTCAGCAAGAACTTCTGGAAAGGTTTTTGTTTGTACCTCACTTTCCAAAGCAAACTTAACTTCTTCATTAATATCTGGCCTCAATTTTGCATTCATTCCAATCACAATTAAATCGAGATTTTCAGGTAAATTATTTTTAGTATAACCAATTTTGTAAGAAATATTTTGTTTATCTAAATAATCACTCACGGGTGGATAACAACCCTCGTCCGAACCAGAAACCTCCCAACCCTTATCTTTCAAAAGTTTTGCTACGGCACTCATTCCCGCTCCAGCTATTCCTATAAAATACGCTTTTTTCATGAATTAAATTATAGCATACAACCGAAAACACCAGAGATATACTCTGGTGTTTAAGATTTTGGGAAAAGGGGTCAGCCACCTTTTTTTAAGAAACTGAAAGGACTCGACCCACAATCACTAAGTATATTTCTTCGCTACGCTCGAAATCTACTAAGTGTTGCTGGTCGCGGCTCGGAAAAGTGCGTTTAGCACTTTTCCTATCACCGTTCGAGTCCTATCAAAAATTCACAGATAATTAAAAACCCCCGACAAAAAGTCGGGGTTTTTAATTATTGTGGACTTAAGCGGAATAGAGCATAACCAAATCATTAAAGAATTGGAGTTGTTGCGAATTATTTCTCAATTAGAGGTATATAAATAAAAAAAGCCCCAACCGAAGTTGAGGCTTGTTTTCTACTGAATGATTTTAATTCAAAAGGAAACTTACTTTAATTGAGTTATTCTTGTATAAAATTCTTTCCAAGAAGAAACTCTGATTATATTCTGTCCTTCATTGATATGAAGATTATAGCCCCAAGAGAATAGAAACAAGTTTGGAACTACTCCAATAAGCGGTTTTAGTTTATGGTAATCATCATCAATATAAACATCAAGACCTCTGGCTGTATCAGCCTTACTTTTTCCAACTCCAGAACTAATAAAATCTATATTCAGATTTAGAGAAGAAAACCATTCTTTCGCAATACTTAGCCCTTTGTCTCGAGAAGTTATAATGACAATATGGTTGTTATTCGAAATAAGTTTCTGAATATATTTGATAGCATCCTCAACTAATTCCAAATTTAGACCAAACTCTCTTGTTTCGTAGATTTTTTGTTGGAATGATTTATATTCCTCTAAAGAAAGGTAATCCCTTAAAAGAATTTCTTTCCTTAATTCTTGTGAAGATACAATATGTCCAAAAATCTTTCGTAAATTTTTAATTTTGAGTTTGGCACAATTGGTAATAACTCCATCAAAATCAAGACCTATCTTTTTCATAAAGAACTCCTTTTCCCAAAAGGTTAAGTAAATTATTCTAAATACACTATTACACAAATGATCTTAATTATCAATTATTTTATTTTCCTTCTTGAAAATAAAAAACCAAGATTAAAAATCTTGGTTTTTTATTACAATAATATATTATTGTTTCTCGTGGACCTGACAGGACTCGAACCCGCCACCTCCTCAGTGCAAGTGAGGCGCTCTACCAGATGAGCTACAGGCCCTTCTTCGATGCTGACGATTATATAAAAAATTTGATTATAAGTAAATACTAAACAGAAAACTAACAAGCTGATTTCAAAATCACTCCTAAATATATAGAGCTGACAAAATATTTTAAATTAAAGTTGTTTTAATCTAGATTGCCATATCATAAAAAATTACACTATTGCAGTTAACTGCAATAGTGTAATTTTTTTTATTCGCAATGACGAAACGAAAACAAGTAAGGCCCCGCCAGCTGGCGGAGCCTCATCCATCTAATTGAAAATCTAAAATCTATAATTTATAATTCGAAATATCTTTAAATCAGAGATATTTCGATAAGGTGTTCCAAAAATTCAGGTAAATCACTTCCCACAGCTTTTAATGACAACGGAAAAAGAGAATTTTCAGTTAAACCTGGAAGCGAGTTTACTTCCAAAACATAAATTCCTCGTCTAGGAGAAACAATAAAATCAGTTCTAGAATAATGACTCAAGCCTAAAGCCTGATGTACCTTTTTTGCTATATTCTGAATAGCTTCTTTTTCATTTTGGTTTAATCCAGCTGGACAAATTCTTTGAGTCGCGTCTGAATATTTAGATTCATAATCAAAAAATTTATTTTTAGGACGAATTTCCACCGGCATTAAAGCATAAACATTTTCATTTCTAAAATTATCAATTACCCCACAGGTCACCTCTTTTCCTCCAATATATTCTTCCACTAAAACTCTATCGGCGTATTCAAAAATTTTATCCAAAGCTTCTTTTAGTTCAGCTCCTGTTTGTACCAAAGATACCCCTACAGAAGAACCTAAATTTAAAGGCTTCACAATCGTCGGCATAGGAAAAGAATTGAAAATTTCTCGCACATCATAATTATCTTTTTGCAAAACCATAGAGATAGGAGTTTTTAAACCATTACGTAAAAATTCTTGTTTAGCCAAAATTTTATTCATCGCTAAAGCCGAAGGAATTCTTTTTGATCCAGTGTACGGAATTCTAAGATTGTCCAAAGTTTGCTGAATCCCTCCATCTTCTCCAAACTCTCCATGTAGGGCATTAAAAACCAAATCCACACCAGACAAAATCTCACTGGGTTCTTTTTTAAAACCTCGTAAATACCAATCTCCATCCTTAGCAATAGCTACATCAAATAATTCATATTTATCACTAGATAAATGTTCTAAAACAGAAGCGCCTGTTCGCAAAGAAATCTCATATTCGGAACTTGGCCCTCCACGAAGAACCGCTATTTTTTTACGGATTAACATTATTTTAAGTATATCATGAAAGAAATTCAAAACTAAAAGCGAAAAGTGTAAAACTCAATCATCGTTTTCTAACCAATAGCTTGGAAACACTCTGTTAATAATTGGCTCGGTGTTTTTAAATCAATTCCCATATGTAATCTATGTTCGTTGTAGTATTTTAAATATTTTGGCATTTCTTTATTAACAATATTAACATTTCTTTTTAGTTTATCTAAACATTCTTCTCTTAAAGTTCTATTAAATCTTTCAATATGTGCGTTGTCATTTGGTTTACCCACTCTAGAATAGCGGTGATTCCTTTTTACTCTTTCTACAAACCATTTTCCAAACTCAGAACCATGATCAGTTTGAATCATTTCAAAATCAAAGACTGATTGTTTTTCTGCTTCATGAAGAAACTCAACACTAGTTTTAGAATTTAATTTATCATATGCTTTAGCATAAGTAATTCTTGAATAAACATCAATTAAAGTTAGTACATAAATTCTTGATTTGGGTCCTGTCATTAAATGGACAGCATCAATTTGGACCAAAGAACCTGGTTTTGTTGGATATGGTCTTGTTACGGGCGGATGATATCTTTTCCAAGGTGATCTCTTTTTCATTAAACCATGTCTATCTATTGTTCTTCGAACCGAATTTAAAGAAACTTTAATTCCTTCATTTGATAGATGTTTATGAACCACTTCGCTGGTTCTATTTGTTTTTAATCTTATCTCTACAATTTTATTGATGACCTCTTGTTTTAATTCTTTTGGGTGGTATTTAGGTCTTGATGATTTTGTCGGGATGGGGTAATACCCAATCTTCTTTGATTTCTTAACCCACTTGCTAATTGTTCCTGGAGATACTCCATATCTTCTAGCCACAGTTCTTACTCCATAGCCTTTGTAGACCATGTGAGCTGCATCTCTACGAACTTTAGGCATATTTGGATTCTTTGTATACATAATGCTTGAATATTACACTTTTTTGTTAAAAGTGTTTCCAAGCTATTGGGATATTACGTAACTATTGACTTTTTTATTAAAAATATATATAATAAACAATATAGTATTATTTTAATTATTAACAAAGTTTACTATAAGTAAATTTAAAAAACATGATTACAAACCACACAGAAGAAAAGAAAGAAGAAATTTCATTAATGAAGCGATTAAGACAGTTTTATTTCGCTCCAAGATGGGAATCTTTACTTTCAATTTCTTATTTATTCTTATTTTTGTATTTTGCTATTTTTTATATAGATAAGATTTTAATAGCAATACAATTTATTTTTAGAACTTTTACAGTTCCAACCGCTTTCTTAACATTATCCCATGCTTTATGGGGAGCTATTTTAGTTGTAGCCCTTGTAATGCCTTTTGTGATTAGTTTAGCGATGATCACTACTCTTCCAAATATTTGGCAACACAAACCTTGGAAAAAAGATCAAAAAGTATTGATAACAATCTTAGCTCTATTTATTGCGATCTTCTTAATAGCAATTGCTGATGATTTAATCACAGCCGTAGCTCAAAGAGACATTCTAGATGTATTCTTGAATGCCGGAACAATCATTAGAATATAAATTCTAAAAATTAAAAAGTTAAAAAAGGCGACCGCTCCGCGGTCGCCTTTTTTTATGCTTCACGGGGGGTCCGACCCCCCGTGTTTTTTTCCACACCAAACAATTTAAAATCCGGCTAAAAGATTTCTCTTTTAGCCGGATTGTTTAAAGAACAATTTCTAGCAAAAAACAATACCTTGGTCTTTTGCTAGTGACGCAAATTCAGGTGAAATTTTCGCTAGTTCTTCAAATGAACTAGCTTCAGCCATAATCTTGGCTCCTTCACCATTTCCATCGAGAAAAATAAAACGATCACAAATTCTACGGATGGTATTTAAACGATGAGTGACAATAAGAGCCCCACGATCTCCAAGCACCCTCTCTAATCCATGTTGCACCCATTTTTCAGTGGTTGCATCAAGAGAAGAAGTCGCCTCGTCCAAAATCACAAATCGGGGATTTTTCAAAACTGCCGCTCCAATCATAATTCTTTGAGCCTGACCGCCTGAAAGCTTAATTCCATTTCGACCAACCTTGGTATCCAAACCATCAACCATTCGATCCCCAAAATCAATCTGGAGCAATCGAACCATTTCCCAAAGTTTTTCCTCAGGGTATTTTTTTTGATCTTCTTCAGACAAACCATAAAGAAGATTCTCTCGAATAGTCCCATCAAAAATTTGAGCTGATTGAGGAACATAACCGACTCGATCCAGCCAAGAACCAAGACCAATTTCTTTTAAATCTTTTCCATCTACCTTAACACTTCCTTTATCTGGGTCAGCATTCCTTAAGGTAATCACCGCCATAGTTGATTTACCTACTCCACTCTCTCCAATTACCCCAACCTTCTCTCCAGACTTAATGTCTAAAGAAATATCTGCAATAACTGGTTTGTTTCCATTTCCCGAATAAGAATATCCCACCTTATCAAAGGTAATTCGACAAGGAGAATTTTTATCCAGAATGATAGGGTTCTCAGAATGAGTTAAAGGGTCAGGTAATTCCAAAGCCTCTTTTAGAGACAAAACCGCAGGAGCAGCACTATTTAAATGCCTTTCAGTATCAGAAATAGTCCAAAGATTAGACATAATCTGACCTGTCCAAGCACTCAAAGGATACAACATACCTAAAGTAAGCTCCCCTTGCCAAATCCTTAAAATTCCCCAAGCCAAAACAATCATAAGAAAAAGCCGATCGCTGAAGTTTCTCAAACCCGTCATTTTAATAAACCATAACCATAACTTACGATCGAGAACAAGAAAGTCTTCAAATCTTTGGCTAAGTTTCTTCAAAGAGGATTCTTCTTTGTTATTTGTTTTAACCCGAACGACTAGATCCAAAAGTTCTGTTCTGAATCTATTTAAGGCTCTATATTTTTTATCTACAGAAACTCCGGTATCAATCATATTCTTGTTTATAGACAAACTCCAAATAATGTGAATTATCAACATTACCGTCACAACGACGCCAGACTTCCAATCAAAAATGAAAATAGCAAAAAAAGAAATTGTTATTTCCAAAAGTGAGTTAATCCCTTGATATTGGATAACCCGACACAGAAATTGAATCCTGTGGTAACCTCTTTCCAAATTAGATTTGCTAAGAATGGTATTTTCATCAATATGCAACCCTAGCGATTTCTTCAGAAAAAGTTCTGTGGTTTTCAAATCTAACTGTCTTGCATTTTCTCCTTCAATCAATTCAAGAAATTTTCTTCGAAAATAGCTTAAAATTAATCCCAAGAAGATTAATACTGAAAAAACAGATAAACCCCAAAGAATATAACTCGAATTTCTCTGGTTCAAACCATCAAAAACGTAGGCCCAAACATAGGGGCGAATTATATCTATAGAAAACATAAAGAAAGTTAAAACAAAAGCGCTTTTTGCGAAACTTTTACCTTTTTCATTGATAAATTCATTCCACACCCAAGAAAGACAATCTCTAGTCAAACCAAAATTTTTGAAATAATCTTTCAGTGAACCAGAGACTTTTGGATTTATTTCTAATTCCGCCATTTTCTTCTCCTTTTTTTGTTTTTATTTAATTTTCAAGTTTCTTTTCTTTTGTTATTATACAATAACAAATGTATTTTGTAAATAATAGCTTAAACCTCCTTTTTGTCTTGTTTATATATTATTTTTCATCTAAATTTTCAAAGAACTTCCAAAAAAATACCTCGCTCATTTAGAGCAAGGTATTTCAATAACTTAGATATTTTAAATAGAGATTTAAATTAAGTCACTCATATACATTGCCCAAATAACACTTAAATTTAGTGTTGTGGTGCCAAAAATACCAGTCCCTACTGGTCTTTTCGCATATGTATTTATTTCGTAACTTGTATTCATGTCTTTTTTATATCATTATTTATTATTTGTGTCAAATATCTTCGTTCTCTTAATTTTTAAAGCCAAAGCGGGAATCCCTAAAAATTTTCCCAGCTCCACCGCAATATTTCGCATATAAACTCCACCTGAACATTTCACTCTAATTGTAGACACTAAAAACTGTGTATCACCCTGCCCTTTTAAAATTTTTTCCCATCTTTTTAAAATCTCTTCCTGACGAAAATCTCCTTGCACGGCTAAAACTCTTTTCATAATATCCCCTTTCAATTCTCTCCCTTTAATAAAATAATTTTTCAAAAGTTCATTTTCGTAAATTTTCACATTTTTAGTCGGTAAAATATGATCTTCCAATTCCCCGTCTTTTGCAATTTGAAATAATTGTTTCCCTTTAATCGTCTTAGAAGAAAAAGAAGGATATTCTTGTTCATGCTCTCCCACCATTTTTTCTAAAAATCTTTTTACCTTTCCTCCATGCCCCGCAATATCATAACTCTTGGGACCTTCAAGGTCCCAATTTTTTTCCAAAAGGCCGAGGATATCGTAGGTGTCAGTACTAAAACCAAATAAAATATCCATTTCATATTCTTTATCTAAGCCCAAATAAGCTTCTTTATTTTTACATTCTTCCCCCACCAACACTAAAAGTTCACCTTCAGCCATAGGGTCTAACCTCCCTGCATAGGTCATTTTGACTTCTGCATATTCAGGATTTTCTTTTCTAAATCTTTCCAAACATTCCAAAGGAGTCTCTGACATTTTTTTATAAAGTTTTAAAATTTTTTTCATAAATTATTTTTATTTTGGATTGCCACGTCGCCTGCCTGCTGGCATAGGCAGGTTCCGCTTCGCTTCACTCCTCGCAAAGACGAAAAGCTAAGCTTTTCGTAACGGTCGCTTCACGATCGTCTTTGCGAGCGTTAGCGAAGCAATCCATTTCACACCTTTCTTCTTGTTAATTATATGTATTTTCGGTAAAATTAGAAACATCATGAAAAATGATATTTCAAAAGAAGCATATAAGGGCACGCGGGATTTTTATCCTGAAGATTTAGCTGTGCAAAAATTTATCTTTAATAAGATGCGCAAGACCACTGAATCTTTTGGCTATGAAGAATACAACACTCCCACCATTGAACCAACCGAACTCTACCAAGCCAAATCAGGAGAAGAAATCGTCAGTGAACAAACCTATACTTTTACAGATAGAGGTGAGAGAAATGTCACCCTTAGACCAGAAATGACTCCTTCTGTGGCCCGTTTGGTAGCTCAAAGAAGAAGAGAATTAACTACCCCTTTACGCTGGTATTCTATCCAAAACTTCTTTAGATACGAAAGACCACAAAAAGGCCGTTTGCGAGAATTCTGGCAATTGAATGCCGATATTTTTGGCGTAGAAGGAATTGAAGCTGAAGTGGAAATCATTTCTCTTGGCTATGAAATAATGAAATCTTTGGGAGCAAAAAATGAAGATTTTGTGATTAGAATTAATTATGCTGGATTATTAAAAGAAATTTATGGAGATGATAAAGAATTAAACTTAAACGAAGAAGAAGGAAGAAAAGTTTTGAGAGTTATGGATTTAAAAAACAAAATAACTCCAGAAGAATTTAAAGAAAAACTTATAGAAATTGTTAGCCAAGAAAAAGCTGAACTTTTAATCAAAAAAGAAAACGAAATAATAGAAAATGCAAAAAACAATTCTAAATTTCAGAGATGTATTGAATTAGGAAAAAAATTAAATTCAAGAGGAATAAACAACATTGTTTTAGATACTCAATTACTAAGAGGTTTTGATTATTACACCGGAATAGTGTTTGAATTTTTTGATACTAATCCAGAAAATAAAAGGGCTTTGTTCGGAGGTGGGCGTTATGACGATTTGCTAGATTTGTTTGGAGAAGAAAAAATCCCTGCTGTTGGTTTTGGAATGGGAGACGTGACTACTCAGGAATTTTTACAAGCTCGAGGTTTAACTCCAGAATATTCTTCCCCTGCTGATTTATATTTGTGTGTTTTAAATGAAGAATATTACGACTTTGCTAATGCGTTAGCTTCAGATTTAAGAAAAAAAGGTTTAAATGTGGCCATTGATTTTTCCGGTAAAAAAATCGGCGATCAAATCACCAAAGCCGACAAGAAAAAAATTCCTTATGTCATTTGTATCGGTGAAGACGAAATCAAAACAAACAAATTCAAACTCAAAAATCTCGCTTCAGGAAAAGAAACCGAAGTCACAAAAGAAGAGATCGTCAAAACATTAAAACAATAGAACATAAAAAAACAAAAACAATTAGTCCAGCCTGCCTGTCCGATAGGCAGGTTAACTGGACTAATTTTTTATTTTCTGGATTGCCACGAAAGAAAATTTAGTAACCCGGTTACTTTAATTTATAAATTTAAATCTTTAGGCAAATCCGTGTTAGTTTTTATTCAGTAACCGGGTTACTAAATTATTCTTTCTCGCAATGACGGTTGTCAAAGACAACCGTTACGGTCCGCCCTAGGCGGACCGTCTTTGCGAGCCTGCCTGCCGGCAGGCCTCAGCGAAGCAATCCAGCAAACTTAACATAAAATACGGCTCAATAGAGCCGTTTTTTGATGTTTCACTTGACAATATACTTATTTATATTATATAATGTAAATATGGTTAGAAAAGGTTCTAATCATCCCCTATCGCGGGTTTGTGATAAATGTTCTTTTATAGGAGGTTATCATGGCTATAACAGAAGAGAGAAAAGTCCAACTAACGAGAGAAATGCTCAAAAGGGCACTTGTAAGAAATCAAGAAGTCAAAATCGCTTCTGCAAAAGAGTACCGACGAGATGTCGGAAGGTTTGCTAAAGAAGCTGACATTACTCTCCAGGAAGCGTTTGACTTTGTTAATCCAATTGTTCGTGAAATGTTTGAAGAGATGCTCGACCAATCTGAGTTCTCCGAAGGAAAGAAGCCCGAGGCTAAAAAGTTCTTTACTGAACACGAAGCCTCAAAGATTTAAATAACAAAAAAAGCAACAAGGTTTAGTTTCCTATCAGGAAACTTTGTAAAAGGGTAATTAGACCTCTCCTCACAAAATGAGGACTTGGAAAAGGATAAGAACCTCTCCTCTTGCTTGCGTCACATAGCCCTGATTTTGTATTAAAGTCAGGGCTATCTTTTTTACCATTATTGTCTATTTTAAAAAAACCGTAGTCCGACTACGGTTTTCCTTATTTTATAAAAACTACATAATTCTGACGACCGTCAGAATTATGTAGTTTTTCTTTTTTCTTGTGTAAGTTAATGATTTTCGTTAAAATAATAAGACTGTTTTAGAAAAACTGGATTGCCACGATATTTTCTGAGGAATTTTTTGAAAAAATTTTTTCAAAAAATTCCTCAGAAAATATCTCGCAATGACGACTTTATTCTTAATTCATAATTATGCGAAAAATAACTTTTGATATTGAAACTAAAAATACCTTCGAAGATATTGGGAAAAACAACCCTGCTCTTTTAGATTTATCAGTGGTTTGTATTCACGATTCTGAAACTGATAAATATGATTCTTTTTTAGAAAATGATTTAGATAGACTTTGGCCAATAATTGAATCCGCTGACTTATTAATTGGATTTAATTCCGACCACTTTGATATTCCCCTTTTAAATAAATATTATCAAGGTGATCTTTCCAAGATTAAAAGTTTAGATATTTTAAAAGAAATTCATCAATCTTTAGGACATCGAATTAAATTAAACAACATCGCCGAAGCTACTCTAGGAGAAAGAAAAAGCGGACACGGTTTAGAAGCAATTACTTGGTGGAAAACAGGTGAAATTGATAAGATAGTGAAATATTGTCTAGATGATGTTAGAATTACTAAAGAGATATATGAATATGCTCTCAAAAATAACAAACTAAAATATAAAAATGGTGAAGAAATAAAAGAAATTTCTCTTAACACCCAGAATTGGGAGGAAAAAGAAAATTCTTTAATGACTAATAGTTTGTTTTAACAATTAGATTATTTATTAATTATCAACGAACGAATGTTTTAGATTAACAACCCTAGTGAAATATCATTAAAATTTAAAAAAATTTTAATGATTCAAAATCAAAGATTTTGAATTTCACAGGGTAATATTTTTCTAATTCACTTCGTTCATAAGAAAAATATTATGGAACAAGAAAATAAATTTTTAATTCCCGTTGCAATTGTAATTGCTGGGGGATTAATTGCTTGGGGAACTTTTTTTTCAAAAAACGAACCTCAGCCAAATGATGAACCAACAAGCACACAAACAGAAATCGCAGATTTAGGGATGAAAGAAAGAGACCAAGTTTTAGGTAACCCAGAAGCAGAAATAATTTTAGTAACCTATAGTGATTTTGAATGTCCTTATTGTAAAAATTTTCACGAAACCATGATAAAAATTTCCGATGAATATGGAAAAAATGGTAAAATAGCTTGGGTGTTTAGACATTTCCCTGTTCATGGGCTTCAAACTCAGTTAAAAGCAGCTGGTAGTGAATGTGTTGCTAATATGAACGAGACAAAATTCTGGGAATTTACAAATAAATTATTTACAGTAGATGAAAATGGATGGCCAACTGTTGATGATATGGAAAAAATGGTTACCGATCTTGGATTAGATAAAAATGAATTTAATCGTTGTATGGCAGATGGAGATACTCAAGCGAAAGTAGAAGCTGATTTCAATGCAGGAATTGCTTCTGGAGTAGAAGGAACGCCTCATACAATTGTTTATGTTAAAAACAGTACAACAACATATCCAATTAGCGGGGCTCAATCCTATGAAAATGTAAAAGCAATAATTGAAGGGCTTTTAGAAGAATCCAAAATTTAATTATCCAAATAAAAAAAGAGCGACGAGTTAAAACCCGTCGCTCTTTTTTATTTATTCTTGTATTTCTCACGGGTTGTCAGACACCCCGTGATTTTGATTTTTAGGCTTAATGAAAAATTAATCAGGCTGTTTTATAAAATTCTTTCTGGATTGCCACGAAAGAAAATTTAGTAACCCGGTTACTTTAGTTTATAAATTTAAATCTTTAGGCAAGTCTATGTTAGTTTTTATTCAGTAACCGGGTTACTAAATTATTCTTTCTCGCAATGACGGACGACGAAAAGCAAACCGTCTCTGCGAGATCAGATTTTTTAATAAAAATCTGATCGTGGCAGTCCAGACTTGTGAAATCACGAAGTAGTTTAATTAAAAAACTAAAACCTCACTCGCAAAGACGAAAAACAAAGTTTTTCGTTGCGTTTTGCGTTAAGCAAAACGTCTCTGCGAGGCACGAAGCAGTCCAGTAATAAAGTGTTTTTTTTAGGAGGAGTGAAATAATATGATACTTGTCCGCCCTGCACGCCGGCAGGCGGGGGCAGGCAGGTTTGAGAGGAGTTCTGAAGTTTTTAAATTAATTTAGCTCTTTATGATTTAAATATTTTAGCTTTTAACTAAAATTTATTTTAAATAATATTAAAACTAGTTAGTAATGACTGACTAGTTTATTATTTTTAATCTAATATTTTTTTCATTAAGCCAGTTTTTATAATATTTTTTTTAAAAAATAAAATATTAATGACAAAAAAAAGGCGACCGCGGAGTGGTCGCCTATTTCCTTTTAAATTTAATTTATTTCAAGGCCACGCTATAAATAACTACTGGCTCAACAGGAACATCTCTTTCTCCCGTTACCACGTTTTCAATCGCATCAACTACCGCAGTTCCCTTAATTACTTTTCCAAAAACTGTATGTTTGTCATCTAGAAAATTATTATCCATTGTATTTACAAAAAACTGGCTTCCATTTGTATTAGGACCGGAGTTTGCCATAGAAATCGTATATTTATTATTTTTATTTTTCTCGCAAATTTCATCTTCAAAAGAATATCCAGGACCACCTGTTCCCCACATTGACATTTGACTGTCATCTTTAGTTAAAGGATCACCAGCCTGAATCATAAAACCTTTAATAATACGATGGAATTTAATCCCATCATAAAAACCTTCTTTAGCTAATTTTTTAAAATTTTCGACAGTTTTCGGTGCTAATCCTTCAAAAAATTCTATTTCAAAAGAACCGATATTTGTTTCTATTATCGCCGTAGTTTTTGCTTCTACATCATTAACATTATTATTCATAAAATATAAATAAGTGATTACTCCAATAATACAAAATAGGAAAATAGTAATTCTACCTCCAATGGTATTTAAAAAATTATCCATAAACTTATCTCTTTATTCTGTTACTTTTTTTAATAATGATTTAATTTGTGCCCCTCCTCTTTTCAAAAAACCAATTTTTTTGTCTTTATAACCCGATATCTTTCTTAAAACAGCGTCTTTCACTAAATCCAAGGATTCATATAAAGTATCACCTTCGGCATTCGCTCCATACTTTTTTCCCGGAGTAGTAATACTCATTTCTGTATTGTAAATCTTTCCAGTTCTTTGTTCCCCCACCATACGACTTACACGAATATCAATAGTTACGCCATCTCCATTTAAATCAATAAACTTTTCGAAACTCGCCAACTTTTTATCAATATAATTTCTAATTTCTTGATCAATCTCAATATTCACCGCATTGATTTTTAAATTATCCATATAATTTTTTTTTAATTATTATTTAATAATTTTTTTGACTTCTAAAACATCGTCGTTAATACTCAACAATTTACTAGGATGTTGATGTCCGCTAATAATTTTTAAATCCTTCTCCTCTATTTTAAAGTACTTTGCCAAAATCTCCAAAACTTTTTTATTTGCCATATTTCTTTCAGCCTTTTCTTTTACTTTTATTTCAAATCTATTTCTTTCATTTAGTGGAATCTTTAAATCTCCTCTATATATAATTTCTTCCTTTCTAGACTTGGGAAAAACCTTTACTTTTATATACATAAATAATTTTCAATTTATTCAACTTTAATTATTCTTTTATAATTCCCCACCAATTGAGTCTCTTGCAAAACATGTCCTGTCATCGCTTTTTCTACTTCAGCTTTACTGCTACCTTCTGGTAAAACTAATTCAATATCCAAAGCATAAAGTTTAAAAATGTATTGGTGTTCTTTATCGGGAGGACAAGGACCTGAATATTTTAAACCTCCTCCAGTTCCTTTCCCCGCAATTCCTTCAGGTTCTACTCCTTCTAAAATTTGAGTGGTGGAAACAGGTATATTGAATTTTATCCAATGATCCCAAACACCCACAGGAGCATCAGGATCATCCATAATTAACACCAAAGATTTTGCTTTTTCACTCACACCACTAATTTCAAAACTTGGATTAATATTATCACCGTCACAAGTATATTTAGAAGGAATATTTCCCCCATCTTCAAAACCATAACCAATTAATTTTAATTTAGGTTCTTTTACCATAGCGCTAACTTGATTATCGTCTGGTAATACATTTAGAATAACCATATCTTCAGCGATTGCATAGGAACCAGAAGCTCTTTCTTTTGTTTCAACCAATGTTTGTAATTGAGACTTTTCTTTTAGAAAAAAGAACCAGATTCCAACCAAAACAATTATCGTTAAAAATAAGAATAAATAGACCTTCTTTTTGCTACTTTTCATATTCACTATTATATCATATATTACGATCAATATTAAAGAGGTCTTTCAAAAAATAAACCCCGATCTCGCAAAAAGCAAGACCAGGGTTTGTGTTGGGTGAGGAGTAGGGACAATCGCTCTAACAGGCCCGTGCTGGCTAAACAAAAGAGTAGCCACTCTCCCACGGCGCCCCGTTTTTAGCCCTCTATTTTTGCCTGCCATCTCAGCGGTTCTTCTCACGCAGATGCTTGTGCGTAGACATCGAACGTCGAGCTCCCGATGCAGAGGTGTGCTCCCCCGCCAACTTCTCCAAAATAATCTTATTTAATTAAAAAGTCAAATATTTACTTTCATACTTTTTTTGTGTAAAATACTATTCAGTTTTGAAATAAGCTTCAAAACAACACATTCCGCGATAGCTCAGTTGGTAGAGCGGCGAGCTGTTAACTCGTTGGTCGTAGGTTCGAGTCCTACTCGCGGAGCAAATTAGGTCTATCTGCTAATTCAAGCACTAGATTAAAGGGAGAAACCATTGAAAACTCTAGCTTTTTTCCTTCTACAACAGGGTTCTGAAGTATCATTCTTAAAAATGCTCTTTTTTCTATTGGTTCAGAACAATTTTCAAAAATCTCTCTGGACCTTCTTGCCACAGAAATAAGAGTAGCTACTGTTGTTTGGTATTCATAATCAGCTTCTCTATGTTCTGAAAGTTCTATTTCTAACAGCTGAAGTTTGTCTGCATACTCTTGATGTTTTTTGTCATACTCGTCCTTAGTAATACTCTTTCTTGCAAACATATCAATCAAATTACTATCCATATCTTTAAATTCATCATACTCTTTTCTTAATCTGTTTACTTGTATTTTGTGAAATTCAACTTCTGCTTCTGTATTTTTTCTTAATTCATCAATCAAATCATTTTGAACATCTTCAGTTATCGTTCCAAATTTATCAAGGACCTTGTAAATAGGTTTTAGTAAATCTTTCTCGTTTATATATTTTCTTTTACAAATTCCTTTAGCGTTGGTGCAAGAATAATAAACATATTCTTTTCCGTTTGGTTTTACTTTTAATTCAGGAGACATTGAACAACCACAATTTTGGCACTTTAATAAGCCCTTGAATATATAATCTCTGGAAGTCTCTTTAGAAGGCATTTTTCGGCGTTTTAGCCTTATATCTTGGCACTTATCAAACAAATCCTTGTTTATCAAACGAGGATATTTATGTATCCAAGTTTCGTTATATTTCCTTGAATAAGCAATACCGCAATAGAAAGAATTTCTTAATATCCTCTCAATCATACTTCTGTGCAATTCTTTTCCTTCCTTACTTCTTAACCCTAAATTAGTAATTTCTTTTTGAATAGTTTTATAAGAATAATTTCCAGTAGCATATAATTCAAATATCATTTTAACTAAATGTTCTCTTTCTGGGTCAAAAATTATATCTTTTCTTAATCTCTTAACTTCATCTAAAGAAACATTCAAATAACCTATAGGAGCATTTCCAAACCATTCCCCATTTTTTCTTTTCTTCTCAAAAGCTCTTTTAACACTATCCCCTATAGCGTCAGAATAGTATTTTGCTAAACCCAGATTTATACTAAATCTAAAGTTTTCTGTGGCTGACATTTTATCATCTATTACTTGGTTATCAGAAACAAAATGAAGTTCTATTCTTCCAAAAGTTGCCATACCAAATAAAGCTGAAACTCTTTGGTCAAAAACACTTCGTGAAAGACGGTCTACCTTATCAAAACAAACAGCCACTTTTTCTTTTTTAGAGACATCTTGAACATACTCAAGTAATTTATCAAACTCGTCTCGTTTTTCTTTATAGGCACTTTCATCAAAACTAAATGTTTTAATAATAGAAAAATTCTTTCTTTCACAATAATTTTTTATGCGTTCAACTTGAGCAGGAAGCGAATTTCCTGCCTCTCTTTGTTCCTCTGTTGATACTCTTGATACACTTATTGACTTCATATTACTTTAATTTATCTTTAAAATACTCTCTATGAAAAATTAGATATTGTTTTCTTCCCTCCTTTAGGAAAACATCGTCAAGACGATAAGTTTCTAGATATTCTTTTAGTTCTTCATCTAATTCAGAAGAAGTTATCACAGTGCCATCATCTTCAAAAGAAATCTTTCCCTTATCAAATAAGCCATCAAGGTTTTGACTAAGCAAAATACCATTATTAGGGTCATAAGCTTCTTTATCTGAAGACTGAACAAAAGGTTTTATATGACTTGCAATTAAAGTAGGATAGGCTCTCTTTTCCACCATACATTTTTCTATACTGAAAACAGAATAACTTTCCTCTTTTAATTGGTTTTTGTAAATAAGATGTAAATAAGGATTTCTCTTTCGCGTTTCCTTCTCTAATTTTTCTCCAAAAATTTGTTTTGCATCTTCAGTAAAATACAATTTATTATCAACAAAAATAATATCATCTAATTTTCCTAATAAATTCATTAAATGACTTATCTGATTATATTTTCTCCCTACAAAATCAATTTCTTGAGATTTTGCAACATAAGTAAGAAGTTCTTTTCTATCTAAATAGTCTTTGTTTAAATTCTCCATATCTACCAACATAAGAGCCGTAATATCCTCTTTACTTAATTCTCCAACCTCAACCATTGTATTAACTAAAAAACTTATCTGATGTAAGTCAGATTTATTACTTACAGATTTATAAAAACCCGAATTAGAATAAACTATTTTAGATAGTAAACTTCTTCTTTTTCTATTAGTTTTTGCTTCTAAATAGTCTCTAGCTTCTTCTGTGTAAGAAACTAAATATGGTTCAATAAAGCCGAATTTAACTAATTGATTTATAACCTTTCTTACTGAAGCACCATTCATATTCCTATCCTCTATAAGTAAAGTTTGTAACCTTTTGTATTTTTCTTCACTATATTTTTCATTTTTATATTCGTCTATAAAATCAAGACAAATTCTTAACGCATTTAAAAATTTATCACCGTTATAGTCAGTGAAAGCATTTGTTATTTTCCAGTATTCTTCATATGTTTGATTATTCATTATATTTATTTAGTTACCAAAAAAAGGTACTCTTTATTCTTATTTTTGTTATCTTTTCCTGTTATTTTATAGTTATGTTTTCTTTCAATAACCTTTATGTTTTTTCTATATTTTTTAATCAATTTAATTAAATCATTTTTTGGAGGGAAAGAATTATTATTATAACTTAAAACCCAATACTTATAAGTAGTTAACTTAGAAAACAATTTGTCAAATAAAACTAAAGATTTGTTCTTATCAATAAAATTATTTAAAAAAGGTTTCTCTTTTTTAGAATTGATATATTCATCAAACACACCATAGAAACCAAAATAATTATTCATAGTTCCTGTGTAAGGTGGGTCTAAATAGACAATGTCTGCTTTTATACTCCCTAATAAATTAAAAGCATCATCATTTAAAGATTTGTTGTTCTTTCCATTATCAAATATAGAACTATTGTATCCTTTTAAATTATCTAAAAAATGAAACTTAAAACTCTGATTATGGTAAGCTCTTCTTCTTTTATACTTTGAATAACTATAATCTTCGTCTCTTAACTGTTTTATTTTATTCCAGTTTAAGTTAAATCTTGAATAAGGCATTTTCCTAATCATAGCCCTTCTAAATAAAATAAGTGCTAAAGCTTTTTTGTATGAAGAATTCAATTTTTCTATATTTTTCCTATATAAATCTAATTCCATACATTCTTCAGGAAAAAAATGTACTTCAGAATAGTTTTTATACATAAAATCTTTTCTAGGTCTTCCTGAAAAAATTATTTTTAAGTCATCATCGTTCAAAGTTTCTTTTTTGTTTTCAATTAAAGCCTTAGATATTAAATAATTTATTGACAAAATATCATTACTAATAACTTTAAAATTTCTTTTTTTGGCAAAATAACTTACCGAACCACCACCAGAAAAAACATCAAATACAGAACTAGCATCTTTGGGAAAATTATCACAAATCCACTCAGCTATTTTTTCCTTATTACCTATGAAATTTATTTTTGGAAATTTTTTATTTTTCATTTTTATAATTATTAAATAAATTATTTTTTATTTCTTCGGCTATAGCTTCAGCCATAAAAGGAGGGACTGAATTTCCTACTTGTTGTTGCTGAGAAATAACATTCCCTTCAAAAACAAAATCATCATCAAATGACTGTAGTCTTGCTAGTTCCCTAACTGTCAAAGCTCTGTTTTGTGAATAATGAAAAACTTTTCTCATATCTCCTGTAATAGTAATTGATGGTTTTTTGCTATTATACCTTATGTACTTTCTAATATCTCCTGTCTTTGGTCTAATATCTACAGGAATACTATATCTATCCCCTCCATCTTTAACATAAGACATTTTTTTCAACATCTGTTCTGTATGCCTCATTGCTATATGGTTTGAAATCTTTTCATTTATTTTACCAGATTTTAATTTAGGCAAATTACTTATTGCTTCTTTTACCGTTTTGTATACTTTCACATTTTTTACAGGAAAACTAATTTCCCCATTTTTCATACTTGTACCGATAAAGATGACCCTTTTTCTTATTTGAGGGACGCCATAATCAGCTGAATTTAATATCTTACATTTAACCTTATAACCAATATCTTCAAAATTAGAAATTATTTCTTTTCTAGTTTCTCCTTTATTATGGGTATAAAGTCTTGCAACATTTTCCATAACAAAATAGGTTGGTTTAATTACTTTAACTATTCTGACAAACTCTTTGAATAAATAATTTCTAGGGTCATCTATAAATCTTCTCCCAATAACACCTGCTATACTAAATCCCTGACAAGGTGGTCCGCCAATAATTACATCAACTTTTTTATTTTTTGCAATTTTTTTTATTTCTTCCGCATCTAATTTACGGATATCTTTTTCAATCAAAATATGATTAGGAAAATTTTTTTTATAAGTACCGCAAAAACTTTTGTCGCAATCTATAGAAAAAACATTATCAAAACCAGCTTTATCAAATCCATAGGAAAATCCACCTGCGCCACTAAATAAATCAATGTATGTTAATTTTCTTTTTAACATTTTCTCTGGCATTTATTTAAAAATTTATTAAACTCTTTTTTATCAATTCTAAACTCCTTGCCTAATTTATAAGCTTTTAATTTTCCTGCTTCTATATAACGATAAATCGTCATAATGTTTACTCTCAACTTTTCAGCCAATTCCTTAGCTGTGTAAAATTCTTTGTTTCCCATATTTTTTATCATTTTATTTATTAATAATTATACTTAACAATTCTTTACACATCAAACTAGAGGTGTAGATAACTTTTTTCTCTTTTTTAGTTCTAAACCTCTTTTGATATTATCCGATATTGATTGCTTATAATAATTCTCAAGAGCCTTTTCAAATTCTTGTCTAAATTTTTTACTTTTATTCATATTTTTTTTATTTTATAAGTCTTATAATCTTCTAAACTTTTATCTATTTGTTTAACCCAGCTTTTAAGGTTATTTTTGGTTATTAACTCACTTGCATATCTCATATCCTTAGCCATACGATACCAAGTCCTATCGTGCATACGCTTTGTAACCATACTTCTTAATTGTCTCATTCCATCTTCATCTTTTGCCAACATATATAATCCAAGAAAATAAATCGCCTGTTTTGGTTTTATTTTCTTATCTACCAAAAAGATTATTTGGAGTATATCTTTCAAACTTATACTAACTGACAACAAACCTAAATTCTTTTCCTTAATTATTTTATTCCAATAATCACAAACAACTGATTTACTCAATTCTGAATTAAATACATCTTTAAAACTTGGGTTTTTGGCAAAGCCTAAATCTTCAATAACCTTATTCATTTTTTGTTTATGGTTTAATCTAATCTCAAAACGAATAATTTCTTTTGGAGCATAATCATTATTATTTATCAACGAAAACAAATTTCTCTGATATAGGGTTTGGTCTTTATCAATAGCTCTTTTTTTATCTTTACCTAAATCAGCAATTTTATCGTATATAGTAAGCTGATGTGATGTTGTATGAGCGTAGAGACTTTGACCATTGTTTATAAATCTTGTTTTGGCAAAATCAAAAGTCTTTCTTAAATCTATTTTACTTAACTCCGAAATTATATGGCTTACTGTGTATCCGTCTTTTAACAATATATTTTTTGAAAAATGAACAGAGCTAACTGAAGCATTTTCTATGACAGATTTTGTCAGTATTACTCCCATATCATGAAGTCTTTCTTGTAATTTATAAACTACCTCAACAAGATTTTTATCTTCAACCTCATCTAAATTATTTAGATATAAAAGTTTAGGAACAGAAAATTCAACCCTTACATTCGCTTCCTGTGAAAAATTTCTTTTATATCCTGTTAATCTTGGAAAATAATTTCCTGTATCTTTTTCTAATTTACTTGGATTTCTAACAAATTTTTTATATTGGTCTGTTTTTGAATAAAGCTCCCAATTAGAAACTCCTTCAATAAATCTCATTTTCTCTTTTGGTATCAATAAACATACTGTATCAATCATATTTTTTATTATTAAGCTGATAACGAACAGGATTTTGCTTTTTATCTTGTTTAATAAGCCAAACAAAAGCACCGACCAACCTTTGTTGTTCTTCAACAGAGAAACTTTTAAAGTTTATCTTTTGCTTATTTTTTTGTTTAGTAATATCCTGCATAAAAAAATCCCTAAGGATTAGCTTAAGGATATAAGATGCAAGACTTAAGTTTGCTTAATTTTTATCTACATATTTAAGATTTAATTTCGCTGAATGTTTAGTTAATTCAAATATGTTTTCAACTTCAGGAATTGAAAGTTTTACTTTTCTGTTAAATTGATAAATCGCATTTTTTACAGCAACTTCGTCTACTTCATTGCCTCCAAGAAGTTCGGCTATATCATATAAACTCCAATCAGAATAAGTGTTTTTAGGGTTCTGGAATATAACCCTTATTACTTCTTTTTGAACCTGACCTTGAACTTTTATTTTATATTCTTTGTCTTTATTACTCTTTAAAATCATTGTTGCTATTTGAGGGGAAAAACTTAAATTTAACTTAATTTCCTCTTTCTTATTCTGTTTTTCTTCAACTTTATCAACTAAACCAAGCAAAGAAGACATAGTAATTGGGGTTTGGTGAAATTTAACATTCCACAAATCTTTATCGTTCCAATTACGAACTTTAACTCTTTTTTCTTTTTCTAAATAAGCCATTATTTTTATAATCTCAAACCCTTTCTCTGACAAAGAAGAAAAGGGGATATTCACATAACCATCAACAATAGGAAATTTTTTAATATATTCATAAAAATTCTCTATTTGTTTTGAAAAATAATGTCTTTTTTCTAAATATAAAGGTTTTTCTTCAACATAATCATCTTGATAAAAATTAAAAGCAAAATCATCAATTTCCTCATTTAACTCTTGTGCTTTTTCCTTATTAAAATCTATCTCAAACTCAATAAAGGGAGCTGATATCTCTGTTATATATTGAAAATGTTTAGAAAAATTATTCTCAGTAAAATCAACTCTGTTTAATTCCTTCCTCCATTCAACACCTAAATTTATTTTTTCTTCTATTTGTTTATCTTTCAGTTTTCTTAAATTAGCTATTTCATCAATAACCCCAGAATAAAACAAAACATTTTCCTCAGTAACCTGTTTTTCTTTTATTGCATTTTCAACAACAGTTTCAGTTAAGCCATATATTGTAGTTAAACTTATACGCTTCACTTTTCCCAAACCCAAATCTCTTACAATTTGTATTATTTGATGTAAAACTAAATCTTCAGCAGAGCCATAATCTTGTGTATCCCTTATTTCTTCTGTTATAGCATCGATTTTCCAATAATCTCCTTTAATAAATTGGTCTAAAGTAAAAACATTTTGTCCACGATAAAAACCTTCAAGCAATATATGAAGGGCTAATAAATTTATATCGCTGTTGATATAATCAAAAGGTTTTAAAAGTTCTTCTTCATCTTCCATACATATACTTTACTTTCTTTTACATTAATTTTCAACTAAAAAAGTGTCTTTGCTAATAAAGAAAGATTAATATATAATTTAAATTAATATGAACAACTTAGAATTAGAGAAAATCAAAAATTCAGTTGCTTACTTATCTTCTCAAATACCTAATTTATATTTAACAAAATTGTTAAAGATTTTTTACTATTTTGATTTTATTTCTGTTTTAGAAACAGGAAGACCAATAACTAACGACACCTATTATCATTTACCTTATGGTCCAATACCTACCTTTATAAAAGACCAACTAACCTTATTAAAATATGAGGTTAAAAAAGAAGAAGCCGAAGTTTTAAATGACGGTTTTATTTATGGTCAGTTAGTTAATATATTTACCGATATTATTGAATTTGAAGCAAATAATGGAAACTTTATTCTTAAAAATAAAAAAGATGCAGATAAAACATATTTATCAGAATATGAACTTGGATTACTTGACGATATTATTTCCGAATTTAAAAACACAACCTCTTCTGAACTTGTAACTAAAACACATAGCGAGGTCCCTTATTCTCAAACATCTATGTTAAATGTTATAGATTATAAATTAGCTTTTCATCTTGATAGAAGTAAAATTCTCCCAAATAGAAATTTTGATTTTAATATAGAAGTTAGCCAAGCCGAATTTTATAACAGTTAAAATATAAAAACTTTTATGTTTGGAAATTTTGGCGACATCTACTGGATACCAGCAAACAAACACCCAAAGTTATCAATGCATTGGGTGGTTTTATTGTGTATAGATAAAAAAAACAAATTAGTTTTTTATCAAAGTTTAAGTAGTAGGGTGTATAAAGTATTTCCAAATTTCGGTTCTTTCACAAACACTTATTGTCCACACTGTTCCATAAACAGCAACATAAAATCTTTTAAAAAATATCTAACAAAAAAATCTTCTTATATTGATATAGATAATGTTATTTTTTTAAACTTTAATAAATTTAATTTTTTAAACAAGGAAACCTATATACCACTAAACACAATTGAAAAAGATTTTTATTTTGACTTTAAACAAAAGGTATTAAAAAACACCTATAAATACTACGGAAACTTAGCAAGAAATAATGCTCAATCATCAATAATTGCACTAAGAACATCTAAAAGATTAAGCGAACAAGAAGTTATATCAATGGTAAATTTTTATAAAAACACAATAACTTAGTTATTTTTTAGTTCTGAACCTCTAGTTTTGGAAACATCTCTAAAATACCACTAAACTGTAATTCAGACTTTATTTTCTTCCAATTAAGAGTTCTGAACTTGTCTACTAAGGGGAGCAAACTAAAATATGGCTTTGTTAAGCCATATTTTTTTATACCCCGAACAAGACTTTTTGCTATGTTCGAACCTCTTTGACTTTTAACACCTTTTTAGGTTTTTTTGTTATAATTAAATTATGAGTGATATTAATATGAATAAAATCAAACTTGAAGATTTAGGCTATAACGATTTTTTTGAAACTAACCGTAATAAATTAGGATTGGATAAGTTTTCGGTTGCACGAGTAATAGCAGAACACAAAGGGATATACAAAGTTAGAGATACTAAAACTGATTATCTAGCAAAAGTGACTGGCAAACAAATGTTTACAGCATTATCAAGAGAAGATTACCCTGCTGTTGGTGATTGGGTTGCAATTAGCAAAATAGATAAGGAACAAGCAATAATTCATGAAATACTACCGAGAAAAACGATAATAAAAAGAAAAAACAGTGGCGGAAATAAAACTCAAATTATAGCAACAAATATTGATGTTGCTTTCGTTGTTGAATCGGTCGACAGAGATTTCAATTTAAACCGTTTTGAAAGATATTTTGCTATAGTTCGTGAAGAAGAAATAAAACCTGCTATCATATTAAATAAAATAGATTTAATTTCAAAAGAAGAATTGACCGAAAAACTAAATCAAATAAAAAACAGATTTAGTGAAATTGATTTTATCTCAACTAGTACAACAACCAATGAAGGATTGAACGATTTAAAGGATTATATGAAAAAAAGAAAAACTTACTGTTTTCTTGGTTCGTCTGGAGTTGGTAAGTCTTCTTTGATAAATAAATTGCTTGGAGAAAGTATCATAAAAACTAAAAAGATAAGTTCTTATACTGGAAAAGGTAAACATACAACCACATCAAGAGAAATGTATTTTTTAAAAAACGGACCTATTGTCATAGACAACCCAGGGATAAGAGAAGTCGGCATGGTTAATTTAAGTAGTGGAATAAATAATATATTTGATGAAATAATTACTTTGGGTAAAAAATGTAAATATATTGATTGTACACATATTCACGAACCTGGATGCGAAGTATTATCCGCATTAAAATCTGGTAGACTAGATAAAGATAAATATTCTAATTATATGAAATTAAAAGGAGAATCTGAATATTATGAAATGACCGAACTAGAAAAGAGAGGAAAAGACCGACAGTTTGGAAAATTTATTAAAAATGCTAAAAAGGATATAAAAAAATACAAGTATTAACTTTTTTCTATTCCCTACTCAACATACAAAAGGTTCGAACTTCCGCTACTAAACGGAGCATAATGGGGGTGAACGGCTACGATTTTTAAATCGTAGCCGTTGGGTGTTTTTATTAACCACTAATAAATATGATATACTTTTTTTATGAATACGATACACGTTTCCAACAGAAATGATTTTAGAAAGTGGTTACAAATAAATCACAAAAAAGAAAATAAAGTTGCTGTAGTAGTACATAAAAAACACACTGGAAAACCTGCCCCAACTCACCGAGAACTTATAGAAGAAGCTATTTGTTTCGGCTGGATAGATACAACAATAAAAAGGTTAGATGAAGAAAAATTTATTAGAACTTTTTCTAAAAGAAATAAAAACAGTAAATGGAGCAACAACACCATTCGTTATGGAAAAGAACTAATAAAAAAAGGTGCTATGACAGAAGAAGGCTTAAAATTCTATAAACTTGGGCTCCAAAAACTAACCCACGACCACGACATTCCTAAAAATCCATCTATACCAAACGGACTTAAACAAGAGCTTTCAAAAAATAAGATAGCCGAGAAAAATTTTAAAAAATTTCCTCCATCCACAAAGAAGATGCTCTACAGATGGCTTTTACGTGGTAAACGAGAAGACACAAAAAACAAAAGAATAAAACTCATTGTCGAAGGAGCAAAAATTAACAGAAGAGATATCATGTCCTCACAAGAAAAAGTTAATATTTAACTCTGAATTTATAACTTAATCGAGTTAAATAAATTTAACAAAACAACCCATTTTCATCCATAAATAAATTAGGTTGGCTTTAACTCAAAAATCATTAAAGAAAACTATTTTTTCTTATCCTTTTTTGGTTTCTTTATATTTTTCTTTTGGTCTCTTCCTTTTGACATGTTTAAATTATATCTTGGATTGATAAACGATACAATTAAAAAAATACTTCAGATCAGATTTTAAAATGCTATAATTAAAAATTATAAATTAAGCTTACTAAATAATTTAATAAAATTATGTTTAAAGAATTTAAAGAATTTGCAATCAAAGGCAACGTTGTCGATATGGCTGTGGGTATTGTAATCGGGGCTTCTTTTGGAAAAATTGTTAGTTCCTTTGTCTCCGATGTTATCATGCCTCCCATTGGCATTCTTACTGGTGGAGTAGATTTTTCTGATCTTACAATTATATTAAAAAAAGCTTCTGACGGAATTGAGGCTGTCACCCTTAATTACGGAATCTTTTTAAATACTATTGTTGATTTTATAATTATCGCTTTTGCTATTTTTATAGTTATTAAACAAATCAACCGCTTAAAGAAAAAAGAAGAAGAAAAACCAACAATAACCCCAGAAGACATTCTTTTATTGCGAGAAATTAGAGATTCTCTAAAAAAATAAAATCTATTTTTTAATTAAATCACTTCGTGATTTCACAAGTCTGGATTGCTTCGTCACTCCACTGCGTTCCGTTCCTCGCAATGACGGGATGCTGGACTGCCACGAATAAATTTTTGCGAAAATTTATTCTCGCAATGACGGATGACGAAAAGCGAAGCTTTTCGTCTTTGCGAGCCTCAGCGAAGCAATCCAGTAATAATTTTAATAAAACAGCCTGATTAATTTTTTATTAAGCCGAAAATCTCAAAATAAAGTCTTAATTATTAGAATTAGGGCTTTATTTTTATCGTTTTTATCAATTACTGAAATTCTCCGAACTCTGATATAATAGAATTATAGAATTATTAGCTATTAAAAAATATCATGAAAAATATAATTATAGGAATTTTGGTTATTGTAGTTTTTGGATTTGGTTTATATTTTATCCTCCCAAATTCAAACGATAATTCAAACATAACTCAATATCAAAATACTCCTACCAACCTTATTCCTCAAAATAATTCACAAACAACCCAAGCGACAAGTACCCAAGAAAACAAAAATGAATTTACGCTTGGGAAATCGGTAAATGGAAAAGAGATTATGGCTTATCAATATGGAAAAGGAGAAACTGAAATCCTTTTCATTGGAGGAATTCATGGTGGCTATGAATGGAACACATCCATGCTTGCCTATGAAGCAATAGATTATTTCAAAGCTAATCAAGATAAAATTCCAGCCAATATTAAAATAACCATTATTCCTGTTTTAAATCCAGACGGATTAAGTGCAACAGTTGGAACCTCTGAACGTTTCGAAATATCTGATGTTCCAACACTAGTGGCCGATACTGTCGCTGGAAGATTTAATGCCAACGAAGTGGATCTTAATCGAAATTTTGATTGCGACTGGCAAGCTTCAGGAACATGGCAAAACAAAACAGTGAGCGGTGGAACCCAAGTCTTTTCTGAACCAGAAAGCCAAGCTATCAGAAAATATGTTGGTATCGAAAAACCACAGGCAGTTATCGTTTGGTATAGTGCTGCTGGAGGAGTTTACTCATCTAGTTGTCATAATGGAATATCAACAGAAACAAAAAATCTTACCAGTACCTACGCCAAAGCTTCTGGTTACACTGGTCACGAAGAGTTTGATTCCTATGCAATTACTGGAGATATGGTTAATTGGTTAGCTAAAGAAAATATTCCAGCTATTAGTGTTCTTTTAACCAATCACACTGATGTGGAATGGACAGAAAATAAGGCAGGAATTGAAGCGGTACTTAAATATTACTCTAAATAATGCGAGATTTTTTTGTTAGACGAGCAATCGGAACGATTATCTTAATTGCCTTAATAGCTAGCGGGTTTTTTGTTTTTAATTTTTTTCAAAATAAAAAAGAAGTTCGACTGGCAATCGAATTAGCAGAAGAAATATCCAAGACTCTTCCCAAACAAGAAGTCATCGGTTATTCAATTGAAAAAAGAAAAATTGAAGCTTATATTTTCGGTCACGGAGAAAAACAAATTTTATTCGTAGGCGGAATCCATGGTGGTTACGAATGGAATAGCGTTCTTTTAGCTTATAAATTTATTGATTATCTAAAAACTCATCCTGAATTTATTCCAGAAAATATAACGATCAGCATTATTCCTTCAGCTAACCCAGACGGGGTTTATAAAATAACAAATAAAGAAGGAATTTTTTCAAAGGAAGATATAAAAGAAAGTGAAATTATTGGTCTTGGTCGTTTTAATAATCACGACGTAGATTTAAACAGAAATTTTGATTGTAAATGGAAGCCCGAAAGTACTTGGAGAAGCAAAGTTGTCAGTGCTGGTTCTTCCCCTTTTTCTGAACCAGAATCCCAAGCAATCAAAAATTTTGTTTTAGAAAAAAATCCTCTAGCAGTTGTTTTTTGGCATAGTCAATCTAACGCTGTTTATGCTTCAGAATGTGAAAACGGAATTCTCCCCGAAACTCTCAAAATTATGAATACCTATGCAAAAGCTTCTGGTTACCCTGCCGTAGATTCATTTGATAGTTACGAAATCACTGGTGACGCTGAAGGATGGTTAGCCTCTATCAATATTCCAGCGATTACAGTAGAATTAAAAACCCACGAAACTATTGAATGGGATAAAAACCTAAGTGGCGTTAAAGCTTTATTAAATTATTACCAACAATAAAAATGAAAAAAACAAAAGAATTTTTTCAAAAACATGAAATTTTTTTTATAACAACAGTTATATTAATCACAATAACAAGAATTTCCGTTTCTTTCAAAAATCCAAACCCTTCTATCTTTGGATTCGAACTTCATCATTTTGATTATGGTTTATTTTTACTAATTGGAGTTCAGTTAGCAATTATTTTTGGAAATATTTCTCGTGCAAATTGTTTAATATTTTCAGGAATAGCAATAGGCTTAATTATCGATGACTATTGGTTTATTAGAAGTAATATAATAGATCCATCAATAAACGAAATCACTTTATATCAAAAAACTCTTCCTACTATTTTTATCCCGATTTTAATATCAATTTTAATAAGTATTTTTTTCTGGAAAAAACAAAATAAACCACTACGGCCTGAAAGGCGGTAGTTTTGGTTCAGTTTAAAAGCTGTAATTATTTATTTCTAGACCTGCCTGCCGGCAGGCAGGCTCGCAATGGCGAACTTTTGGTTCGTCATTGCGATGAGTATAAGTTTAAATAGGTACAGTTAACTGTACCTATTTAAACTTATATGACGAAGTAATCTAATAACAAATGTTTAAACAATCGCCTAAAGGCGAGGGTTTTGCTCCCAAAGGGGAAATATAATAAAAAATAAACAAAAAAGGCGGTGAGCTTTAGCTCACCGCCTTTCTTGTTTATTTTTTATTTAGTCTTCTTTTTGGTAACAACTTTTTTAGCTATCTTTTTTGCCGATTTTTTAACTTCTACCTTTTTTGCAATGGCTTTTTTTAATTTTGGTTCTTTCTCAATCTTTTTAGCCACTGTTTTTACAATAGCATTCTTTAAAGCATTAGTATCAACTTCTTTTTTCTCACTTCTTTCTGATCTTTTTACTTTTGTATTCTCAACAAAAGTTTTTAACTCTTTCGCTACCGAAGGATTTAAAAGGCTAATTACTTTATCTAATTTAGCATTTAACATATCAAACTGGGCTTTATAATTTGGTGTATCTTTTCTCTCCCTATCATTTGAAAAAGATCTTTTTGCTTCAAAACGAGGTCGTGAATCTCTTGAATCTCTTGAGCCTCTATCATTTCCTCGATCACGAAAAGATTCCGAACCCCCTTTGTTTTTGAAACAATCACTACAAAAAACAGGTTTATCTCCAGTTGGTCTAAAAGGAACCTCACAACTTTTACCGCACTCACTACAAACAGTACTATGCATTTCAGCCCTTTCTCGATCTCTTCCGCCACCAAAATTTCGACCACCGTTTCTATCACCTCCGAAACTTCTCTTTTCATCCCTATCACCACCAAAACTTCGTCCACCACCACTAAACTTTTTACCTCCAAATTTTTTATCTTTTCTGAAATGATCCATAATGATTTTAATTAAATATTATAAAGCTAATTCTATGCTTTTTAATCCATTAAAGCAACAAGAAAATAAATTAATCTTTTTGGGAAAGTTTTTATTTTTCTCCTTTTAAATATTTTTTATTTTTCAGTTCTTTTGGTAAATATTCCTGATTTTCTTTATAACCATACTCCGGTGAATATTTATAACCTTTTCCATATTTTAAGTCTTTCATTAATTTAGTTGGAGCATTCCGAATATGTAAAGGAACTTTTAGATTTCCAAATTTTTCCACATCTTTTTTCGCTTCTTCATAAGCAATGTATAGTTCATTAGATTTCTTACACTTCGCCATATACACGACAGCTTGAGCTAAATTTACCCCACATTCTGGCATTCCAATAAAATGACAAGCATGATAAGCCGCGACTGCCTGTTCCAAAGCTTGCGAATTAGCTAATCCAATGTCTTCTGAAGCAAAACGAATAATTCTTCGAGCAATATATAATGGATTTTCTCCCCCTTCTAACATTCTAGTTAACCAATATAAAGAAGCATTCGCATCTGAACCTCGCATTGCTTTATGTAAAGCTGAAATTAAATTATAATGCTCTTCTCCGTCTTTATCATAAAAAAGTTGGGGTTTTTGAAAAGCTTCTTTGATTATTTCCAAAGTTAATTTATCACTAATAGAACCTGCATATTCTAAAATATTCAAAGCGACACGAGCATCTCCATTACTCATCTGAGCTAAACTTTTAATCACTTTGTCTGTTGCTTTAATTTTTAATTTTCCCAAACCTTTTTCTTTATTTTTAATCGCTTTCTTAATAATTATTTCTAATTGTTCTTTTTCCAATTGCTGCAAAACAAAAACTCGACAACGGGAAAGCAAAGCTCCACGTACTTCAAAACTTGGATTTTCTGTCGTTGCTCCAATTAAAATAATCGTTCCTCTTTCCACATGGGGTAATAAAGCATCCTGTTGAGTTTTGTTCCAACGGTGAATTTCGTCTATAAACAAAATAGTTCTTCTTCCTAAGCGACGATTCATTTCGGCTATCTCAATATTTTTTCGCAATTCTTCCACTCCACCAGCCACCGCCGATAAAGTCACAAATTCAGACTTAGTTATTCTCGCAACAATAGAAGCAAGAGTAGTTTTTCCACTTCCAGGAGGCCCCCAAAGAATCATAGAAGGGATACTATCTGATTCAATAGCTTGACGTAATAGTTTTCCTCTACCAATAATTTCTTCTTGTCCGAGAAAATCATCTATATTTTCTGGACGCATTCTATCGGCTAAAGGGTTATTTTCTAAATTCATAAATTAGATTATAGCAAAATAAATCATTCTTAAATACACCTATTTTTCCTTTATTTATAAGAAAAATGATGTATAATATAATTTATTAAAAACAACAGACGAGTTTAAAATTCTTAAAGTTTATAAAATAAAAATTACGAAGCAATTTTTACTAAAAACCTAAAGAACTAATAACCTAAATAATTATGGCAAAAAGAGTAACCGGTATAGAAAAAAGAAGGACCTCTCGTTCTAAAAAAACTGCAAAAAGATTGGCAATTAAAAAAGAGATGCTTATCAAAAAAGCAGCAAAGAAACGAAAATAAAATTTTTATCTATCCAAAAAAAAAAGCGGTTCGATTTTAATCGAACCGCTTTTTTATATATATCTATCGTTCCTTCCATAATTTTTCATAAACCATATCTGCAATACTTCCAAAAGTTATTAAGAAGACAATCAAACCAATAATCCAACCAATATAAGGAATAAGAACAATTAAAGCCAACAAAATTACTCCCCCAATTATATTCTTCCAAGAAATAATAACTTTATTATCTTTGCGAATAAGTCTAAATATCCAAGCAGCGAAAACTACTCCCGAATAAATTCCAGCAATAGCTAAAATTAATGAGTAAGACAATATTGCCATTATACCCAAAGGTATTCCTAACAAGGTTATAAATAATAAGATGGAAGCAATTGGTACAACCACAAGAACCACAAACCCTTCTCCCAACATGTTTAATGGATTTTGAATGGCTTTTGTGACAACAGAATTTGAGAATTTTTTAAATAACCAAGTTAAAATAACGGCTAAAAGAATAGAAGCAACAAGTTTAAATAAAACAAAAACTCCTAAAAAGGCAAAGATAAAATTATTAAAGCCTTTGGTTATTCTTTGATTTGATGCTTCGCCACCAATTTTATTAAATATAATTTCATTACTTAAACTTGCTTCGTCACTTACGTTTAAAATTTTAATATCTCTTGCACTGTATTCTAAAATTCCTTTAACCACTGCTCCACTGCCAATAATTAATTTTTCTTCAATCCGAGCTTTTAAATTTCCCAACAATTGACCATTAATGGTGACTATCCCTCCAGCTATTTTAGTATTTCCTAAAACCTTCCCGTCAATAGAAACATGACCTCCAGCAGCAACAAGATCTTTCCCGATAGAAGCTCCTGAAGAAACATTCATAGTGCCTCCTGCCATAATCAAATCACCAGCAATATTTCCAGTTAACAAAACATTTCCCCCAACAACACGAACATCTCCTTTAACATTTCCTAAAATTGTGATCGATCCACCCATAATAAAAATATCTCCAGAAACTTCTTCTGAAACTACAATTTGTCCTCCAGTGATAAACAAATCACCTAAAATAGGGTTATTTACAGAAACAGCCCCTCCTGCTAAATATAAGTTATCTTGAAGAGCCTTTTCTTTTTGAATATAAATATCTTCACCAAATTGCATCGTGGCACCAAAAACAAGAGTCGGCAAAAACACTACTATCGCCATAAAAGACACAAAAAATTTATTTAAATTTTTCATATAATTAAATTATTAAAGTTTATTAATAACAATATTGTACTGTTTGTCTCAGTTTTTCACAACTTTTATAAAATTCTTTTAATATACACAGCTTTGGTATTTAAACAAATATGGCTATGCTAAAATTATCTTCAATAGAAAAATAACAAATTAAACTAAAAAACAATCAATTATCATGTCAAAAATAAACAACACTATAAAGCTATTAATTCTTTCTGATATTTTTACTGTGACAGGTTTTGGATTAATTGATCCAATTTTAGCTATTTTCATTAAAGATAATTTAATTGGAGGAACTTTATTCACGGCAGGAGTAGCCAGTAGTTTATTTTTAATTACTAAATCTATCATCCAATTAGCCTTTTCAAAACATGTAGATACCCACGATGATAACGACGATCTCAAATGGCTTATAATTGGGTCTATAATAATTGCTACGGTTCCTTTTATTTATATTTTTGCTCATCATATTTATGCTATCTTCTTTGCTCAAATCATCCATGGAATCGGAAGCGGCCTAGTTTATGCAACTTGGGTTGGTCTTTGGAGTACCCATATGGATAAAAATAAAGAAAGTTTTGAGTGGGGTCTTTATTCAACCTCAGTAAATGTTGGAGCAGCGATTTCCAGCTCCTTAGGAGCAGGCTTAGCTCAATTATTTGGTTTTCGCATTACTTTTATTATCACCGGAATATTATCAATAATTGGAAGTTTAATTCTTTTTAAATTAAAAAAACATTATCGCAAAAATCACAACATCAACGCCCCTATAGAAATTAAAAAATCTAAAATAAAAAAAATAAATCAAACAGCTGATGGTTTTTTTTAAAATTTCAGAGGATAAAACTAAAAGAAAAAGATTTTTTCAAACAAAGACTTAACAAAAAACAAATTACTAAGCTTTTTATTTTTTATTTTTAATAGGTAATTCTTCTCGAGCGTCACACCACCACAAACAATTCTCTCTTAAATTTTCATCAACATTTTCTACCGTTTCATTTAATTGCTCATCTAAAACAAAACCAAATAAATTATCCAAAAAATGAGAAGTTTCTTTTTTTATTTCAGGAACAACTAAATAAATTTCATCAGTAAAAAACCAAAAACATAAATTTATATTCTCTGGGGTTTTTCTGCTCAAAGAGTTATAAGCTCTTAAATTTGACCCGTACAACATAAAATAATTAACTCCCGCTTCTGTATCTTTAAAAAGAATCGGTTCTTTCCAGTCAAAAATTTGGAAGAAAGTATCTTTATTAATATAAGAAATTAAACCAGTATCAATATAAATATTTTTCTTCCAATTGCAAACACTGTTTTTTTCCTTTTGACACAAATCTTTATTTTCTAACCACCCTTTAAAACCGTTATCATAAGTTTTATTTATATAAAAAAGAATATCTTTTGAAATTGAACTAATGATAGTCGATTTCAAAACCCCTCTCTTTTTTAAATCAGAAATAATAAAATCTGCCATTTTTTGATCATCGGCCAAATCTCCTCGAGACTTTATTTCAATATCTAAAGGTTTTTTACCAGCAACCAAATCCATAACTTCATCATAAGTAGGAATATGATAATCACTAATAGCTAACAGCTCTTCATAGGTAAGTTCAGAAATAGCTTCAGATTTTCCCTGAAGCCTTTTTAAGGTTTTATCATGATGAACAACCATAACTTTATCCTTTGTGTATTGAACATCAAATTCTATAAATTTATATCGATCTTTTTGTAAAGCACTTTCAAAAGCTTCTATAGTGTTTTCTACAAATTCAACAGAATTTCCTCTATGAGCCCCTAATACATAATTAGCTTTAACAGAAGTAATCTTAGGAATCATAAACATCACAAAGACCACAAAAGAAATTAAAAGAATCACCCCAACTAAAAATAAAATAGATAATATTTTTTTGATTTTTCTTTTCATATTATAAAGATATTTAAATAATATCATTTTTTAAAAATCTATTTTCTTTTTGCCTTCGATCTCTCAATCTCACTTAAATATTGTTTTCTTAAACGTACGCTCTTAGGGGTAATTTCCAAATATTCATCTTCAGTCATAACCTCCAAACCAACTTCAATAGAAATCTCTTTTGGCGGAACTAAAACAATGTTTTCATCAGTTCCTGCCGCTCGCATATTAGTAAGTTGTTTTCCTTTAGTTGGATTAACAGACATTTCTTCTCCTTTTGAAGTGTTTCCGATCACCATACCTTCGTAAACCTCTGTGTTAGCATGAATATACAATTCTCCGCGATCTTGCAAATTGGCCAAAGAAAAACCAAGGGCTTTTCCGGAGGCCATAGAAATCATAGATCCAGTAGCTCTTTTTATAATCTCACCGGCATATTCTTTAAAACCAACCACTCGACTAGAAAGAATTCCTTCCCCTTTTGTATCCACAATAAATTGCCCTCGGTAACCCAAAAGCCCCCGAGTTGGAATTTCAAAAATTAATCTTGTAGTATTCTGAGTTTGTTTCATACTAGAAAGCACTCCTTTTCTTTGTCCCAATCTTTCAATCACAACTCCTTGGAATTCACTTGGAGTATCAACAGTAACCTCTTCATAAGGTTCTAACTTTTTTCCTTCTTTTTCTTTGGTAATAATCCTAGGTTGCGAAACTTGTAATTCATAACCTTCACGACGCATATTTTCAAGTAAAATAGCTACATGCAATTCCCCCCGTCCCGAAACTTTCATCGCTCCTTCGGAAAAATCAACATGTAACCCCACGTTAATTTCTAATTCCCTTTCTAATCTTTCACGAATCTGTCGACCCGTCACAAATTTTCCTTCCCTTCCAGCAAAAGGAGAATTATTTACTAAAAAATCCAAAGTAATTGTTGGCTCATCAACTTTAATAGCCGGCATTGGGTCACAATTTTCATCGGTAGTAATTGTTTCCCCAATAAAAGCATCAGCAAAACCAGCCACCATAATAATGTCGCCGGCAGTCGCTTCTTTTACGTCTTCTCGAGATAAACCCTTAAAGGTAAAAAGTTTGGTAATCCTTCCACTTCGAGTTTCGCCATTTGGTTTTTTAAAGAAAACAGTGTTGCCATCTTTTAAAACCCCTTCATATAATCTACAAACAGCCAACCTCCCAAGAAAATTATCATAAGCAAGATTAAATACTTGGGCCTTAACCGAAGTTTCTAAATTAGCAGGAGCAGGAGAAACTTGCTCCAAAATTACATCCAAAAGAGGCATTAAATCTTTTGACTCATCTTCTAGTTTTCTTTTAGCAACTCCTTCACGCCCAATAGCAAAAACTGTAGTAAAATTCATCTGTTCATCACTCGCACCCAATTCCATAAATAGTTCCAAAACTTCTTCTTCTGCTCTTTTTGGGTCAGCTGCAGGTTTATCAATTTTATTAATAACCACAATAGGTTTTAAACCTAACTCTAAAGATTTCTTTAATACGAAGCGAGTTTGGGGCATAGGACCCTCTTGAGCATCAACAATTAATAAAACAGAATCAATGGAACGAAGCACTCGCTCAACTTCGGAACCAAAATCAGCATGCCCTGGGGTATCTACAATATTTATTTTAGTATCTTTATAAAAAAGAGAAGTATTTTTAGCATAAATAGTAATACCACGCTCTTGTTCAAGCTTGTTAGTATCCATACTCATTCCTTCGGTAAACATACCTGTTTGACGCATAATAGCATCAGTCAAAGTAGTTTTGCCGTGGTCAACGTGAGCAATAATTGCAATATTTCGTATTTCCATATAATCAAAAATAAAAAACCGCTTGTGGCGACTTTTGATTCATAAATCATACATTAAAATTGCTTTAAAAGCAATTTAAAACCCCAATCATAATTAACAAATAAATTAAAACGTTTCCAAGCTATTGGGATATTACGCTTTGTTTGACAAAATCATTAAAATATAATATACTTTATATATAAGTTAAATCTCCCGGTATCCATATATCTTCTTCTGGATCTTAAGAGAACCTAGCCGACTTATCCCTTAATTTAAAAGGCTAGAAGAAAATATATGTTTAATACAAAAAGCCGAAACAGAAGTTTCGATAAAAGTTCAAATGTGAATAAACCTCACAGCAACCAAAGCCGTAGTTTTAGTAAACACACAACCAGTGCCACCAGAAATAATAATCGCGGACGAAGTTTCGGAAGATATTCTAGTAGTAGAAGCCGAAACAGTCGTTCTGGCCAAAGCCAATTTAACGACATCTCAAAATTTATTAATAAAGCTATCCCAATGGCTGAAGTTGCTCCGTATGAAGCTGTGAATTCTTTTGCTAATTTCCCTATTGATGAACGTCTGAAAACAAACATTACAAGAATTGGTTATACAAATTTAACTCCAATTCAAGACCAATCTATCCCGCATGTTTTAGGTGGTCGTGATATTGTAGGAATTGCAAACACAGGAACTGGTAAAACAGCAGCTTTCGTTATTCCTCTTTTAGACAAGGTCATGAAAAACGCTAATCACAAAGTCATCATTATTGCTCCCACTAGAGAATTAGCAATTCAAATTAACGAAGAACTTATTAAGTTATCTTCTGGTTTAAGAATTTATTCTGTTTGTGCAGTAGGAGGTATGCCAATTTATAAACAATTAACAGATTTGCGTCGTGACCATAATTTCGTAATTGGAACCCCCGGAAGATTAAAAGATTTGACCGACCGTGGTCGTTTACAAATGAAAAATTTTCAAACCATTGTTTTAGATGAATCTGACCGTATGCTTGATATGGGATTCGTAAATGATATGCGTTTTCTTATGGCGGCTATGCCAACTAATCGCCAAACCTTATTCTTTTCAGCTACCTTATCTAATGAGATTAAAAATATCATCAACGATTTCTTAAACGAACCAATTCATATTTCTGTAAAAACAGGAGATACCGCTAGTGGTGTAGATCAAGACGTTATCTATGCCAAAAAAGAAACTAAACTTAATCTTTTACATGATTTGTTAATTCAGCCTGAGTTTAATAAAGTTTTAATCTTTGGAAGAACTAAAATGGGAGTTGAAAAATTATCTAAAATTCTAGCCACCCGCGGTTTTAAAGTAAAATCGATTCATGGAAACAAAAACCACGGACAACGCCAGCAAGCTTTAAAGATGTTTAAAGATAATAGTGTAAACGTTTTAGTTGCCACTGATGTAGCCGCTCGAGGATTAGACATTCCTAATGTCAGTCACGTAATTAATTACGAACTTCCCTCCACTTACGAAGACTATATCCATCGTATCGGAAGAACCGGTCGTGGAGGCAAAGCAGGGAAAGCTTTAACCTTCGTGGAATAAAAATTAAATTAAAGATACCATCTCTCAGACGGTATTTTTAATTTTTTCTATTAATATTTTGAATATCTCATAAAAAAGAATATAATCGAATCAGTTATTCATTATTAATTAATTTAAAATACCATGGATAAAAAAACTTTAATTGCTATTGCTTTGTTAATTCTTTTGGGAGGAGGTTGGTATTTTTTTAATAATAAAGAAAATAAAAACCTAAATGATATTAATGTTAATATTAATCCTCTAAATACCACATACAGAATTGAAAATGAAAAATTTACTCTAATAAACGGAAAAGCTGAAAAAGAAATTTCACCAGAGTTTGCGTCAAAAAATACAGTAACAGCATTTGGACAACCTTCTTTTGGAGATATTGATGAAGATGGAGATGAAGATGCTGTTTTAATCTTGGTGAATAATCAAGGAGGAAGCGGAACCTTTTATTATGCAACAATGGCTGTTAATATCGACGGTCAATATAAAGGGACTGATTCTATTTTATTAGGAGATAGGATTGCTCCTCAAACCTATTATATTATAAACAACAAAGCTATCGTAAATTACGCCGACCGCTTACCAAACGAATCATTTAATATTAGACCTTCTCAAGGAAGAAGCCTTTACCTAGAATACAATCCAAAAAATTTAAATCTAATTATTTCTGATCCAGAAAACTAAAATGCGTATTTGGGATATAGAACCAAAAAAATTATGCCGACAACACTTGTTGGGAGAACATCGAGAACTTCATGCCATCTGGAGTATTTTAAATAATAATAAAAAAGGTTATAGAAACCATCCAGAAACAAAACGTTGGGTCGGTAAAAAGAAAGCTTTGTTTTTAAGACATCAAAAACTTGTAGAAGAAATGCAGAAAAGAAATTATCAACATCACTCTCCTTTAAATAAAAAAGGAGCAACGGGTAAGGCCACTCAAAATACACTAATAAACACCAAAAAAGAACAACAAATAATTTTAAAAAATAAAAATTGTTTATGTTTATTGTAAAATAAAAAAGGACGAACTTGTAGTTCGTCCTTTTTTAGTTTTACTAATTATTTTCTTGATTTCCAGTAGTATTCAAAGTTCCTCTCATTCTCATTACCCCTCCTTCAATACCTTCTCTAATTGGATCACTGTAATTTTCTTGAGCTCTTTCTTGTATTAATTTCCCTATCTGTTCTCCCCTTTCTTCCATTTGTTGTAATCTTGTTTCGGCTTGAGGATCTCCCGCTTCGGCTCTCTTTTGTAATTCTATCTTAACACTTTCTCTTCTTGCATCAATTTCTTCTCTATTTTGAATCATCTCATTCCTTATCTCAGTATTTAATTCTTTCAATTCTAGCTTAGCGCTTTCATCACCTTCTTTAATCCTATTTCTTAATTCTTCTTGTTTATTTTTATATTCTTCTATTTTAATTTTATGTTCTTCAACCTTTGTTTCAACTTCATCTAAACGAGCTTGAACTTTTTCTTGAACCTCAACTTTCTTTGTTTCGGCCTTTTTTAATAATTCTTGAGCTCTCTCCATCACCTTTTCGGCTTTTGCAATAACTCCTTCATCATCACTATTTGCTAAAAATTCTTCAGCTATTTTCATTCTTTCTTCCGCAAAAGCTATAACCTTATCAGCTCTTTTTTCTGCATCAAAAGTAAAAGTTAAAGAAAAATTTTCTTTAATACCTCTCCACCATAATCCAAAAGATGACATTGTTCTAACTTCTTCTCCAATCCCTTGAGAATTTTCTGGAATAGATTCTAATTCAATTCCAATAGTTCCTTCAGGATTACTAACTGAATTATCACCAACAACCTCGGTTCCAGCAACCTCAACAACAACCCCTTCAGAAGTTGTAGCTTCAATTAAAGTTGGAACAGCAATAACTTCTTCTTCAGCCTGAACATTAATTCCCGTAAGGAACAAAGTTAAAACTGGTAAAAATAATATTTTTTTCATTTTAAATAAATTTTTAATTAATAATATATTTTTTCAAATAATCAAATACATTCTACCTTGTTTCATAATTAAATTGCAAATTAACAATTTACCAACACCTTAGCTATTTTCCTTTACTTTATAATCCGAATATGGTTTAATTAAAACATCAAAAAGAGGAGCTGAATAAAGGGAACATGAAGTCGAGTTTGTTCTGCAGTATCTAAAGTTTGAGTATTAATAATTTTATTTATTTAAACAATGAATAAAGGAACAATCGCTCGTGTTACCGATCGTGGTTTTGGATTCATCGCACAAGAAGGTGTGGAAAAAGATTTATTTTTTCATGCTAACGAAGTGAAAGATGTCCCTTTCAATGAACTACGCGAAGGAGACGCTGTGACATTTGAAATCACTGATGGTCCTAAAGGCCAAAGTGCGACAAATGTTGTAAGAGTATAAATTTTTAGAAAAAAGCGATGGGCGTTAACCCATCGCTTTTTTTATTTTTATTGACTTCGCTTTGTTATGGGTATATACTCATAACAAATAAAGGTCGAATTTTTATTAATCTTAACCCAAATAAAATTATGACTAATTTTGACGGAACTGGACCTCAAGGAAAAGGTCCAAAAACAGGTCGAGGATTAGGTCCCTGCAATACCAAAAATGAAACTTTAAAAAATAATCCTCAAAGATCTCGTAATGCAAACTGTGGTCGTGGTATGGGCTTAGGAAGAAATTCATCTCTTCAAAATAATGCCTAGACCGAAAAGATGTCGTAGAATAAATTTTCAACCTTCTATTGTTTTTTTTAAACCTCAAGGCATCCCCTTACAACAACTAAAAAGTATCTCTTTAAGTCATGAAGAATTAGAAGCCCTTAGATTAAAAAATATTGAAAATCTAGACCAAACCGAATGTGCTTTGGAAATGGAAACTTCTCAAAGTACCCTTCAAAGAATTTTAGATTCTGCTTACAAAAAAATAAGTGATGCTTTAATAAATGGAAAAGCAATTAGAATTGAATAAATGCTACGAAAAAAAAGAGCGACGGGCTAATGCCCATCGCTCTTTTTTTCATCACTGATTATAGTTCTTCCTCATCTCCTCCGAAGTCATCACCCCAATCTTCGTCTTCTTCTTCCTCAATACTTCCCAAGACTTCATCTTCATCTTCTAATTCAGCGTCCTCTTCTTCAAGAGATTCCCCTTCTAAATTTTCAAAATCGTCCATATTTTTTATTAACCTAATCATTAAATTAATGATTATAAGGTTTATTATTCAAAGGCAAAAAGCACTTTGAAATTATTAATAAACTGATAACATCGCCTATTCTATACTCTATTTAAAAGCTTTTCAAGTTTTTTTCTGTGGATTACTCAATGGTAAAAAAAGCTTTATTTTTCAAGCTATTTTAAATACTTTTTTAAAAAACTTTCTTTAAATTCAAGAAAAGAATTTTCTAGTATGGCTTTACGAATATTTTTAACAAGGTTAATAATAAAATATAAATTATGTATCGAAGCCAAAGTTCCGGCCAACATTTCTTTAGAACGAAATAAATGTGCTAAATAAGCTTTAGTATAATTTTGGCACATATAACAACCACAACCCTCATCTATTGGTAAAAAGTCATTTTTAAATTTTGCATTTAAAATATTTATCTTTCCATTCTTTGTATAAAGTGTCCCATTTCTAGCCAAACGAGTTGGAGCTACGCAATCAAAAAGATCTACTCCGTTTTGAATTCCCCCAAATAAGTCTTCAGGTTCGCCAATCCCCAAAAGGTGTCTCGGTTTTTCTTGTGGTAAAACTGAATTAACCCAACCCACCGCGGTGTTCATATCTTCTTTATCAAAAGAACCACCAATTCCAAAACCATCAAAATCCATTTGTGAAATTACCTGAGCACTTTCTTTTCTTAAACCTTCAAAACGACCACCCTGAACAATTCCAAACAAAGCTTGTTGTTTTTGAGTAGCCTTTGACCTACCTAATTTTTTATGTTCAATCAAAGATCTCTCTGCCCAACGATGAGTTCTGTCCATAGCCTCTTTTTGATAACCAAAATTAGCTTGAGGAGAAGTACATTCATCAAAAGCAAAAATTATATCAGCTCCAATATTATGTTGAATTTGAATTGATTTTTCTGGAGTAAAACGATGCTTAGAACCATCCAAGCAAGATCTAAAATCGACACCCTCTTCATCAATTTTAACCAAAGACCCCGCTTGGGACTTTGAAGGTCCCAATTTTTTATTTTCGTCTAAATTCGTTTGCTTGGCGATTTTTGTCACAGAAGTTCCCCAAGCGTCACCTAAAGAAAAAACCTGAAAACCCCCTGAATCAGTCATAGTCGGACCATCCCAATTCATAAATTTAGCTAAACCACCAGCTTCTTTCATTAAAGCATCACCGGGTTGTAAATATAAATGATAAGTATTAGCTAAAACCACCTGAGCTCCCAAATCATTTACCTGCTCAGGGTTTAAAGCTTTAACCGTAGCTTTAGTTCCCACGGTCACAAAAGCGGGAGTTTGAATAACCCCAGAAGGAGTTTCTAAAATACCAGTTCTTCCTAATTCTCCTTTTATTTTCTTTTCTATTTTAAAATTAAATTTTTCCATTTTTTAAAGAAGGGCGAGCCGGAGGCTCGCCCTTCTTACTATAAACCACAAACCATCATCTATCAACTACAATGAAAAATCTTTTAAAGAATAAAGGTCTCCGTCTTCCTCAACCTCTCCGTAAATATTTTCTTCCTGGGTTTTAGCAAAAGCTTCTCGCTCTTTTTCTAATTCTTCAAAATTATCCCTTTCATAATTTATTAAAGTTTCATTGGGATCTCTTTTAGTTTCATTCTGAAGAATAGCAATAATTTTTCTAATATCATCATTGGTAAAGAAATCAATCACTACTTTTCCACCCACTTCCTTTCTTTCAATCTGCACACGAGTTCCTAAAGATTCCGCTAGTTTTTCCTCCATTTCTACTAATTCTGGATCAACAATTAATTCCTTCTTTCTAACTTTATCATAGGCGATTCTACGAGCAATCTTTTCAGTTTCTCGTACCGAAAGTTTTTTATAAATAATTTCTTTAAATAAGGTTAGTTGTTCTTGAGGTCTGTCTTTCAACATCAAAATTGGTCGAGTATGTCCTTCCAAAATTTGACCACTAGAAACTGCTTGCATAATTTCCTCTGGCAATAACAATAATCTTAAAGAGTTAGAAACATATTCTCGACTCTTTCCTACTTTTTTTCCTACTTCAATATGCTTCAAACCAAATTCCTTCACTAAACGATCAAAAGCTTTAGCTCTATCGATAGGATTTAAATCTTCTCTTTGTAAATTCTCAATAATAGCTAACTCTAATTTCAATCCATCATCATCCTCTTCATCACGAATAATCACGGGAACCTGTAATAAACCAGCTAGCTTTGAAGCTCTCAAACGTCTTTCTCCAGCAATTAATTCATAAACAGAGCTAAGACCACCATCTTCCTTTAATTCTTCTTTTCTAGTCACAACTAAAGGCTGAAGAACACCATATTGCCGAATCGATTCAGCTAAAGAACTTAATTTTGCATGATCAAATTCCCTTCGTGGTTGAAAAGGATTGGGTTTTATTTTTTCTACTTCTATCCAAAAAATTGAATCATTTTGATAAGACATGATTTAGTAGGTTAGTTTGTTAGGTCATTAATTTTCCTGCCTGCCAACAGGCAGGTTAGGTTTTAATAAAATTTGCTTCGTAAATTTTATTCCCTAAATCCTAAAATTTAATTCTTAATTTTAATGCATCTATTTTAACATAAAAAAATAACCAAAACAAAATTGATTATTGTGTTGAAAAAATAACCAAAAAGACTATAATGTAAAGAGTTAAAAGTTAGAAATCAAGTTGTAAAAAAGAATATATATAAACTTGAAAATTAAGTAAAATGCCGGGGTGGCGAAATCTGCCTGCCGGCAGGCAGGTTGGTAGACGCGCTAGTTTTATGTATTATGTATATGTAATAAAAAGTAGAGAAAGAAATTATATTTATGTTGGGCTTACAAATAATTTTGAGGAAAGATTAGATCGACATAATAGATTTCAAAATAAGACAACAAAACCTTATGCTCCTTTTGATTTAATTTTTATAGAAAAGTTTGAAATAAGGGCCGAAGCAAGGAAAAGGGAGAAATATTTAAAATCTGGTTGTGGTAAAGAATATATAAAATTGAAAATTAAATAATTTATGTATGCCGGGGTGGCGGAATTGGTAGACGCGCACGACTCAAAATCGTGTAGGGCAACCTGTGAGAGTTCGATTCTCTCCCTCGGCACACTAAAAAAGGAAGTCGGCTTTGCCGACTTCCTTTTTTCTAACCATCTAATTTATAAAAACCTAACAATCTAACTTTGAGCCACCTGTCAGATTTGAACTGACGACCTACGGTTTACAAAACCGTTGCTCTACCAACTGAGCTAAGGTGGCTTAATTAATATTTAAAAATATTTATATATAAAAATTACAAACAATAACTTCTCCTACTGCCAGCCCTAGGCTGGTCGGCCTTGGGCTAAAGTTAAGATAGCTTAAATTTTTTGTCTATTTGGGCTTTATAGACTTTTCACTTTTGACTACGTTCTATATATTATCGTTTTTTATATAGAAAATCAACTTCTATTCATCTGCTTTTTCTTTCTTGAAACTCTCTAAATCTTTCATATAAACAGATACAGACCCTTTTGTTTCTTTTATATTTAAATCTTCAATATTTTTTTTAATTTTTCCAAACCAAAAATAAATTTTATTTTTTATTTTTATAACAATAATAATAAGTTGAACCAAAAAAACCTTGGTCCATTTTAATATAACTCGAAAAATTATTTTTAATAACCTTTTTGTTCTTGCAAAAAAAACATCAAAAAAAATATTACTCTTAGCAAAGGCTTTTGATTCTATAAAATTTTTCCAAAAAATAAAATCGCAACCTTTAAAAAGTAAAATAGAAACTAAAAATATAAAAGAAATAAAGACAATTAAAATTAGAGGTAACATATTTTATTCAATCAATTAATTGAGAGAAAAACGAATGAACTTACCAACTTCTATTTTTTCTCCAAATTTTTGAGTACCTTCTTCAATTAAAGTGGTAATCGTTTTTTCTGGATTTTTAATAAAAGCCTGTTCTAACAAGATTTTATCTTTAAAATGAGCGTTTAACTTACCTTCCAAGATTTTAGCTTGCATTTCAGCCGGTTTATCTTCTACTTCTTTTTGGAAAACTTCAGTCGCTTTTGTTTTCATTTCTTCAGTTATGTCTTCTTTTTTCAAAAATTCAGGCATAGTTGCAGTCACCTGCATAGCAATATCATAAGCCAAAGCTTTGAATTCTTCATTTTTAGCAACGAAATCACTTTCACACAATAGTTCTACTAAAGACCCAGCTGAACCACCTGCATGAATATAAGCCTGAATAACTCCAGAACCAAGCTTTCTCTCAGATTTTTTTTCAGCAATTTTTTTAGATTGCTTACTTAACAAAATAATAGCTTTATCCATATCTCCTGCAGTTTCTTCTAAAGCTTTTTTACATTGCATAATAGAAATTCCAGTTCTATCTCTTAATTCTTTTACTTGTTCTGTTGTTATCATAATATTTTACTTATGAGCGAAGCGAATTAGAAAAATATTACCCCATGAAGTTCATTTTGTTTTAAAATGAATTTTTTAATTTTTTAAATAAAAAATTAAAAAACATTTCATTGGGGTTTATTTAATTCCCTCACTTTGTTTATTAATTTATTTAGTTTTTCTAGCTTCTTTGTAAGCCGAAACAATCTCATTCAAGAAAAATTGAACACTAGCCTTAGATGAATCATTAGCTGAAATAGGAAAATCAATCTCCTTAATATTGCAGTCTGAATTAGCTAAAGCAATAATCGGGATATTTCTTTGTTTTGCTTCTTCCACGGCGACTTTTTCGCTTTTAGGATCAATCACAAAAACAAAAACGGGTAATTCTTTCATAGCCACTATACCTCCAAATTTTCTTTCTAATCTTTCAATTTCTTTATCAATATTCAATCTTTCTTTTTTAGTATATTTAAGTAAATCACCTTTTTCTTTATCACTATTTAATTTTTCAAACTTTTCAACTCTTTTTCTTATGATTTCAAAGTTAGTCAAAGTTCCCCCTACCCATCTGTTCGTAACAAAAGGAAGATCATTATTTTCTGCAACGTCTCTCAAAAGACTTTTTATTTCATTTTTACTTCCAACAAACAAAGCATTTTTAGTAGCATTACTTTCCAAAACTTTTTTTATAAAATTCTTAGCATCTTCAAGCTGAACAGCTGTCTTTTCTAAATCAAAAATTTCTGTTCCTTTTTTAGCACCAAAAATAAATGGTTTTACAGAAGGATGTCTTTTAGATTTAGAATAAGCATAGTGAGAACCAGCCTCAAACATTTTTTTAATTTGAGCTGAATCTATATTGATTTCTTTATTTTCGATTTTCATATATGGGCCAAAGTTTAGCAAATTTAAGGTTTTATTGCAAGAGAATCCTAACCTGTCTGTACCGGCAAGCAGGGACAAAATTCTCACAGTCCCTCACTATTATTAATAATTAATCGTTTTAAAATTAACCTAAAAGAAACAAAAAGATAAAAATCTTAAAAATTAAGTTTGAACTTAATAACAGTGATGTAAACAATACTTAAAAAAATTCTTTATCTATATTTTTATTTTATCAACAATTCATCCAATTCCCCCTTTTCTATCACTTTATCAATATCTCTGATTTCTATTCCCGTGCGATGATCTTTAATCATTTGGTAAGGATGAAATACATAGGAACGAATTTGATTTCCCCATTCAATGCTCGTAGTTTTACTAATTTTAGCCATATCTTGTTTTTCCAAACGCTGGTCTTCCAAAGCTTTTATTAATTTAGCTTCCAAAATTCCCATAGCCTTTTCCTTATTAGAGGCTTGGGTTCTTTCAGAATCAATATGAACAGCTATATTTGAAGGAAGATGCACAATTCTTACCGCAGTGTCTCTCTTATTTACATTTTGCCCTCCGGGACCACTCGAACGAGAAAATTCAATTTTTAAATCTTTTTCATCTATTTGTAATTGGCCAGATTTTTCAAATTTTGGAATTACCTCTACCATAGAAAAAGAAGTGTGTCTTTTGGCATTAGCGTTGAAAGGAGACAAGCGTACTAAACGATGAACTCCTGATTCTCCTTTTAAAACTCCATAGGCATTTTTTCCCTTTACCTCAAAAGTAATATTTCTAAAACCCCCTTGTTCGTTTTGATTTTGATGTAAAATATAAATTTCCCAATTTTTATTTTCGGCAAATTTTAAATACATATGAAAAAGAATTTGAGAAAAATCCTCGGCATCCATGCCACCAGCTCCAGAAAAAATAGTCACCACAGCATCCCCACGGTCATATTTCCCCACTCCTTCAATTTCAGCTTTAAAATCTGCTATTTGTTGAATAACTGCTTGGGCTCGTTCCTTATTTTGCCAGAAATCAGGCTTAAGCATTTCCTTTTCCAAAATTTCCAGTTCTTGTTTTAAGTCTTTTTCCATAGTTGATAGCATTATATCAAAAACAAACAAACTAGTCTTCATTAATAATATAAATTATTATAAATCTGGAAAAAAAATAAAAAATGATATATAATGCGCATAATAAAATATGCGAGTGTAGCTCAGGTGGTTAGAGCGCGTCACTGATAATGACGAGGTCGTAGGTTCGAGTCCTACCATTCGCACAAAGAAACTAAAAGAAAGAGCGATGAACAAGTTCATCTGAGAATGACGAGGTCGTGGGTTCGAGCCTGCCTGCCGGCAGGCAGGTCCTACCATTCGCAAAAAAATACTTAATACTCACTACATACTACTTAGTACTGAGATTTAAATAAAAAGGGCTCAGTGCTTTAGCACTGAGCCCTTTTTATTTAAATTCCTAAGCTGTACAAGTCGCACATCCTCCAGAAAACTCAGCAGACACCACTACTTGACCATCCCCTGTATGCTGAACATTATTAACTTTTTCAATATTTAACACTTGACCATCACGACTACCGTCACGATAAATGGTCACTCCTTTACAACCCATTTTATAAGCCAAAAGATAAACATTTTCTACATCAGCGGGAGTAGCTGAATTAGAAAAATTAACTGTTTTAGATACAGCATTATCCACATATTTTTGAAAAGCCGCCTGCATTTTTATATGCCATTCAGGTGAAATATCATGAGCTACCACAAAAACATCTCTTAATTTCTTAGGAATAATTTTGATATCATGCAAAGTTCCTGATTTAGCCACCATTCTCTTTAAATCATCACTCAACAAACCTCTTTCTTCCATTTCTTTTTCAAAAACAGGATTTACTTCCAACATTTCCGTTCCATCCATAATATTTCTAATATAAGAAACTGCAAACAAAGGTTCAACCCCCGATGAACAATTTGCTAAAATACTCAAAGTTCCAGTTGGAGCAATAGTTGTAACAGTAGCATTTCTCATCTTCATTCCACCTTTTTTATCATAAATACTTCCTTTAAAATTTGGAAAAGCCCCTTTCTTTTCAGCCAATTCCGAACTAGCTTGCATTGCTTCTTTTTGAACAAAACTCATCAATTTATCTGCCATTTTTATTCCCTCATCAGAATTATAAGGAATTTCTAGCTTAATTAACATATCCGCCCAGCCCATTACGCCTAAACCAATTTTACGATTAGCTTGAACCATATCATGAATTTTTTGCAAAGGATATTTAGACATATCAATTACATTATCCAAAAAATGCACAGCTGTATGGGTTGTGTATTTTAATTTTTCCCAATCAACGTCTCCATCTTTAATATGGTTAGCTAAATTAATTGAACCAAGATTGCAAGATTCAAAAGGTAATAATGGTTGTTCTCCACAGGGATTGGTACTTTCTATTTCACCAATCTTTGGAGTCGGATTATATTTATTAATTCTATCGATAAATATAATCCCTGGTTCTCCATTCTTCCAAGCCATAGTTAAAATCAAACTAAAAACCCTACGAGCATTCATAGTTTTTACCACTTTTTTAGTATGAGGATTAATTAAATCATAGTTTCCATCTTTCTTTACCGCTTCCATAAATTTATCAGTAATTGCCACAGAAATATTAAAATTATTCAAAACAGTCGTTTTTTCTTTAGCAATAATAAAATCAAGAATATCTGGGTGATCCACCCTTAAAATCCCCATATTTGCCCCCCTACGAGTTCCTCCTTGCTTAATAGTATCAGTTGCTGCATCGAAAACTCGCATAAAAGAAAGTGGGCCTGAAGCTTTACCTTTGGTAGACATCACCATATCATTTTTAGGTCGCAAACGAGAAAAAGAAAAACCTGTTCCCCCTCCAGATTGATGAATTAAGGCGGTATTTTTAATTGCATCAAAAATTCCTTCCATAGAATCTTCTACTGGCAAAACAAAACAGGCGGCTAATTGTTGCAAACTTTTTCCAGCATTCATTAGAGTTGGAGAATTAGGTAAAAAATCTAAGTTAGACATCATTTCACAAAAAGCCTTTTCTGATTTTTTAGCATCAAAACCTTTATACTTTTTATCGGCTTGAGCAATATTTTTAGCCACTCTTTGAAACATCCCTCGTGGAGATTCAATTACATTTCCATCTTCATCTTTTTTTAAATATCTTTTTTCTAAAACTTGGATTGCATTAACAGTTATTTTTAAATCATCCTCTACTCCCATTACAGCTTTCTGTTTTCTCTCTTCTGTTCTTTTTTGTCTATACAAAATATATGCTTTAGCAGTCTGAATATAATCACTCAACATCAAACTTTTTTCCACAGCATCCTGTATCCCTTCAATATCAGGCACGAAATTTTTATACCTCTTAGAAATTTTTACTAATTCCAAATAAACTTCATTAGCTACCAACTGAGCTTCATCTTCTGACCCCTCACCCACAGCCATCATCGCTTTGTGAATAGCGATTTTAATTTTATCTAAATCAAAAGGAACAATAGAACCATCTCTTTTTATAATTTTTTTAACAAAATCATTCTTTTTTTCTTCTTTTGGTTTATCTTTTGACATATTTTTATATATTTTGTATTTTTTTCTATTAAAAACTCTTTCATTCTACATCAAAAACAGGTAATAAAACTTGTGGATAACCGACACAATACAAAACAAAAAAACTGTAAAGATTTTTTATGCAATAAAGACCTATTTTAGAAATAAAACAAAAAGGAAAAGAACGATCGTTCTTGTTTATTATTTCTAACAAACAACGATCGTTCTTTTATTTTAAATAAAACTTAAGATTCGTCTTCTAATTCTTTTTTATACTGTCGAGCAAAATCGACCAAAGAATTATCAACCGAATACAATTTGTTGTTTTTGGTTACAGGGATATCATCATAGTATTCTTCTTTTTTAAAAAGTTTACTAGCTGTAATGATAGAAAATGCTATCAATATAGCTAATCCAAACGCATACAGAAAAAAAGTAGTAATACAATTCAAAAAAATATCGTTTCCAAAAAAATTGACTATCGGCATTTTACACCTCCATTTTTAATAGATAAATTATCTAACAAAACTTCTACCCCTGAGTATATAAAAAATAAAACAAATAGACAAAACAAAATAAATATGCAATAAATTAACTTAGAAGTACCTAAACAAAATAAAAAATCAAGTTTAAATTTTAAAGGAGTTTGTAATGACAGAATTGAAACTAACTATTAACGAAGCTAAAAAACATCTGGAAAAATTAAATGCTAATATCAATTTTGATAGATTTCAAATATTTTTTCCTGCAGATAAAAATCATATGATGATACTTAATTCAGAACATCTTATTATGATCATATGGAAAGACACCCATGAAAAAATTAATCACCATGTTTTAGCCACGAATACAAAAGAAGAAAAACAAGAATCTCTTCAAATTAAAAAGATATCCTTTGAAGGATCACAAATAGAAATTACCTATTGCGGACTTGTAGGAAATTTTAAAGTCTGTTGGGAAAATATCGCCCATATAAATATTTCTTAAACTTTAAACTTTTGTTATTTGTTAAAAAACAGCTCACCCCTTACGGAAATTAATTCGTAAGGGGTTTTATTTGTGTTGCGGAGAGGACAGGATTTGAACCTGCGGTGGACTTTCGCCCACGCTTGCTTTCCAAGCAAGTACTTTAAACCACTCAGCCACCTCTCCATGTTTTTAATGTTTTTATACCGAAAGAGCATATTTTACTCGATTCAATTTTTTCTCTTCAAGCTACAAAATATACTCCACAAATGTTATCGCATTTGTTTCGTTATTTTTGTGCCGAGGGGAAGACTTGGTCACGAATCACTAAGTTTTTTATTTTGCTTCGCTCATAAAAAACAAAGTGTTCTCGACCCCGACTCGGCTACAATTTGTTCGCAAGCCTGCCTGCCGGCAGGCAGGCTCACAAATTGGCTTCGCGCCTCCGTCTTTCAAGTCTCCCCTCGGACTACAAAAAACACATTCCAAAAACACTATCGTGTTTTTTCCATTGTTTTTGTGCCGAGGGGGAGACTTGAACTCCCACAGATTGCTCCACTAGTTCCTAAGACTAGCGCGTCTACCAATTTCGCCACCTCGGCATATATAAGAATCTTCAATAATCAATTCTCAATTTGCAATAAATTTTCAAAAATCAATACCCTTACTTGGATAAAAGTCTATCAAAAAACTTTAAAAATTACCACTAAAAAGAAATGGTCCAACCACTCCTATGTGAATAACTTTTTACCTAAAAACCTCCAGACCTTGGAGGTCTGATTTCATTCTAAAAACAAAGCTTTATCAAAAACCAAATCTTTCTCATATCTTTTTTCAATAATTCCCTGAGCTACATCTTCGGCAAATTCTTTATAATCTTTTATTTTTCCTTTAAATCTATCTAAAATAATACTTTTATTACAAAAATTATCTTCATTCTTTCCTAAATATTCATCCCAACTACTTTTCCAAAAAACCTTTTCTGCTCCATTTTTGTTTTTG
>JAZDMO010000015.1:0-9939 GCA_043800905.1 Patescibacteria group bacterium
AGTTCTTACTCCATAGCCTTTGTAGACCATGTGAGCTGCATCTCTACGAACTTTAGGCATATTTGGATTCTTTGTATACATAATGCTTGAATATTACACTTTTTTGTTAAAAGTGTTTCCAAGCTATTGGGATATTACGAATCATTTGACAAATATTTTATATGTTATATAATAAATGAAGCGTTAAACTATACCCTTTTAATGAGGGAAACAATTTTAGAGGAGAAAACATCATGACACAGATTATTGCAACTCGAAACACCACCGCTTTTAGTGGTGGACACCTTTCCACTTTCGTTCCTACTCCTGATCTCCGGCTCAAAAAACTGGAAGATCAAAAAGCATTCGCAAATTGGTGCAAGCGAAACAATCTTTCACCAGATGAGGATGCTTTAGAACAATTTTGTGCCAAAGGAAGATGGATTCTTCATTGAATCTTTCTTTGGTACATAGTAAAAGGGTTTCGCTTTTCGCCGATAGGCAAAAGCGAAACCCTTTTTAATTTTCTCTAGATTACCATGTCGTTAAATTTAAAATAGGTCCAGTTAACTGGACCTATTTTAAATTTAACTCCTCGCAAAAATAAGCGTCAACCTAATTCAGGTTGCCCGTTGTTTTTTATTTTTTAAATACTGGATTGCCACCCCCTCACCCAGAAAAGTATTATAAATAAATTTTTATTTATAATACTCTTTTTCTATTTTATTATTAAACAAATTCTTTATTCTTTTTGGTGTTGATGACAATCAACGATACTTTTCTGGGTGAGGGATCGCAATGACGATTTATTTAATTCCTGCGTTTAGTCTGCATTTTATTCGCGTTAATTCTGCGTTTTCTTCCACTCTTCTATTTTTTTATGGTTTCCAGAAAGAAGAACTTGAGGAACTTTATAATTTTTATTTTTATATTTTAAAATTTCAGGACGAGTGTAAACCTCCGAACAAGAAACCCTATTTTCTTCCAAAGATTCTTCTTTCCCCAAAACACCTTTGACCTGTCGTGAAATTACGTCAATCAAAACCATCGCTGGTAAAGCTCCTCCAGTCAAAACATAATCTCCGATTGAAATGTCTTCCATTTTAAAAACTTTTTGTATCCGAGCGTCTATTCCTTCATAATTTCCACAAACAATCACGATGTCTTTGTGAGTTGTCGCTAATTTTTTGGCGATTACATTATCAAACTTTTTACCACTCGGTGAAAGAAAAATAATTTTTACCTTTTGTTTTTTACCAACAGCTTTGGATATAGCTTTAATGACTGGTTCTGCTTTCATGACCATTCCTGGACCTCCCCCATAGGGTTTATCATCTACCCTTCCTTCTTTAACAAAATCAATAGGATTAAAAAATTTAATTTTTATTTTTTGGGATTTAATCGCTCGTGCCAAAATAGACTCATTTAAATACGAGCTAAAAGCTTCTGGAAAAATTGAAATAATATGGAATGTGAGCATTCTGGTTATAAAGTTAAAAAATTGCGACTTACCCCCGAAAAATAAAAAGTAAGTTTATTAACTTTCAAACATAATTTACCACAAAAAATTCTTAAGAGATAGTTGTTTTTGACATTCTATCATTCTATAGAATAATAGAATAATACTCCTCTTTGACTTTTAATTTTATAGACTTTCGACTGTAAAAAATAAAGAAAAGAGGCAACCGCAAAAGCGGTTGCCTCTTTTCTTTATTTTTTACAATGATTTTAAATCTTCCATAGCATCATCAACACTACTTGTATCAATTGATGATTCTGATCTCATAGCTGAAACAGGTCGTGTGCTTCCTTCTGGTTCGTTAATTTTTAAGTTAACTCTAGAATTGTTTTTCATTCCTACAACTCGTAAAAGAGTTCTAATGGCTTTAGCGGTATTTCCACTTTTACCAATAATCTTTCCCATATCTGCTGAATCAACATCTAAGGAAATTAAAACTCCCATTTCATCTACTTTTCTATCAACTTTAACGGCTCCTGGATTGTCTACTAATTCTTTGACAATGTATTCCAAAAACTCTACATCTCTAGTCTCTGACATATTTGTTTTTTTCAATAAACTTGTAATTTAAAAAGTAGCTCTCGACTGCTACTCTCACTAATACTAACATTTTCAGACAAAAAATCAATCCTGAGTTTTCCACTTATAAAATAAACCCAATAAAAATTTAATATGGTAAAATTCATCTAATGCATATTCCTTTAGAACATAAATATTTAGGAAGAGAGGTTTCAGAAGGCTTTGAATCTCTTCATAAAAGCAAAGCTATTACCTATGTAGCTACTGGTCTATTAGGTATTTATTTGCCTATTTTTTTATACGAATTACTCAATCAAAATTTTCAATTAACAGCTCTTTTCTTTCTGTGCGGATATTTAATTTATGCCTTAACTGTTGCTATCGGTGCTAGATATTTAAATAGTTATGGATTTAAAAAAGCTCTCCAAACAGCCACTCTAGCAGGAGCTCTTTTTTACACCCTTTTTTATTTTACCAACGAAAGTAATTACAAAATTCTTCTACCTTCTATTATATTAGTTCAAGTAATTTATCGTCTTTTATATTGGACCCCATACCAAACAGATTTCGCTAAATTTAGTAGTAAAAATCATCGCGGAAGTGAAGTCAGTCTAATGGGAGCCACCAATGACATTATCTCTATCTTTTCTCCTCTCTTAGCCGCTTTTATTATTACCCACTATTCTTTCAGTGCTTTATTTATGGTCGCAATTGCCCTCTATCTTCTTTCTATTATTCCACTTTTTAAAATTCCACATACTAAAGAAAAATTTTCTTGGGACTTAAAAACCACTTGGAAAAAGTTTTTTTCAAAAAAAAGAAGATATGAGATGTTTGCCTTTGCTGCCGATGGTGGAGAAGGAATTATTGGAGGAGTGGTTTGGCCAATTTTTATGTTTCAAGTACTAAAAGGAAACTATTTAGAGTTAGGCTTAATTTCTACTTTTATTGTTTGTGTTACCATAGTTCTTCAGCTAGCTATCGGAAAATGTACAGATAACGGGGAAACTAGTAAAGAAAATATTCTTAAATTCGGTTCAACCTTCTATGCTCTTGGTTGGATTTTTAAAATTTTTATTGCTACCGCTTTCCAAATTTTTATCATTGACGCCTACCACAAATTAATGAAAATTTTTATGAGGATACCTTTTGATGCCATAACCTATGATAAAGCAGCTGACTCAGGACACTACGTAGATGAGTTTACAGTTCTTAGAGAAATGGCATTAAATCTAGGAAGAGTTTTAATGTTAGTACTTATTATTACTATTTCTTTTTTTACTAATATTCAAACATCTTTTATTTTTGGAGCAGTTGCTTCTATTTTATTAAATACTCTTAGAGTAAAAACATTTTAAATATTTAATATTCATATCTAGAACCCCATCTATTTTTTAGAATCTTTAAAATTAAATATAAAGTTACTAAAATTGTTCCTAATAACAACCACCAACTATTTAACACAGCAATAAAAATTCCAAGAATAAAACTATAGAATTCTTTTAGACTCGGGGTGGCTTCAATAACAGAAGCAATTCTAGGACTTTCATTCGTGACTTTCTTTAATTCTTCAGGCATAGTCTTACTATTTTCTAAAAAAATTTCAGAATCAACTCTCTCTTTTTCTGATTCTAGAGAATTTTTAGTAATTTCTCTTAAATTTTTTAATCGATCAAAAATAGAACCAGCGGTTCCTGATAAAAAAACCTTAGCGTCATCATAATTTAAATCAGTAATTTTTTCTTTCAAAGTATTCAGACTTTGACTATTTAAATTTCCCAAAGAGAGAGATGATGAGCCTGAACCATTATTTTCATTATTTTTTTGATTAAAAACTAAAGGATCTGTTCCCTGTCTCACCTCATCAGCATCAGTAAAACCATCATTATCATCATCTAAGTCTTCTTGATTACCAATACCGTCTTTGTCTGTATCAATATCAATAAAACGATTAAAATTTCTTTCTAAGATTTCTTTAACTTCTATACTCTCTGGATTTTTAGCAATTTCAATTTTTTGTAAACTACTAATTTTAGCTTTTAAAGTATGTTCCCCTTCTACAGGCCTCCAATCAGTCCAAGTATCCATCGTCTTTCCTTGAACTAATTTAAAATTAAAATCATTCAAAAACTTATCATTATCATAAAATTGAACGGTTCCGCCCACATCAAATCCAGAATAGTTTTGAATAGAAATATAAAAACGAACATCCTGTCCGGCAAAAAAATTATTCTGTGAAAATCGAAATTGCTCACCTAAAACAACCCCAAAATCCTCGGCTCTTACTTTTTGGCTAAAAAGCAATGTTAGAAATAAAATAAAATAAAAAATTTTATTTTTTTGAAAATTTAAAAATTCCATTGCTCCTATTATAACTTAAGCATTAGTTTTTAGAAAAGCTTTAATTGTAGATAGAATTTTATTTTTTTCTTTTAAATCAAACCATTGAATATTTTTATCTCTCTTAAACCAAGTTATTTGACGCTTAACATATTTTTGTTCTTCCTTAATAGATTGTTCAATGAATTCCTCCTGAGATATTTTTTTCTGTAAATATAAAGCGATGTACTTATGAGCTAAACCTAATTCATTCATTCTTTTATAAGAGAGACCTTTTTGATGAAGTTTTTTTGCTTCAGCTACTATCCCCGCTCTAACCCTTTTATAAAATCTTTTTGCAATCCTTTCTTTTAAAATTTCTTTGTCTGTTTTAATCCCGATTTGTAAAACCTCCCACTTGGAAACCCGGTTTCCAAGTTGTGGAACTTGGCCAAGTTGAGTGGCAATTTCGATAGCACGAACTAAACGACGAGGATTTTTAGCATCAATATTTTTTGCCCTAACCAAATCAAGTTTTTTTAATTTTTCAAATAATTCTTCAACAGATAATCTTTCTAACTTTTTCCTCAACTCTTTATTTTCTTTTACCTGCGGAAAATCTAAATTATCCACGATAGCAGAAATATAAAATCCAGTCCCTCCCGCTAAAATCGGTAATTTACCTCTTTGCAAAATACCTTTAATGATTTTTTCCGCCTTCTTCTTGAATTGAACCGCAGTAAAAACTCTTTGAGGCTGAACTTCATCTAAAAGATAATGGGGAATCCCTTTCATTTCTTTTTTTGTTATTTTACCTGACCCAATATCCAAACCTTTATAAACCTGACGAGAATCTGCAGAAATTATTTCTCCATCAAATTGAAGCGCTAAATCCACTGCTAAATCAGATTTACCAGAAGCTGTCGGTCCTAAAACTACTATTATTTTTGATTTTAAGTTGTTCATCACAGAAATCACTATAACATCAATTTGCCTTATTAGTAAATATTTGTTATAAAACAAATAGGTAGTTCAATTTTAACTCCAATCTACAAGAAAGGAGATTTTTTTATGTCCGACAAAAAAGAAAAGGGTCAGAGTTATTTATTTGACCCGAGTATAGAACCGAATGAAAAAGATAAAAAACACATGGAAGCCTTGGCAATTTTGGTAAAAAAAATGCAACGCCGAAAGGAAGAAATAGAATTATGTCGCGATTAGAATCCTGCGGGTTTTTACCTCTTTTTAAAGAGAGGTAAAAACCCGCTCTTTTTATTCCTTGACACTCAAATGTTAAGGATATAAAATAGAACTATCCGCCTTTTGAAACGATTGCTATGGTCACCAACCATAAATTTGTCACTAACACTAACAAATCCTTGAAAAAGGCTAAGTGAATTAAGGCAAGAAATTAAGAAGTCCGCTCTATAGCGGAAAATTAGGTGGAACCGCGAAGAAATTCGTCCTAATATTTTAAAAGCATTTTTAAAATATTAGGACGAATTTTTTATTTATTTAACAACTAACAAAATAAAACTTTCAAAATTAAATGAAGTTCGAGAAGGCAAGAAAAAATATTTTGAGCCGTATTAAACATACGGTGAAAAATATTTTTTCGAAGCCGACAAAGAAATTCGTTAATTTTGAAAGTTATAAACTTATGAAAGAAAAAAGACACTCACTAGCACATCTCTTAGCCATGGCCATGCTAAAAATAGACCCTTCTGCTAAATTGGCGATCGGGCCAGCCATTGATAATGGTTTTTATTATGATTTTGATTTATCTAAAAAACTAGAAGAAAAAGATTTATTAAAATTAGAAAAAGAAATGAAAAAACTCATTTCTCAAAATATAAAATTTCAAAAAGAAGAAATCTCAAAAGAAGAAGCTGAAAAATTGTTTAAAGATCAACCTTACAAATTGGAACTTTTAAAAGAAATTGAAAAACCAACTATTTACCTTTCTGAAAATTTTGTAGATTTATGCGAAGGTCCTCATGTAAATAATACTTCAGAAATAAATCCCGAGGCTTTCAAATTAACTAGCATTGCAGGAGCTTATTGGAAAGGCGATGAAAAAAACAAGATGCTTACTCGTGTTTACGGACTAGCGTTTGAAACTAAAGAAGAATTAGATAAACACTTAGAAATGCTAGAAGAAGCAGAAAAAAGAAACCACAGAAAAATCGGAAAAGAAATGGAGCTTTTTGCTAATATTCAAGAAGTGGGTCAAGGTTTACCAATTTGGCTACCCAAAGGTTATGCCATGCGTCGTGTTTTAGAAGACTATATGCTAAAAATGGAAAGATCCTACGGCTACCATCATATTCTTTCCCCTCATATCAACAAAGCTGAATTATTTGAAACTTCAGGGCATCTAGGTTTCTACAAAGACTCTATGTATGCGCCGATTATAATTGATAACGAAACCTTTTATTTAAAACCAATGAATTGTCCCTCTGCTATGATGGTTTATAAAATGAAACCAAAATCTTATCGCGAACTTCCTTTAAAATGGGGTGAATTAGGAACTGTTTATCGTTATGAAAAATCAGGTGAATTACACGGATTACAAAGAGTAAGAGGCTTCACCCAAAATGATGCTCATATTTTTTGCACCCCCGAACAATTAGAAAATCAATTTATGGAAGTAATGGAAATGCTAGAAAAATTCTATAAAGATTTAGGTTTTACTAATTATACCTATAGACTTTCTTTATCAGGAGATGATAAATCAAAATATGTAGGTAATCCTAAAGATTGGGACAAAGCCGAAGAAACCCTAAGAAATGTCTTAATTAAAAGTGGAGTAAAATTTAGAGAAGAAAAAGATGAAGCTGCTTTTTATGGCCCTAAATTAGATGTTCAGGCTATTAATGTTTTTGGAAAAGAAGATTCTATTTCAACTATTCAAATCGATTTTAATTTAGCAGAAAGATTTGATTTAAGCTATGTAGATAAAGACGGAAACAAACAAAGACCATTCGTAATTCATCGTGCGCTAATTGGTTCTTTTGAAAGATTCTTTGCCTTCCTAATTGAATATTACGCTGGTAAATTCCCTCTTTGGTTAGCACCAGTTCAAATAAAAGTGTTATCCATTTCAGATAAACAAAAAGAATATGCTCAAGAAATATTCAGTAAATTGTTAGCAGAAGATTTTCGTGTGGAAATTGATTTAAACGACGAATCTTTAGGAAAAAAAATTCGCCAAGCAAAAATGGAAAAAGTTCCATATATTTTAGTTATTGGAGACAAAGAATTAGAAAGTAAACAAATTACCGCTGAACACCGAGATTTAGGGAATCAAGGACAAATTTCTCTAGAAGGATTTATTGAAAAAATAAAAACAGAGATTAAAGATAAAAAATAAAATTTTTAATTTTACATTTTGCATTTTTAATTCATTAAAAAATAATAAAAAAGGGCGACCGCAAAAGCGGTCGCCCTTTTTTATTATTTTTTACTGCACATGCACCATTATAAAAGTCGGCACTTCCACAAAAATGAATTTAACTCCATTTATAATTTTTTCAATAAATCCAGTATAAGGCACCTGACTCAAATACACATAAGAAGGTTCATGTTCAATTGTAAAAGGTTTACCATTCAAAGTAACATTCGGTTGATCATTTCCACCACCCCCACAATTTACTAAACATTTAGTAGAGACAGAAATTGAAGCCGAACAAGTTACGGATCCATTTGGTCCAGTAAACGATCCTGTATAAGTTGTCGCGTCACTAGGGGTAATTGACATTGAGCCTCCAGTCGAAACACTTCCAACTCCATTATCAATATTTCCAGAAGTCACATTTTGTGAACTCCAAGTCAAAGTAGCGCTCCCCCCTTTTACTACTGCAGTAGGATTAATACTCAACTGACAACTTGGTGTATTATTCACAGATCCAATTGTCACTGGAGCTGAACACGAACTAGTTCCATATGGACCAGAAACATTTACTGTATATATTGTATTAACTGTAGGCGCTACAGTTACACTTCCTCCTTGAGCAGTTAAGGAACCTGCAATCACGTGGAAATAAGGTGTAAGACTAACTGAAGTCACATTTTGTGTAGTCAAAGTCAATACGGAAGAACCACCTTGATTAATAGAACTAGGGTTGGCAGTCAAAGTACAAGATGGGGCTGGTGAAGAAATAATTGTCACTGGAGCTGAACAAGTAATCATACTTCCGTCTGTTCCATAAAATGTTCCAGTATAAGTTGTATTTGTTGAAGGAGTTACCACTCTTGATCCATTAGCTTCAACTGGTCCAATTCCATGATCAATAAAAGATGATCCTTGATTAGAAGAAGTGACAACATTGGTTGTTGTCCAAGTTAAGGTTGAACTTCCCCCACTCGCTATAGAGCTAGGGCTCGCTGTCATAGTACAGGTTGGAGCTGTTGGAGGAATCTTTATCAAAAGTTGGGCTTCACAATTAACAGTAGACCCGTCTGTTCCTAGAAAAGTTCCTGTGTACATATTACCAAGAGCAAGAGGAACTCCACCGCTATAGGTAACAACTGTATTTAAATTTGTGGATCCATTAGGACCAACATTTCCAATTGAAGGGCTAATATTTCCAGAAACCACATTAGTTGTTGTCCAAGTTAAAGTAGCTGGCTCGCCGTTATTTACACTTTGAGGAGTAATCGTCATAGAACAAGTTGGAGTATTTCCAGTTGGAGGTATCACTGTAATTGTTTCAGTACAGGTCACCAACTCTCCACAAATTCCATCACAAGTACTAAAAACCGCTTCATAAGTAGTAGTTTGGGTTGGAGAAACTGTTAAAGAACCATTCACATTATTATTAGTGATTCCATTGTTAAAATAAACTACAGCTGCATTAGTTGAGGTCCAAGATAAGGTTGAGCTTTCTCCTTGATTAATAGTTTTAGGACTAGCATTTAAAGTACAGGTTGGTAAAACAACTGGTTTATTTACATATAAAGTCGCTGAACAAGTCACACTTCCCCCAGCCCCAGTAAAGGTTCCTGTGTAAGTTGTGGTCACTATTGGAGAAATTGTTCTTGATCCATAATAATTAGAAACAGTACCAATTTTATCAATAACAACAGAACTAGTATTTGATGAAGACCAAGATAAAGTTGAGCTTCCCCCCACATCAATGGTTGAAGGACTAACATTCATAGCACAAGTTGGTAAAGGTTGCGTAGATGATTCTTTAACAGTAATACTCTTAGAACAAGTGACTGTTCCCCCAGCACCAGTAAAGGTTCCTGTGTAAGTTGTGGTTACTGTTGGTGAAAGGGTTCGAGAACCATTTGCTGAAACAGAACCAATTGAGGTTATAGATGCACTAGTTGCGTTAGTTGAACTCCAAGACAAAGTAAAACTTTCTCCCTTAGAAATAGAAACCTTATCAGCACTTATCGCACAAGTCGGTTGAGGATTCACTTGAGTGACAGTAATATTAGCAGTACAACTTACAGTTCCTCCGGCACCGGTGAAAGTTCCAGAATAATAACCTGTTGAATCTGGATAAACAGTCGCACTACCATTAGGTGATTTTGCTCCTAGACCAGCAATATTTGCAGAAGTAGCATTAGTAGAACTCCAAGATAAAACAACT
>JAZDMO010000020.1:0-20661 GCA_043800905.1 Patescibacteria group bacterium
ACACGGGGTGTTAGACACCTCGTGTTTTATAATTTTTATTTTGGGGCATTAGTTGCAAATTTGTAGATTTTGAGTATTATATCTATTTTAGATAGAGGTATTTAATATTATTTTATGGAGGTGGTAAATGAGTATAAAACCAATTCTAAGAAATAAAAATTGCGTTGCTTATTTTGATGGCAGTTGTTATCCAGATTGTCCAGAAAAAAAAGAAATCATCGAGATGATTCGGGATTTTAAAGAAAAAATTTCTGAAAAGGTTAAAAATCTTGAAGGTTTAACGAAAAAAATACAAGCTAATTGTAGTTGCCCCTTAGAAGATAGAATAGAATTAATTCCTACTGATTGGGAATTTATTCTTAATCCAGAATTTCGGTGTCGGTTGTGCAAAAAAATACATCGTGGTTAAAGGGGAAAGGCGTTTGTTCGGGAAGAACGAACGCCTGTAGTTTTTATATATAATATATACTATATAATACTAATTAAAATAGAGGCAAAAAATCAAATTTTTCAAAAAATAGCATAATCTTGGTTTTATAGCATTAGTTGCAATTATCAATATTTTGAGTAATATTAGTTGTCAGATACAGTAGAAGTTATAGGAAAGAAATACTTTATAGCTAGTAAAGGGGGCGTATGAATTATATTCATGAGAATATTATCAGAAAGATTGGTTTTTTGGTTAAGCGTGTCGCTGATGGAGATAAAGAAATTGATTCCACGAGAATTGTCGAATTTGGCGAACTTTTAAAATCTGCAAAATTCTCTCCTGAACATGCTAGTGAGATTGTTGCTACGGTTTTTGAACTTAACAACGGAATCCCTTTATTAACATCTGCTTGGGATGTAAAAGGCTATCTCTTTGACCTCGCTTTCTCTATAGGAAAAGAACACAAAATCTTTCCTAAAGAAGGATGTGATTGTTCGGAAGATAAGGCTGTTCAATTGGGTGCAATTATCTGTGGTTCATCCCAGTGTTGGTTAGGGTGTCCTCTTTGCGGAAGGATCACTCCTCGTTTGTGAAATTAAAGGGTAAGAAGAAAAAGGCGTTCGCTCCGTAAGGACGAACGCCTGTAGTTTTTATATATAATACATACTTACCTACCGGCAGGCAGGCTACATAATACTTAATACTAATTAAAATAAATAAAAAAACTGCTTCGCTAATTGGCGAAGCAGTTTTTTTATTTATTTTAATTTTGATCTTCTTAAGAAAGAAGGAATAGTATCCCAAGTATCATCGTCATCGTCATTATCATCTAGGATTTTTGATTTCACTTCTGGTTTTTTAGGAGTTTCTTTTTTCTCTTCTTTAACTTCTTCTTCCTCTTTTTCTGCTAATTTTTTGGTTCCAAAAATTCCAATTTTCTCTTCTTTAATTTCTTCTTTTTTAGGAGACCTTTGGAATAAACTTGTTCCTCCAACTAGATTTTTATTGCCGTCTTTAAATCCAGTGGCAATTACCGTAATTTTAATTTCATTCTTTTTAACTTTATCGGTTTTAGATGTTCCAAAAATAACCTTAGCGTCAGGATCAATTGATTCAGTGACAATTCTGGCAGCTTCTTGGATTTCGTTAATAGTTAAATCATCTCCACCTGAAACGGATAATAAGACTCCTTTGGCTCCAGCAATAGAAATATCCAAAAGTGGGGAATTGATAGCTGCACGAGCAGCTTCTTCAGCTCGGTTTTCTCCACTGGCTTTTCCAATCCCCATCAAAGCTGATCCCGCATCGCCCATGACTGCTAAAATATCTGCAAAATCAACATTAATTCTGCCGGGGATGGTAATTAAATCTGAAATTCCTTCCACAGCTTCTTTAAGAATTTTATCACTCATTGCAAAGGCGTTATCCATAGTGGTTCCTTCTGGGGCAACACTTAGAATTCTGTCGTTAGGAATAATGATTAAAGCATCGACTGAATTTTGTAATCTTTCTAATCCTTGCTCTGCTAGAGACATTCTTTTTGCACCTTCAAACATAAAAGGTTTGGTTACTACAGCTACGGTTAAAATACCTAAATCTTTAGCTGCTTTAGCAATTACAGGAGCAGCTCCTGTTCCTGTTCCTCCTCCAAATCCAGCAGTTATGAAAACCATATTAGCTCCTTTCAAGACATCTTGAATTTCTTCCATAGTTTCTTCAGCTGCCTTTTTTCCTAAGTCAGGATTCATACCAGCACCTAATCCGTTGGTTAGGTTTTTACCAATATGAATTTTCTTTTTTGCTAGAGAGTGATGAAGATCTTGTGCATCAGTGTTGACCGCAATAAATTCAACTCCTTGGACTTTAGATTTTATCATATAGTTCGTAGCGTTCTTTCCAGCACCGCCCACTCCAATTATTTTGATTCTTGCGAATGCTTCTACATCTGTATTTATTTTAGGCATATTTTTGTCTTTAATAATGTTAATTACTTAATATTTAATACATTTTAACAGAAAACACAAGACTATACAAAGAATTGAGTTATCCATTTTTTAATGGCTTGAAAAATTTCTTTTATTTTAGAATTGGAATTTTTTTCATCTTTTTCTGAGGTTAGACCCATTAAACATAAACCATAGGCAACAGCCCAAGTTGAGTCTTGAATTATTTTATTTGAGTCGCTTACAAAATTTAAATTAGCAATTCTTGAAGGAAGATTTAAAGAAGCTTCGGCTAAGTCTTTTATAGTGGTGATACCTGAGCCTCCACCTGAAATAACAATCCCTGCAGGAAGAAGTTCGTTACGATTTATTTTTTTAAGATGAGCTTCAATTAATTTAAAAATTGTATCAAGTTGTTTTACGACGATATCCTCTAATTTTTTACGAGGATAAATGGTCGAAGTCATTATTCCGTGTTTTATTTTTTCAGCTTCTTCAAGACTAATTTTTAATTCTAAAGCAATGTTGTTAGTGATGTTTGTTGAACCTATTGGAAAAACTTCAAGAGAAATAGGAATGTTATTTTCAAAAACAATAATAGATACAGTTTCAGCTCCAAGATTAGCTAAAACGCAACCAGCAATTTTTTGGGCCTTGGTTAATGTCACAAAAGAACCAGCAATGGGGGAAGGATAAATATCTTCAATTTCAATTCCTGTTTCTTCGACGGCTTGGATAAGATCGTGAAGGTGTTGTTTCAGGCTGGTGATATATAAAATTTCTGATTTTAGTTTAGAACCTTTCATTCCAGTTGGATTGCCTAAAACTTTTTTATCGTCAATTTTGTATTCAACAGGAATAGTACAGATAACTTTTTTGTTTAGAAGTGCTGGGTGTTCTTCGTTTTCGGTTAAAACATTATCAATATCTATTTGAGTTATTTCAAGATCGGCACGGGTAACGACGGTGGTGTTTTTTAAATTAATTCCTTCTAAACCAATTCCTCCTACTGAAATATAAGCTCTTTTAACTTTTACGCCAGCTTCTTTTTCCGCCTCATAGATTGCTTGAGCTACACTTCTTGTTACTTCGTTTTTATTTATAATATATCCATGTCTTAAACCCTTGGACTTGTAAAGCCCTTTGCCGATAATTTTGGGGGTATATTTACCGTCATTTTTTACTAATTCAGTAATAATAACTTTTACTTGGTAAGTTCCCACATCTATTCCAACTGCAATTTTTTTTGACACAATAATTGTTTAGGTAAACTTAGCTTATAGCCTTTAGTTTAATTAGGTGAAAATTTAATTTATTTTCTTTAGAAAATAAATTGCAAGTTTTTTGAGAAGAATTAAGCTTATCTTGTTTTTTTAAACTCCAAATTTTTTTTGAATTTTTTCTTCTTCCTTATCCATTTTACTACTATGTTGGTATCCTTTCAAATGAAGTAAACCGTGGATAAGTAAAAGCCCAACAAAATTTTTGTAGGAGCGACCAAATTTAGTACAACCTTTCTGCGCTTGTCCGAGATTAATAAAAATTTCACCCGAATTTTTGTCTAAAGGAAAACTTAAAATGTTAGCGATTTTGTTTTTGTTGCGATATTTTTTGTTTAGTTTGCGTGAAAGTTGATCTCCAATAAAAACTAAACTAAGTTCGTAATTTTTTCCTAAAATATATTCTTTAATTTTTTGGAAAGGGAGAGAAGGATTATTTTTTCTTGTAGTATTTTTAATTTGAAACATAATAATATTATAGCAAAGTAAAAAGTAAAAGCGAAAAAGTAAAATTAACAACGAAAAAGAAAAAAATAAATTTAATAGAGGGTTTTACGAAGCAAAATTTACTTATTTTTTTAAAAATTGTTTTAATGTTTAAATGTTTTTATGTTCTGGTGAGAGATTTTTTTGACATTGAAAATTAATAAGAGTAAAATTACAGCACAATGAGTGAAAATAAAGAAAATTTTATACTCGAAACTTTGAAGTTCTCTCTTATCGCTATTTTGATTGTTTTACCCTTCAGAATATTTATAGCCCAACCGTTTTTGGTGGAAGGAGCTTCTATGAGTCCTAACTTTGAAACAGGACATTATCTAATTGTTGATCAGCTTTCCTATAATTTTGAAAAACCAGAGAGAGGAGAAATTGTTATCTTTAAATATCCCAAAGATACAACAAAGTTTTTTATTAAAAGAATTATTGGTCTTCCTAACGAAACCATTACACTTGATGGAGATACTATAAGTATTATAAACAGCGCTTATCCAGAAGGATTTGTTTTGGATGAACCTTATATAAAGAGTAGTTTTAAAAATAAAAAAGAGACGATTGTTTTGGGTGCGAAAGAATATTATGTTTTAGGAGATAATCGTGCTGCGAGTTCTGATTCTCGAGTTTGGGGGGTTTTACCAGAAGAACTTATTGTTGGCAGGGCTTTTTTAAGATTATTTCCCTTTAATCAGATTTCATTATTTCCAGAATTTTCTGTTGATGTAGATCAATAAAGATAAAAAATGAATTAAAAATTTAAATTCAGGTTAATCTGTAAAAAAACAGATATTAAAGTAAACGATATGTCTAAAATAATAAATAAAATAGATAGCATTGACCACATCGCCGAACACTATGGATTTAAAAAAGCGCAGACACCGGTTTCTTATGTCAGTGGAAATTTATCTTTTCATCCCGAGGAAAAACCTTCAATTTTAAAAAGTCATTATTCTTCAATATTACAAAATCGTTCTGGTAAGGTTACCATGCTTTACCACGGAGAACCTCTTTTAAAAAATAAAAGAATTCCTTTTGATGAAAATTTTAAAAAAATAAATTTAGATATTATTGGGGTACATAGAAGTATCGCAGAGGCTACTATTATTCATACTGCTATTGTGGCTTTAGGAGAAGAAGGATTTAAAAACACAAGAGTAAATATTAATAGTTTGGGAGATAAAGATTCTTCTGATCGTTTCAAAGAAGAACTTTTTAATTTTTATCGAGGGAATATTGAACACATCCCTCCTAAATGTCGAAACTTTACGAAAAATAATATTTTTGATTGGTTTTGCTGTGGACATAAAGAATGTAGTGAATTAAAAAGTGAAGCACCTAAGCCTATTTATTTTTTGTCAGACCATAGTCGCCGTCATTTAAAATCAACCTTGGAAATTTTGGAATCCCTAGGAATTGTTTATCAGATAGATGATACTTTGATAAGTCCGCAAAATCATTTTTCTAAGATAGTTTTTGAAATCAAAGGGGTAAGAAATAAAGAAGATTTTCTTTTGGGGAGGGGTGGACGCTATGATGAGTTAGCTCAAAAGATTACTAAGAAAAAATTTATGCCAGCAGTGGGGGTTTCTTTAGAGTTTTTGAGATTGAAAAAAGATGTTGTTAAACCGATTTATCAAAATCGACCGAAGTTTTATTTTATTCAATTCGGTTCTGAAGCTAAAGTGAGATCTCTTCCTATTATTGAAAAAATTAGAGATGCTCATATTGAGGTTAAGCAAGATTTGCATATTGATAAATTTACAGAACAAATACAAAGGGCTCAAAAATTAGCTTTTCCTTATCTTTTGATCTTAGGACAAAAAGAAGTAGCTGAAAATACAATTATTGTGAAGGATTTACGTGCTGCTAGTCAAAAAACTATTGAGGTGGAAGAGTTACTTCCTTATTTGAAAACTCTGGTATAGATTTGCAATTAATGAAGGAAAATGTTAATTTATAGGGGCTATGATAAATGTAGAAGTGATAAAAAAGAATAATGAAAACGACGCAAGTATTATTCGTCGTTTTACTAAAAAAATAAGAAATTCAGGGATTCTTCCTCGAGTAAGATCTATTCGTTATAATCAAAGAGAAGTTTCTAAATTGATTCGTAAGAAAGATACTCTTACTAAGTTGGCAAAAAGAGAAGAAATTGAAAGATTGATTAAATTAGGTAAGATGCCAGAAAACCGTCTTCGATAAAAAATAAAAAAACAGCTCACGGAAAATGAGCTGTTTTTTTATTATTCCATTTTTGAGAGTAAAACCATTACCTTTAGGTGATTGTTTAAATATTTTTAAAAATCTGGATTACCACACAAGGTTTTTTGATTTTTTGTCAAAAATCAAAAAATTGTATAATCATGACGACCGTCATAATTATACAGTTTGTTTTTTTGCTAGACCTGCCTACCCCTGCACGCCGGCAGGCGGGGCGGACAGGTGCCACAGAATTTTTTAAAACAAAAAATTCTTCGCAATGACGGTTATCAAAGACAATCGTTACGGTCCGCCTAGGGCGGACCGTCTTTGCGAGGAACGAAACGCAGTGGAGTGACGTGGCAATCCATTTTAAAACACTAAAAATTTACTGTAAATTGTAAACTTGCCTGTTGGTAGGTAAGTTGTGAATTGAAAATTCGATTATAAACATATATAATCTTACATATGTTTATAATCGTCGGTTTAGGAAATCCTGGAAAAGAATATGAAAATTCTCGTCACAATACAGGCCGGATTATTTTAGATGCTTATGCTCATAAAAATAAATTAGATTGGTCTATAGATAAAAAATTAAAAGCTCTAACATCTGAACATAAGATTGGAAGAGAAAAAATACTTTTGTTAGAACCAGAAACCTTTATGAACAAGTCTGGTTTGGGTATTAAATCTTTAATCACTAGTAAAAAGAAAGCTGAACAATTAGTTGTAATTTACGACGATGTAGATTTACCTATGGGAGAAATTAAGATTGCTTTTAATCGAGGTTCTGGAGGACACAGAGGATTAGAGTCGATTATAAAAACAATTAAAACTAAAGAATTTATTAGAGTACGAGTAGGAATTTGTCCGACCACCCCAGCAGGTAAGATGAAAAAACCAAAAGGAGAAAATGCAATATTAGATTTTTTATTGGGGAATTTTAATAAAAAAGAATTTGAGATTTTAAAAAATACTAAAACTAAGGCTGTTAAAATTTTAGATGAAATTATTTCTGAAGGGTATCTAAAAGCTATGAATTCTTTTAATTAAAAAATTGGACATATTATGTCCAATTTTTTATTCTTTTGTTTTTTGTTTAAATATGTTCTAATAAAATTAGAAAAGATAGTACATATAAATATAAATTTATGGAGGTGTAAAATGGAATGTTTTACTCCAATTTTTTTATCTAGATTAAAAAGTTTAAAAAATTCTTTCATTCATCTTTATTCTAACGGAAATAAAAATAATGAAAATTTATTTCTTATTTTAGAAAAGATTTCATTTTTGTGTGATACTTTTATTCAACTTAAAAAACAAAATTTAATCAATAGTAGACAGATTCCAATTTTTTATGAAAAAAGTCTTGTTATTTTACAAGAAATTGCTGATGTCCTCGGAGAGAACAAGCAAGATATATTTTTCTTTCAAATAATTCAGCAAATAATTAATAGATTAAATAATACTGTTTATCTTGTTGGTAAAATTTGTTTGATTTTTGATTTAAGAGAAAAAGAATAATTTTATTTTTACCCCTGTCATGTTTGGCGGGGGTTTTCATTTTTTGGTTGCCTTTTGACAAAATCTCAATATAATAGCACAAGAATGTTTGTCACATGACTATTGAAAATTAAATATAGTTTATAACTTTTTTATGGAGATTTAAAATGGATTCACAAAATCAAGAATTAGAAATTTTTGCTTTGGAAAATGAAAAATTAAGGGGAGAAATAAAAAGATTAAAAAGAGAAATAGAAAGGCAAAAATTTTTTGAAAAACGATTCATGGATCAAGTGAAGTCGATTAACGAAATAATTTTGAAAATGTCAAAAGTAGATGAGAGTATTTCGCAAGTAGGAACTTTTGAAGACTTGTTTGTCACTTTTTTTAACCAGATGAGAACAGTTTTTAAAATTGAGTTTATTAAAATCGCTTTGATTCTTGAAGAAGAGATTGTGGATTTCATTCAAAAAACACTTTCTCCAGAGTTTTTGAAAAATAGATTTTGTTTATTTAACGAATCGGAATTTTTGATTTTATCTCGTGGGAAGGTCAAACCAGTTCTCGAAAACAAGGACCCACGTTTTCCCAGTGTTTTTTTTGAAGTAGAAAGAGAACCAATTCTTTCCACCGCCTTAGTTCCTTTTGTTCATGGAGAAAGAATTGTTGGCGGGCTCTGTTTGGGAAGTCGAGATAGGGATCGTTTTGATCCTAAGTATGAAGTAGATTTATTAGAAAAACTAGGGCGTAAGTTTTCTATTTGTTTGGGAAATGTTCTCGTAAAGGAACAACTCCTTGAAGCAAATAAAAAACAAAAGGATTTGTCTATTAGAGATGAATTAACTGGACTATTAAATCGTCGTGGGTTATTTGAAGTTTTAAGACAAATTTTGTCTCGGGCTAAGAGACATAATTTAAATATTACTTTAGCTTTGATTGATCTTGATGATTTTAAAATGATTAACGATACAAACGGTCATAATGTTGGTGATAAAGTTTTAGTTCGTTTTTCTGAAATTCTAGAAAAAAAAGCTCGAAAAGAAGATTATATCTCTCGGTTGGGGGGTGATGAGTTTGTAGTGGTTCTTTCTGGTATGGAAAATGGCAACATAAAAGATGTGGATGTTTTTTTTGATAGAATTTCAAACGAATTGGAAAATAATCCTTTTTTTCATGATTCTAAGCGTATTGCTATTCGTTTTAGTTGGGGTGCGCTAGTTTTATCAGCGGAGCAATTGGGAGGAGGGGAGCCCGAAAAATTAATTAAAATGGCAGATGGTCAAATGTATAATTGGAAAAAATACAAGAAATGGTTGTTTCAGAAGGGAATTTCAGATAATATAACAAGTCGGAGAACTTTTTTTGAAGAAACCGGGATTAAATTATTTTAAATAATTCATAAGAAGATTTGTTGGGGGAGGAGATCCAAATCTCCTCCTCCTTTTAATTTTACTTTCTATGAAAGTTATTGTATAATAAATAATAGAGCTTTTAACCAAAAATAAAAATACAAGGAGTTTCGATGTGTAATTGTTTGGAAGTACTTTTTCGAAAATTGTCTTCGGTGGCTAGAGATATCTCTTCTTCGTTAAATTTAAATGATATAAATTTAGCAATAAGTTATATTAATCAGCTTCAAATTTTAACGGAAACTTTAAAAGAGATTTTGTCTGATAGAAATATCTCTATTAAGGAAATAGTTCTTTTGAAAGAAATTTATGGATCAATAGGATCCATTCATTCTGGGCAGGAGTTTTCCTCTGTGATAAAAGACGGAAGAGAAACCTTGGAAATTTACTTTCCAGAAATTATCCAGATAGAAGAGATCTAATTTGGTTTTTATAACAGGAGCAACCCGTTGGGTTCGCTCCTGTTTTTATTATCATAATTTTATGAGGCTTTATGAAAAAATATCAGACTAAAAATAATAAACTAGTCAGTCATTACTAACTTTTTTAATATTATTTAAAATAAATTTTAGTTAAAAATTAAAATATTTAAATTATAAAGAGCTAAATTAATTTAAAAACTTCTGGACCTACCTATCAGTAGGTAGGTCCAGTATATCGTCATTGCGAAGAATTTTTTGTTTTAAAAAATTCTGCGGCAATCCAGCATCTATTTTTTAATTAAATTACTTCGTGATTTCACAAGTCTGGACTGTCACGATCAGATTTTTATTAAAAAATCTGATCTCGCAGAGACGTTTCTTTTTCCGTCATTGCGAGGAACGGAACACAGTGGAGTGACGAAGCAATCCAGAAAGAATTTTATAAAATAGCCTGATTAATTTTTCATTAAGCCTAAAAATCACGGGGTGTCAGACACCCCGTGAGAAATACAGGAATAAATAAAAAAGAGCGACGAGTTAAAACTCGTCGCTCTTTTTAATAATTTGTATTTTTTATGAGATGAATGAAAGAATCATTTTTTGAGTATCGGGTTCAAAAATATTTATCTTGAAATTATAACTCTTACCTAATTCTAATTTTTCTCTTAATTTTTCTTCGCTTTCAAATTCAGACATGTGGACTAACCCAGCCACGCCTTCTTCGATACTTGCTAAGGCTCCGTGTTTGTTGAATTTAATAATTACACCAGACACTTCATCACCTTTCTTATATTTCTTTGAAGCTGCCGCCCAAGGGTTAGGGGTAAGTGCCTTAATCGACAGAGAAATTTTTCCGTTTTCAATTTCGATAATTTTCACTTTAATTTTATCTCCGGCTTTAAACAGGGCTTTTGGATCTTCTACCAAAGACCAGCTAATTTCAGAAATATGAACTAAACCTTCTAAGTCATCTTCAATCTTAACAAAAACTCCAAAGTCTACAGCGCTTGTCACTTCTCCAGTAATTTCATCTCCGACAGTGTATTGATCAACCATTTCTTTTTTGTCGGCTTGATCAATATTTTTCTCTGAGAAAATTAATTTACCTTCTTTAGGAAGTGCCCCAATAATCGCAACAGGTAAAGTTTTTCCGACTAATTTTTTAAGTTCTTCTAAGACCTTATCTTTATTTCCATCCAAAACTCTTGGATAATGTTCGGCCTTAAGTTGTGAAGCTGGTAGAAATCCTTGAACTCCTTGCCACTCAATAATTAATCCACCTTTGTTAGCCTCTTTGACTAATAATTCCAAAACTTTTTTGTCTTTAAGAGCTTTTTCAGCCTCTGCCCAAACAATGGCTTGGCGAGCTTCTTTTAGAGAAAGTTCAATATAACCATCTTCTCCTTCAGCTTCTACTATCTTAGCAATAATACTGTCTCCAATATTACTATTTTTTAGAACATCTCTAACTGTAATATATTCTTTTCCAAAAATAATACCTGTTCCAAATGGTGGTAAATCTACGTAAACAGCTCCTTGTTCAATGGCAATAATTTTCCCCTCAATCATTGATCCTTCTTTGGGTAAGGTATCTGTTTTGCTTAAAATTTCAGACATTACAGGGCTCTCCTGTATCTCTAAATTTTCTTGTGTTGTATCCATAATTTAAAAAAGAACAAAAGTTTTCTTTATTTCTCTTTTAATAGAAATAAGAAGGTTAGCTTTTATTCAGGTTAATAATATATCTGAATAATTTCAGATAACTTGTTATAGTATAGCCAAAAATAGCTTTTTGTAAACAACAACAAGTCGAAAGTCTATAAAGTTGGTAAAGCCTGCCTGCCGGCAGGCAGGTCTATAAAGTAAAAGGGCAACAGCTTTGCTGTCGCCCTTAGTCTAGAATCTTGGAGAAATGTTCCGTGATGTTTTCTCCATACTTCAAAATGACCCGTTGAGTTATTGGATTACCATAATCTACAATTAAAATTTGTTTTTTTCTTATTCCAAAGTTTTTAGGGTTAGAAAAATGATGTCCGTCATCACGATCATATCCAGGAGTTTCTTGCATTTTTATCCAGAAACTTTTCCTGTCAATTTTATCATAAGGATATGACACCCTTTGAATATTTATAAGACCAAACAAGGAGTAATAGGTTGGCTCACAAAAAATGTTTTTGTATTTTCTCCAGAACAAGAACTCTTGCCAGTTTGAGACTAATCCATTCAACAAATAATATTTAAGACCTGGGTGGTTTTTTGAGTAAACAGACCCCGTCAAATATCGTCGAGTTAAATATCTTTTTACCGTTCTTGTTAAGGAATCTTTCTCCCAGAAAAAAAGAACAAAGAATTCTTTTAAATATTTAATTATAGCTATTTTGGGAAATTTAAAGGCTATTTTATCAAAGACAAAAACAATACGACTTGAGCCGATGTATATTTTCATTATAATCCTCCTAGGATTTTTCTATAATATTATAAATTAACAATCTACGGTTAAGGTTATATTATTTTAAGGGAAAGATCAACGATTTTTCTCTTAGAAAAATTGTGCTATAATATTTTTACTATGATAATAAATTATAATGGAGTTGAATCTTTTAAAATACAAACAGGTTCTTTTATTTTGGCTTTTAATCCTGTATCCAAAGATTCAAAATTTAAAACTATGCGTTTTGGTGCAGATACTGTTTGCGTGAGTACTAACCTTCCTGATTTCAATGGAATTGATCAAAACGATGCTAAAAACAAAGAATTATTAGTTATCGATGGTCCTGGAGAATATGAAACCGCAGGGGTTTTTATTAAAGGTTTTGCTACTAAGACAGAGTACGGCGGAAAAAGTTTAATTAATACAATTTATTCTGTTTTGTTGGAAGGAATGACTATCGGTTTTTTGGGGGCTTTGGGAGAAATAATCAATGGTGAAATTATTGAGTGTTTAGGTGATGTAGATATTTTGTTTGTGCCAATTGGAGGGGAAGGGGTTTTGAGCGCTTCTGACGCAAATAAATTGGCTGTTAAATTAGGAGCTAAAATAATTATTCCAATGCATTATGGAGAAGTGGGGGAAAAAGATGCTTTGAAAAAATTTTTAAAAGAAAGCGGAAGTGAAGACATCAAAGCTGTGGAAAAATTAACCATTAAAAAAAATGATCTATTAAGTAAGGATGGAGAAGTAATTGTTTTGGAAAGTTAATTTTTTAAAAAAAAAGATTGGTTTTGTAAAAAATATGAGAAGGATGTCAGAAAATCAAAAGAAAATAATTTTACTAACTACTCTTATTTTTTTAATGACAGGGATTTTTTTTCTATGGTTTCAAAGACTGGAGAGTTCTTTGAAAAATAGGGTGACACAAGAATCTTCTAAAAATATTAAAGCTTGGGGAAAAATTAAGAGTTTAATAGGGATTTTTTTTGAGGATGTTACTCAGAGTAAAGAAAAAATAGAAATGATAAAAAATGATTTAGTTTTAGATGAAAATATGTTAAAATAAAATGGTAAAAATTAAAATATATGGCAAAAGAAAAGGATAAAAAAGAAAAAGAACAAGAAGAACCTGAAAATCTAGAAACCCAGCAAAAGGGTATTTTAATGACAGGAATTTCAGGTGAGATGAGAAAGTCTTATTTGGATTATGCCATGTCTGTTATCACTTCTCGAGCTTTACCGGATGTGCGAGATGGTTTGAAACCTGTGCACCGAAGAATTCTTTATTCTATGCACGGTTTGGGTTTGACAGCTTCAGCTAAATTTAAAAAATCGGCGAACGTAGTGGGAGATGTTTTAGGAAAATTCCATCCTCATGGAGACGTGGCAATTTATGAAACCATGGTTAAAATGGCTCAGCCTTTTGTGTCTAGATACCCTTTGGTAATTGGTCAAGGAAACTTTGGATCTGTTGATGGGGATTCAGCCGCCGCTCACCGATATACAGAAGCTAAAATGTCAAAAATTTCAGCTGAACTTTTACGAGATTTAGATAAAGAAACCGTTGACTTTGTTCCTAATTATGACGGAACTAATAAAGAACCTGTCGTTTTACCAACCGTCGTTCCAAATATTTTATTAAATGGAACATTGGGAATTGCTGTGGGAATGGCTTCTAATATTCCTCCTCATAACTTACGAGAAGTTTGTGAAGCGGTGGTTCACTTGATTGATAACAGAGAGGCTACTACCGATGATCTTTTGAAATTTGTAAAAGGTCCAGATTTCCCTTTTGGTGGAGTAGCTTTTAACCAAAAAGATATTCACCACGCTTATTCTACCGGTAGAGGTGGAGTAGTTTGTCGAGGTGAAGCTGAAATTATTGAAAATAAGGCTGGTAATTTTCAAATCATTATTACCTCGATTCCTTTTAGAGTGAATAAGTCTGATTTGTTAACTAAGATTGCTGAATTACACCGTGATAAAAAAATTGAAGGAATTAAAGCTTTGCGAGATGAATCTACCAGTGATATTCGAATTGCTATTGATTTAAAAAATAATGCTAACCCACAAAATCTTTTAAATAATATTTATAAATATACCCAATTGGAAGAAACTTTCCATTTTAATATGGTGATGTTAGTTGATGGAGTTCCTCAAACCATGGCTTTGAAATCTATCTTGGAAGAATTTATTTCACATCGTCAGATTGTGGTGAAAAGAAGAACTGAATTTGAACTAAGAAAGGCTGAAGCCCGTGAACATATTTTGTTAGGGTTAAAAATTGCTCTGGATAATATTGATGCAATTATTAAATTAATTAAAAAAGCCAAAGATGTTCCTACCGCTCGAATGGAGTTAATGAAACAGTTTAAATTGTCTGAAATTCAAGCGACTGCTATTTTGGAAATGAAATTACAAAAATTAGCTGGTTTGGAAAGACAGAAAATTGAAGATGAATTGAAAGCTGTTCAGGCTTTGATTAAAGAATTGAAAGGGATTTTAGGTAGTCCAAAGAAGATTTTAGAAATAATTAAGACAGAACTTAAAGAAGCGATTGAAAGATATGGAGATGAAAGAAGAACTAAAATTGTTAAACACGGAGTGAAATCATTATCTTTAGAAGACTTGATTGAGGAAGAAGAAAATGTTTTAGTGTTAACTTCTGTGGGTTATGTAAAAAGAATTAACCCTGATGAATTTAGAACTCAAAAACGAGGAGGAGTTGGTGTGGTTGATTTAAATACCAAAGAAGAAGATTTTGTGACGAAATTTGTGAGAGCAAACACCCACAGTGATTTGTTATTCTTCAGTGATAGAGGAAAGGTTTATCAAATGAAAATGTATGAAATTCCGGAAGGTAAAAGAGCTACTAAAGGAAAGTCTATTGTTAATTTCTTACCGTTAGAAGGTGAAGAAAAAGTTACTTCAGTTTTGGCAATGCCTAAGGATATTAAAAAAGATGAATTAGCTTTGATGATGGTGACGAAAAAAGGAACTGTTAAAAAGGTTGATGCTGAAAGTTTTTATAGTGTGAGAAGAAGTGGTTTGATTGCAATTAAATTAGATGCTGATGATGAACTAATTTCAGCAGATTTCGTGGATAAATCAGATACCATTATTTTGACTACAGAAAAAGGACAATCAATTCGTTTCAAAGAATCTGATGTGAGAGCTATGGGTAGATCTGCGGGCGGTGTTAGAGGAATTGTTGTAACTAAAGGTGATACTGTTATTGGAGCTTGTGTGATTAAAAAAGAATATAAAAATCCAACTCTTTTAGTGGTAAGTAGTCATGGTTATGGAAAACAAACTAAATTGAGTGAATATAAAGTTCAAAAGCGAGGTGGTTCGGGAATTAAGACAATTAAAATAACAACTAAGGTTGGTGATTTAATGGCAGCTAAAGTTATTTTTGAAGAAGTAGAGGATTTTGTGGCTATTTCTAAAAAAGGACAGGTAATAAGATTATCTTTGTCTGAGGTACCAGAATTAGGTCGTCAAACTCAAGGAGTAAGAATCATGAAATTAAGAGAGGGAGATAGTATTGCATCGTTGGTATGCCTCTAGAAAAATAAATAAAAAAGAGGGGTTCGGCTTTGCCGAACCCCTCTTTTTCTAAATAACTAAATAACTAAACACCTGATGTTATATCTTGTCCACTGTTTATGTTTTGTAATCCGTTTATTATTGTTATAATAAACGGTAAGGTGGATATTATATTAAGATAATATAATGATGAAAGAGTCTAATTTATAGATTTTTTTATAAAATCTAAATAACTAATCCGCCTCCGCCAGCTGGTGGATGGCGGACTAAAAAACTAAAGATATGGCATTTACAGACCCACAAAACAATATAGATCAATTTGATTTAGACAGGGGAATGCAGGTGGTTGATTTAGGGGCCGGAACTGGTGCTTATACTCTTGCTGCGGCTAAAAAGGTTGGTCAAGACGGCCGAGTTTTTGCGGTTGAAGTTCAAAAAGAGTTGTTAAATAAAATATCTCACCTAGCTCTTTCAGAACATATTTTTAATGTGGAGGTTATTTGGGGAGATATTGAAAAACGAGGTGGAACTAAATTGGGTGAGGCGTCTATTGATGCAGCGATTATTTCAAATACATTATTTCTGGCAGAAGATAAGGTTGGTTTATTAAAAGAAGCATGGAGGATTTTAAAAGATAAAAGAAGGGTTCTTTTGGTAGAATGGTCTGGACCACATGGAGGCTTGGGACCAATTGAAGGTCACGTGGTTTATCCTCAGGAAGCAAGAAAACTTTTTGAGGAAAATGGTTTTGTTTATGAAAGAGATATTTTTGCAGGAGATAATCATTACGGAATGGTTTTTAGAAAAGTCTTCAGAAATTAAAATAGTCGAAGGCCTATAAAGTCGAAAGTCGTAATGTAGGAAAAATTGCCCCCTACGGGGGATCACCCGATAGGGTGATAAATTTGTCCTAAATAACTATAAGCTAATAAACTAAATAACTAAATAAATTATGACTCAATTTCAAATTATATTAACATCAATTTTTGGAATATTCTTTATTTTAGGTGTTCTTATGTTTGCCAATTTTGGTCCTAATAGTTCAACACAATCTATTGGTAATGTGGTTATTTGGGGAACTGTGGAGGATCAATTAATTTCTGCTGTTTTAAACGATTTAGCTGATAGAGATGAATCTTTTGAAAAAGTGGAATATATTCAAAAAGACGTAGAGAATTTTGACAGTGTTTTAGCTGAAGCTATGTCAGAAGGAAATGGACCCGATATTTTTCTTTTACCTCAGTCAAAAATTTTAAAACATCAAGGAAAAATTTTACCAATTCCTTTTACAACTTTTCCTCTAAGAGATTTTAAAGATTATTTCGTCGAAGAAGGGGAACTGTTTCTTTTAGATGACGGAGTTTTGGCGTTGCCTTTTCTTTTAGACCCTATGGTGATGTATTGGAATCGGGATATTTTTACTCGTTTTGGTTTAGCTAACCCTCCAAGTTACTGGGATTCATTTTTTGCTTTTGCGGCTGATGTTTCTGAAAAAGATGAAAATCGAAATATTTTAACTAATGCGGTGGCCTTAGGTGGTTATAAAAATATTTCCAATGCTAAAGATATTTTGGCTATGCTGATTTTACAAACAGGGAATAAAATCGTAGAAAGAGTCGATGGAAAAGTTGATGTGGTTTTGAATTCATCGATTGCTAATGAAAACAATGGTCCAGAGTCAGCTTTGCGTTTTTATACAGAATTTTCTAATCCGATTAAAGAAACTTATTCTTGGAATAATTCTCTTCCCAATTCTAAAAATGTTTTCTTAGCAGGGGATTTAGCTATTTATTTTGGTTTTGCAAGTGAGTTAGATGAACTTTTATTAAAGAATCCTAATTTAAATTTAGATATTGCTTATATGCCTCAAATGAGCGGTTTAAAAAATAATATTACCTTTGGAAATATGTGGGCTTTGGCAATTAACAAAGGCTCTAAAAATCCAGCCGGAGCTTTTAGAGTAATGACCGCTTTGATTAAGGGAGAAACTTTGTCTATGATGAGTTCTTATAATAAATTACCACCAGTTTCTAGGGTGTTATTATCTCAAAAGTCTTCTGATGCTTATCAAAGTATTTTTATTAAATCCGCTTTGTCAGCTCGGGCTTTTTTAGATCCAAATCCTGATGATAGTGATTATGTTTTTCAAGAAATGGTGGAGTCTGTGACTTCAGGTAGAAGAAAATTGAGCGAGGCTATTTCAAAAGCCGGTATTGAATTAAATGAAATATTAAAATAAATATATGTATAAAATAATTTATATTTTTGTATTAATGAGTTTGTATCTTCCGGTTAATGCCGAATCTAGTATTTGGAAAAATATGGGAGATGCTTTGATTCCTTGTAAACCTCAGTTAGCAAAGAATGGGAGTATTGTAGAAGGAACAGAATGTGGTTTTTATTCTTTGGTGCAAGGCGTTTCTAATGTCATTAATTTTCTTATTGAACTAGGAATTGTTATTTCTGTTTTAATGTTTGCCTATGCTGGATTTTTGTATATAACAGAAAGAGAAAAAGCTAAAGAAAGAGCTAAGAAAATTTTTATGGGTGTGATAATGGGAATGTTTTTTATGTTGGCGGCGTGGCTGATTGTTCAGTTGATTTTGAAAGGATTGGGAGCCGAAGACACCGCTTCTTTTTTAACTCAACCTTAATAATTTAATAATTAAAATTAGTATGATTAAAAAGATTTTTAATAAGATTCAGTATGTGATTGTTTTTGGTTTTTTGTGCCTTCCTTTTACTACCTATGCTGTCCCTATGGACTCTGTAACACTAGATAATCCATTAAGAGGAGTGAATTCTCTTCCTGAATTAATAAATAAAATTATTGATGTGGTTATTTTACTAGCCACCCCTTTAGCAATATTAGCTATTATTTATTCAGGTTTTTTGTTTGTAAAAGCTCAAGGGAACTCCAAAGGGTTGGAGGATGCAAAAAACACTCTTTTATGGACTATCATTGGTATTGCTGTTCTTTTAGGAGCGAATATTTTATCCGATATTTTGAGTGGGACAGTTAAGGGTTTACTTTAAAAAATAAAAAAAGGCGAACTTTTCAGTTCGCCCTTTTGTTTTGGGTTTTAGTTTAATGGTAGTGTTTTTTGTAAGGTGTGAAGTACTGTGACCCCCTTGTCATCTTTAACCCAACCTTCAAAAACATCTGGAGAAACTTCTTTAAGGAACCATGTTCCAGTTTCACCTGGTTGAGAGTATTCTCCGAATTCATTTTTGGGGCCCCTCCAAAAATCGACAGTTATCTTTCTTTTTTCGTTGTAGACTTTGAAGGACATACTCCCGTCTGAATTGAAGTTCAACTTTATAACCTTTCCACAACAGGGTTTTATTTTTTCTGCTGGATCGGTTATACAATAAACCCAAACCGGTTGGTTTTGGATTTCCTCCTGCTTTTCTTTTTCTTTATCAAGTTTTTTTTGCCTTTCCTCTTTGCTATCACACCCCTTAAATAGAAAAAATAAAATAAATATTATTACTCCAAGAAGACAGAGAACGGTTGTTATTTTATTACTCATCTTATTTTCCTCCTATATTTAAGAGAGCATTTCCTCCGCTAGGGAAGTCATACTTGGTTGTTTTTCCCATAATCGCCATGATATTACTCCACGCCTCTTTTTTGTCCATTCCAGGATTGTTTCTTACCGTGTCATCAACCATTTTTTGTATTTTTTCAGTCATTTTTTGGTTGTTTAACATTTTTTGATATTCTGGTTCGTAATTTAGATCGTTTAAAGAAACCACTTCTAAAAGGATTCCATAACGACCTTCGATGGGGCTCGGGATCCTATTAATATAGTAATCCTCACCGTCTTTTTCTAACGAACTTTCACTGTCGTCTACTCCAAACTCTTTTTTTATATGGTCTTGGAGAATTTTTACTTTTCTTTTTACTGCTTCTGCTCCTCTATCGTTTGAATTCATAAAATTTATAATTTCTACGATAGTTTCTGGGAGATTTTTCCCAGAATTAATAATTTCAGCTAATCCTAGTTTGATCTCTTCAGGAGTTTTCCCTTCAGAAATAAATCTGAGAATAACAGCTTTGGCCTCGTCTTTTAGTGCGTCATTTATGACGGCATTTTCTACCCCTTGAAAGGTTCGTGCCAGTAAAGGGTTCGGTCTATATTGAAACATAAGTTTGGCAATCAGTAATATCCCGTCACTCGCCGGTTGATCTTCGGTGAAATCTTCTTTGATTGACATCAAAGATATTATTCCCGATGGTTTAATTATTTCCCAAAGATCTTTTGCATAAAATCCGGGCATATAGGTTGTTAGATCCCCAGTAAAATAATTAAGAGTATTTATCAGGGTGTATTCTGGGACTTCAAATGTTATTTGGTTCCAGAAAACAGAGGTCGATATAAAAAAAAGCGCTAATCCACAAAAGACTGTTGTGGACGGTTTCATTTCTATAAAATAGTTGAAACAAAACATAATAATTACAACCGGTAAAACAACCAACCCCAAATTCGTCAATATTTTCATTTTTTGGTTTTGCCTTTTTGAAAGTTCCTTTCTTAGAGCTGCACTTTTCTTGATGTTTGTTTTTGAAGCTTCTTGTTTGGCCATTTTTGACTCTCCTTTTTAGTAAAATAAAACAATTATTAGTTTTATATGTAAAATTTAAATAAATTTTATTTAAATTAAATTTTTTCAATAGATTAAACCCAAACCCAATAGGGTAATAATTTAACTTTTCTAATATATATTATATAACAATATAACCCACACTGTCAAGCAAGACAAAATATTCCCAATTCTAGAAACAAACAACTTAGCAACCCCGTTGCTAAGTTGGCTATTAAGTTAATTATTTAAATTAAAATAATAAATAAAACATGAGAAAATTAAAATTTGAAATAGGTGAATATTATCATATCTATAATCGTGGAACTGATAAAAGAATAATTTTTACTGATTATTTTGATTTATTACGCTTCATTCAAAGCGTGAATGAATTTAACACCCTAGAACCAATT
>JAZDMO010000021.1:0-34067 GCA_043800905.1 Patescibacteria group bacterium
TTAGTATTTAGTATTAAGTAGTATATATTATAGAATGGGCGAGGCTTTGCCTCGTCCGTTATTGCGAGGTAGAAGGTTTTTTAAATTTTTGAAAAAATTTAAAAAACCTTCTAACGAAGCAATCCAGTTTTGAAATTAAAAAATTCTTGTATTTGTTAATCTTTTCTTGTATATATAGTCCAGAAAGTAGTTTAATTTTGACATTAAAATGAGGAGGTGTGAAAAATGAAGAGAATTGATTGGGACACTCTTTTTATGCTTCAGGTTCGTGCTTACGCCATGCGGAGTGCGTGTTTGAGGTATAGGGTAGGAACTGTTTTTACAAAAGACAATAGAGTTTTGACTGGTGGATTTAATGGTCCGCCTAGGGGTGAACCTAATTGTTGTGATGTTGGTTGTGCAAAGATAAAAGGTAATGGAGATTTTGTTCCTGCCGGTTCGGGCCTTTGTCGTGGAGCACACGGTGAAATGAACAGCTTAGCCAATGCTTGTCTAGGGGGTGTAAATTTATCAAATTCAACGGTGTATTGTTCTTTTAGCCCTTGTTTGGATTGTGCTAAACATCTTGTTAACCTTGGTATTGTTCGTTTTGTTTATGAAGTTGAATATTCTGAGGAAGAGGGTCAAAAAGCAATTGCCCTTTTGAAAAGAAGAGGAATTGACGTTGTGCAGTTTAAATTTATGGAATCAGTTTTAGCTGATTTTGAAAACTTTAACCCAATAGCCAAGAGGTGATAAAAATGTTTGCTTATTTGGAAGAGTATGATTTGGGTAACGCTTGGTTTTCTGCAATAGATAAGATAATGTCTTCGGGGAGGAAGTACCTTATTACGAAAGGGAGTTATGAAGGTATCCATAGGATTGGAATGCCTATTGTTATTAACATAACCAATCCCGATAACAGACCTCTATATCCAATTGTCCCTGAGGGTATTCCGGCACCTACCACGCAAGCCGATATAGAGGAGTATGTTTCGTATCTTATCACAGGAGAAAGGGAACCAAATGAACATTACACCTATGGTGAAGATCTTCACTGGCTGTATCCGTGGGTGGTTAAACATTACAAAGAGGGTGGTGAAGGAAACAACCATTGCTACATGACCGTAGGGAGACCGGAAACCGTTTTCTTTTATGAAAAAAATCTTGCTTACAACGAGATTATTTTGGTAAAAGATAAAGTAAGTGGTGATGTTGTTCTCAGTCGGTATATCACTAATTCGTGGAATGAGCGCCCTGATGTTAAAGGGAGCTCCCAGTGTCTTCGAGGAATTGATACGTGGATTGATAATGGGAAACTTCATTTCTGGGTTTATTTTCGTTCGTGGGATTTGCTTTCTGGTTTTCCTGTGAATCTTGGTGGAATTCAGCTGCTGAAAGAAACCATGGCTGCAGAAATCGGCGTTAAGGATGGGCCGATGATTGTTTCGTGCAAAGATTTACATGTGTATGAACATTCGTGGGTGGTGGCTCTTTTGAGACTTCGGAAAGATGAGAGTTTGTTGTCTCGTTAAAGGCAGAATTTTCTTGATTTTTTCTTCTACACAATACAATTAGCTCGAATTTTTCTTTTATCAAAGAAAAATTCGAGCTATTTTTTATGTAGAAACAATTTTAAATTTGTGATAATATCAATAACAAGTCGAAAGTTTGTAAAGTTCATAAAGTCGAAAGTAAAAAAAATCGCAGGGCGATTTTTTAAAACTCTTTAAATTAAAAAATGGAGGAAAATAAAGAACAACAACCTAATAAATCAGAAACCGCTCAAAGCGAAGAGCGGGTTTTGGAGTTTTGGAATTCATCTAATACTTTTGAAAAATCAGAAACTAAAAAAGATCCTAATGGAGATTTCGTATTTTATGATGGACCCCCTTTTGCTACCGGATTACCTCATTTCGGACATATTTTAGCTGGAACAATTAAAGATGCTATTCCACGTTATCAAACTATGAAAGGGAAGCGAGTGAAAAGAATGTGGGGTTGGGATTGTCATGGTTTACCTTTGGAAAATATTATTGAAGGAGAATTGGGATTAAAAGATAAAAAGGAAATTGAAGATTATGGAATAGAAAAGTTTAATGAGGCTGCTAATTCTAAAGTGCTTCGTTATGCTGGTGATTGGGAAAAAATAATTCCACGCATGGGACGATGGGTAGATATGACCGTGCCCTATAGAACCATGGATACTTCTTATTCTGAATCAGTATGGTGGTCATTTAAAAATATTTTTGATAAAGGTTTAATTGAGGAATCTTTTAAGTCTATGCATTATTGTCCTCGTTGTGGAACCACCCTTTCAAATTTTGAAGTTAATCAAGGCTACAAGGATATTAAAGATATTTCTGTGGTAGTAGAATTTGAGTTGGAAAAGTCCGCCCAAGGCGGGCAAGTTAAGACTTACGTCTTAGCTTGGACAACCACTCCTTGGACTCTTCCGGGGAATATGGGGTTGGCGGTAAATCCAAAAGAAACTTATGTCAAAATTGAAAAGAAAGATGAAGGGAAGGATGAGTTAGTTAGATTTATTTTAGCTAAAGATTTTTTAGAAAAATTTTTTAAAGATGATGAATATAAAATAGTCGAAGAATTTGATGGAATCAAATTGGTTGGTCAAAAATACAAACCAGTTTTTGATACATATCTTGATGAAGATTTTAAAAATAAAGAAAATGCTTGGAAAATCTGGGGAGGGGATTTTGTGACTATGGAAGATGGAACTGGAGTGGTACATATTGCTCCAGCTTTTGGAGAAGATGACCTAAACCTAGCCAAAGAGAATAATATTCCGATTATTCATCATGTGGATTTAGAAGGTAAATTTAAAAAAGAAGTAAAAGAATTTGCTGGAATGTTGGTAAAAAGAAAAGATGATCATCAAGCTACTGATATTGAAGTTATTAAATACCTGGCTGGAAAAGGAGTTTTGTTTGCTAAAGAAAAAATTGAACACTCCTATCCTCACTGTTGGAGATGTGATACACCACTTTTGAATTATGCGACCTCTTCGTGGTTTTTAACTGCGACAAAAATTAAAGATGAAATTATTTCCGCTAATCAGAAAATAAATTGGGTCCCAGAGAATATCAAAGACGGAAGATTTGGAAAATGGCTAGATGGTTTGCGTGACTGGGCAATTTCTCGTTCTCGTTATTGGGGAGCTCCTTTGCCAGTGTGGAAATGTGAAGAATGTAATGAATTAAAAGTAATTGGTTCCATTGATGAAATTAAAAAAGAAAATAAAAGCACTAATCATTTTTTTGTGATGCGTCATGGAGAAGCAGAAAATAATATTAAAAAAGTGATGTCTTCAGATAGTCATGAGATTCATCCTTTAACTGAAAATGGAAAAGAACAAGTTAAAAAAACAGCTTTGGAATTGAAAGATAAAGGAATTGAGATTATTATCACGTCACCTTTTAGAAGAACCAAGGAGTCAGCTGAAATTTTGGCTAAAGAATTAGGTGTTAAAAAAATTGAAATTGATGATAGGTTGGGAGAAATGAAATCAGGAGTTTGGGAAGGAAAAACCTATGAAGAGTGTGGAGAAGAACTTTTTGATTTACCTAGTCGTTTTAATAAGGGTCCTGAGAGAGGAGAAACTCTTAATGACATAAGAAAAAGAACAGGGGCTTTGCTGCAGGAAATAAACGAAAAATATTCAAACAAAAAAATTCTTTTTGTCACTCACGAAAGACCTTTGTGGTTATTGGTTTCTAATGCTTTATATTTAGACAGAAAACAAGCTTTAGAGTGGCTGGAAAAAGATCGTGGAATAGTCAACGCGGAATGGAAAGAATTTGATTATTATAAATTACCTCATAATCAAAATTATGAATTAAATTTACATCGTCCATATATTGATGAGGTAGAATTTAAATGTAGTTGTGGAGGAAAAATGAAAAATGTGAAAGAGGTTTTTGATTGCTGGTATGAATCTGGTTCTATGCCTTTTGCTTCTAAACATTATCCTTTTGAAAATAAAAACATCTTTAATCCCGAGAAGGAAATTGGTTATCCAGCAGATTTTATTGCTGAAGGCCTAGATCAAACTCGAGGGTGGTTTTACTCTATGTTAGTTTTGTCTGTGGCTTTGTTTGGAAAAAGTGCCTACGATAACGTGATTGTAAATGGTTTGGTGATGGCTGAAGACGGACAGAAAATGTCAAAATCAAAAAAGAATTTTCCTGATCCTATGCTAGTAGTAAATAAATATGGAGCTGATGCTTTGCGCTATTATTTGTTAGCGTCACCTTTAATGAAAGCTGAAGATTTAAATTTTTCAGAAAAAGGGGTTGATGAAGTTTTGAAGAAAAATATTTTGCGTTTTAAAAATGTTTTGTCTTTTTATGAATTATATAAAAATGAAAAAAGTGAGAAATTAAATCCTTTGGAAAGTACTAACGTTTTAGATCAATGGATTTTAATGAGATTAGTAGAATTAGAACAAGAAGTTTCAAAAAATTTGGATGCTTATGAAATTGATCGGGCTACTCGTCCAATTGCCGATTTTGTGGATGAATTATCAACTTGGTATTTGAGAAGGTCTCGAGACCGTTTTAAGGGTGAAGATCAAGAAGGTAAGGATTTTGCTATTGCAACAACTAGATTTGTTTTAGAAAATTTAGCAAAAATCTATGCACCTTTCATGCCTTTTGTGGCTGAGGAAATTTGGCAAAAAGTGACCGAAAATGATTTTAAGGACGAAAATAAATCTGTTCACTTAGAACAATGGCCAGATTTTGAAATTGAGATAGAAAAGAGTTTATTGGAAGAAATGAAGTTGGTTAGAGAAATAATCTCACTAGGTTTAGAAATGCGAGCTAAGGAAGGAGTAAAGGTCCGTCAACCATTACAGAAAATAATTCTTAAAAATAAAAATTTGAAAGACAAAGAAGATCTATTAGATTTAATTAAAGATGAATTAAATATTAAAGAAGTTATTTTTAGTGATTCTCTCGATAAAAATGTTGATTTAGATCTAGGGGTTACTCCTGAATTACAAGAAGAAGGGGATTTTAGAGAATTTTTGAGAAACATTCAAATTATGAGAAAGGATACTGGTTTACAACCTCAAGATAAAATTAATTTGGAAATTGAAACCAATGAGAATGGACAATTTTTAATTAAAAAATTTATAGATGAATTAAAACGAGTAGCTGGAGTAGAAGAAATTGAGTTTAGAAACATTGAAGGTTTGGAAATAAAAATAAGTAAATATCTTTTTAAGATTAAAATAAGTTAAAAATAAAAAAAATGGGTTGACCTTTGGCCAACCCATTTTTAAATAAAAGGAGATTATTTACATTGGTATCTACCATAATAACTGAAACCTCGAGAGGTTTTAATTTTTAAGTTTAAACCATCTGTACCAGCTTGGATTATTCTTAAACCAGCTCCGTAATCAATTTCTTCTTTTGAGTCTGTGGGAATAATTTCACCTAAATTAAACTTTTTGGTTCCATAATCGTTAATAATAAATTGAATACAAGAACCTTCTTTTTTGATTTGGATACGACCTTTCCCATCGGCGTGATCGTAAATATTTTTTATGATTTCTCTTAAAATGATAATTAATCTGAAATGTTCTCGGCTGATTAAGTTTAAGAATAGGTTTCCAAATCTTTCTAAAAAATCTTGGCGAGAAGTTTCTTTTTCGTCTAAATAAATATCTGTTTTAAAATCCAAATTGATACTCCTTTGTAAAAGTTTAAATTACTTTTCCGAAACACATCATATCTTTTTTAAAAAATAAAACAAGTCTTATAAAAAAGGACAGCCCAGCGGTAAATTGCTTTTCCGCTGGGCTTTTGAGTTAATATTTTTCGTCCACAAGGTTTCCTTTGTGGAAAAAATCATCTTGTCGTCTAAAAAGAGGGCGACAAAATTTTTCTTGATGGGCTTTAATCAAACAAAGTCCGACTTAATATCATTTTTGGGGGGTTGAAATCTATCTTTCAGGTTGTAATATAAGGCTACTATTAATAAAAACTAAAATGAAATATAAAAAAAGCCAAAATATGTATATTTTGCAACAAAACAAAAGTTATTAAAATTGGTAAAAGAAGAGGGGTTCAAAGATATTTATGTAAGAGTTGTAATAAAAAATTTCAATCAAAAAGAAGAAACCAAAGATTAGCTAACAAAATCTTCATTGAATATTTATATGGAAAACAAACTTTAAATCAATTAGCCAAGGAACACAAGAAAAGTATCAATTGGATCAAAGAGCAATTAGATAATTATGAAATTAAGAAAAGAAAAAGAAACCCGAGAAGGGTTGTTTTAATTTGTGATGCGACTTTTTTAGGAAAAAGGAAGCATCACAATCAAAAAGGTGTTTTAGTCTTTAGAGATGTTTTAAAAAAAGAGAATTTAATTTGGAAACATATACAAACAGAAAAAGTTGAAGACTATCTTCAACTTAAACTGTTTTTAGAAGAAAAAGGTTATGAGATAGAAGCTGTGGTTGTAGACGGAAAACAAGGCATAGTAAAGCTTTTTAGAAATATCCCAGTTCAATTATGTCAATTTCATCAAGTCAAAACTATTACCACTAAATTAAGACTTAATATCAAAAACGGGTGCCTGAAAACTAGCAATCTCGTTGCTGTTGAGCCATAATGTAGTTAATTAATATAAATGAATATATAAAATGATTAAAAAAATGCTTTTTTTGTAAAAAACAACAGGTAATAAAGAAAGGAAAAAGGAGAGGTTTAACTAGATTTTTTTGCAAGAATTGTAAAAAATCTTTCACTAACAAAAGAAAACCAAAAAAACTAACAAACAAAATATTCAAAGAATACTTCTACAATAAACAAACATTAATTCAATTATCTATTAAATACAAAAAAAGTATAAACTGGATTAAAGAACATATAGATAATTATGAAATACCGAAAAGAAAACGAAACCCGAGAAGGGTTGTTTTAATTTGTGATGCCACATTTTTAGGTAAGAGAAAATACAATAATCAAAAAGGTATTTTAGTTTTTAGAGATAATAATCAAAAAGAAAACTTAATATGGAAACATATTTTCAAAGAAAAAGTAGAAGACTATCTTCAACTTAAATTGTTTTTAGAAAATAAAAGTTATGAGATAAAAACTGTGGTTATAGACGGAAAACAAGGTGTACCAAAGGTTTTTTGTCCTATTCCAATTCAGATATGTCAATTTCATCAAATTAAAATCATTACTTTTAAATTAACGAAAAAACCTAAACTAGAAGCTGGAAAAGAATTAAGAAAATTATCTTTAACTTTAATAAATACGACAGAAGAAATATTTACTCAAGAATTAAATAATTGGTATGAAAAATGGAAAGTTTTTTTAAATGAAAAAACTCTAAATATTGAAACAGGCAGAAAACATTTTATTCATAAAAAACTAAGGTCTGCCTACAGAAGTTTGAATAAAAACTTACCTTATCTTTTTACCTATCAAAAATACCCAAACTTAAAGATACCTAACACTACCAATTCATTAGATGGTGTTGTTTTTTCTCATATGAAGAAATTGTTTAAAAAACACAATGGCTTAAGAAACGAATTGAGAGAGAAATTGATTAATGATTTTCTAAATCGACTAAACCCCCAAAAATGATATTAAGTCCAAAGTCCTATGTCTACAAGAGCTCTTTTTGGAGCTCTTCTATCCAAAATTACTTTTGCGGATATATTCCTCCCAAAAGAAGGAGGATATCCTTCTCTAAAAGGAATTCCATAAATAGAAGATATTGTCATAATAACCCCCCCTTTTTATTTGAAGAACTTCCTATCTTTATTTATATTAATAATATATTTAAGATAAATACTAAGAACTACTGAAAAAACTAATTAATTTAATATCCAAAGGGCATAATTTAAAACTGAAGCAAAAAACACCCATAATAAATAAGGAATTAAAAGTAAAGAGGCTATTTTGGAAATTTTCCAGAATCTAACAACCATAACGACTATCATAAACCACAAAACAGCAATAACTATTAAAGCTGATTGAATGCTTTGTCCTCCAAAAAAGACAAGAGACCAAAGCCCATTAATTACTAGATGAATCCAAAAAAGAACCATTAAAGGTTTAATTTTTTTAGGGTTTTTATCTAATTTTTGCCAAATTAAATAAATACTTAAACCCATCATTAAATAGAGAATTATCCAAACAGGGGCAAAAAGATAATTAGGAGGGCTAAAAGATGGTTTAATTAGTGTCGCATACCAACTATCAATAGCTGGAGCGGTCCAAAAAGAACCAACAAGACCTGCACATTGAGGAAGAATTAAAGAGAGTAAAAGCTTTTTAAAGTTTATCTTCATATTTAAATAAAGTTTAGCATATTTTTTTTGGATGGCCAAAGGGGATAAGTTTTGACATTAAAACATAAAAAAACCAGAACAAAAGAAAATAGTTTTTGCTTTTATGTTTTTATGTTCTTGTGTTATCATTGTTTCAAATGAATAATTTAATTTTTTTAGATACCGAAGGTACGGGAATTGATTTAAAAGAAGACCGACTTTGTCAGGTGGCCTATAAGCTGGGGGATAAAATGATAATTAAAAATTTCAAACCCACTGTTCCAATTTCTATTAAAGCCATGAGTGTCACGAATATTACTAATGAAATGGTAGAAAATGAAGAATTTTTTGCTGGAAGTGAATTTTCTCAGACCCTACAAGAACTTTTAAATGAAAATATTTTAGTGGCTCATAATGCCTCTTTTGATATTGCGATGTTAGAAAATGAAGGGCTGACAGTTCCACGACATATTTGTACTTTAAAATTATCTCGTTATTTGGATGACAAGGCTGAAATTCCAGAACATAATTTACAGTTTTTGAGATATTATTATGATATTAAATTAGATCAAGATGTGGTGGCTCATAGTGCTGATGGGGATGTTCTAGTTTTGGAGGCTGTTTTTAAGTATATTTTAAAATTAGCTAAAGAAAGAGCAAACACTGAAAAAGATGAAGATATTATTAATCGAATGATTGCTATATCGAAAAAACCATCTTTAATTAGGAGATTTAGTTTTGGAAAACATATCAATAAATTAGTGGAAGATGTGGTAAAAGAAGATAGCAATTATTTAGAATGGTTTTTAAAAATTAAAAGAGAGGAAGGAATTGATGAGGACTGGATTTATACTTTGGAATATTTTTTAAAAATTAAATAGATTAGTTTAAGTAGGTACCCTGTTTTTCATTTTTAGTTTATATTTTTCTTTATGTACGATATTTATGAAACGGAAGGAATTATTTTAAGTAGTGGGGATATTGGAGAAGCTAATAAAATAATTAATATTTTTACTCAAGATTTGGGGTTGTTATCGGCTACGGCTCAAAGTCTTAGACAAATAAAATCGAAACTTCGTTTTGGTTTGCAAAATTTTACTTTAGCAAACATTTCTTTAGTACGCGGGAGAGACGTTTGGAGGATTACTAATGTTGAATATAAAAAGAACTTTTATAAAACTTTTTTTAAAGACAAAAATAAAATGGTGGTAGTTGCTAATTTAGGTTTGTTATTAAGAAAAATTTTAGCTGGAGAAACTCCTGACCAAAAACTTTATGATACGATTTTGGTTGCCTTTTCTTTTTTAGAAAGAGAAAAACTTTCTCTCGATGAAATTAAAGATTTTGAAAGTGTTTTGGTTGTGAAAATTCTTTATATTTTAGGATATTTTGATAAACATAAACAAATTAAGAATCAAAAAATCTATGAACAAGTTATTAACCAAGAAGTTTGGGATAAATCTTTATTAGAAAAGATTCGTTTATTTAATGGGCAAATAATTAAAGATATTAATGAAGCTTTTTATGCTACCCATCTTTTTTAATAAGATGAATTGTGTTCATTTAATCAAATAATGTATAATTTAAGAATGGAAAACTTTGAAGAAAAAGAACAAACAAAAATTGAAAAAGTTAAAAGGGGTTTGTTTTTTAATTTAAAAAAAAATAAGAAAAAGGAAATACCTGAATTGAGAGAAAAAAAATATGAGGTAAACGAAACTTGGACGGAAAAAGATTTAAAAGAAGATATGTCTAAAAAAGAAAACAAAAAAGAAAGAACAAAGATTGGTTTTTTTGGTAAGTTGCTTATTTTTTCAATTTTCTTTTTTATTACTTCTTTTGCCATTGCATTTTTTATGTTTTACAGTGGGGTAAGTATTATTTCTACAGAAAATGTAGATATTTCTATTTCTGGTCCATCAACCACTGGAGGGGGGGAGGAACTTTCTTTTCAAATTACTGTACAAAATAATAATTCTGTTGATTTAGAATTAGCCGATTTAATTATTGAATATCCGCAAGGAACTTTATCTGCAAGCGATAGAAATAGTGAGTTATTGCAGGAAAGAAAATCTTTAAATACCGTTCCTGCAGGAAGTAGTTTAACTAATATTTTTAAAGCAGTTTTGTTTGGGAGTGAAGGAGATAAAAAAGAAATTTTAATTCGTGTTGAATATCGAGCTAAGGATTCTAACGCTATCTTTTTTAAAGAAAGAAAATATGAATTAGTAATTGATTCCTCACCTGTAGTTTTCTTAATTGATTCTCCTCAGGAAATTATGACCGGTCAAGAATTTAATTTTATCATTGATATAAAATCAAATTCTAATAAAACAATTAAAGATTTTTTAATGGTGGTTGATTACCCTTTTGGTTTTATTTTTAAAGATTCTAATATTAAGGCTATTGATAAAAATAACGTTTGGAATTTTGGAGATATTAAGCCAAATTCCGTTACTACTTTAAGAATTACAGGAATTTTAGAAGGGCAGGACCAAGAAGAAAGAACTTTTCGTTTTTATGGAGGATCTGAAAGCGTTGAAAATAAAAATGAAATATTAGCTAAGTTGGTTTCTATCGCTGAATCTATTTTGATTAAAAAGACTTTAATTGGGGCTGAATTAGTTTTAGATTCTGATTATAGTCCGGAGCATATTAGTAATAGTGAAAAAAATATTCGAGCAGATATTTTGTGGTCTAATAATGTTGCTAGTAAATTAACTGATGTAGAAATACGAGTAGATTTGAAAGGTACTGTTTTAGATAAAAGCTCTGTTTCTGTAAAAGAAGGCTTTTATCGTTCGAGTGATAACGTAATTTTGTGGGATAAAGAAGATATCCCAGAATTAGCTTTGTTAAATCCGGGGGACGACGGTTCGATTTCTTTTAGTTTTGCTCCTTATAACCTTTCTTTTATTTCAAATTCAGGAATAAAAAATCCAGAAATTAATCTAACCTTAACTATTAGTGGGAACCAATTATCTAGTGATGGGACGATGGAACGGATTAAAACTATTATAACTAAAAAAGTTAAGATCAATTCTAATTTAATTTTAACAGGACGTAGTTTGTTTTCTGTAGGTTCTTTTGAAAATATAGGGAGTATTCCTCCTCAGGTTGATAAAGCTACGACCTACACAATCGTTTTAACAGCAACAAATACATCAAATGATCTTTCTAATGTTAAGGTAAAAGCTTCTTTACCAGCTTATATTAAGTGGTTAGATCGAGTTTCTCCACAAGTATCTGGTTTGGAATATAATCAAGTTGGCGGTGTTTTGTCTTGGAATATTGGAAGTATGAAAGCTGGTGACGGTTTTTCAACTTCGGCTAAAGAGGTTAGTTTCCAAATTTCTTTAACTCCAAGCCTAAGTCAATTGGGAAGTGAGCCGGTTTTGGTAAATAATCTTGTTTTGGAAGGAGTTGATACTTTTACGGGACAAAAAATTACCTATCCTTTGAGGGATATTACCACTAGAATTAGTACAGATCCAATTTATAGCGTTGGAGTGGAAGATGTGGTAAATTAAAAATATTATTTATTAAGTTAATTAAGTATTATGGATAAAGAAAAAACAATGGATAAGATGGAAAAAATAGTTTCTTTAGCTAAGAGAAGGGGTTTGGTATTTCAGGGTTCTGAGATTTATGGAGGTATGGGTGGGACATATACTTATGGTCCTTTGGGAGTAGAATTAAAAAATAATATCAAACAACTTTGGTGGAAAACTTTTGTGCAAGACAGAATGGATATTGTGGGAATTGATGGCCCTATTTTGTTGCACCCAACTCTTTGGAAGGCTTCAGGACATGCTGAGGGTTTTGGTGATGCAATGGTGGATTGTAAAGAATGTAAAAAAAGGTTTAGAGCTGATCATCTTGTAGAAGAAAATACTGGTTTGGATTTAGAAGGAAGAAATGAGGATATGACCAAAGCTATTCAAGATAATAATATTAAGTGTCCCAATTGTGGAAAATTTAATTGGACTGAAGTGCGAGATTTCAATATGATGTTTAAAACTCAGATGAATGGAATTGAAGAAGATGTTTTTCTTCGTCCAGAAACTGCGGGAGCGATTTTTGTGGAATTTAAAAATGTTTTAGACTCTATGAGAATGAAATTACCTTTTGGAATTGCTCAAATAGGGAAAGCTTTTCGAAATGAAATTGTGGCTGGAAATTTTATTTTTCGATTGCGAGAATTCGAACAAATGGAAATAGAATATTTAATTCGTCCTGATGCTGATTGGGAACCGATGTTTGAAAATTGGTTACAACAACAAGAGGTCTTTGCTAAGGAGTTAGGGGCTAAAAATGAAGATTTACGAAGATTAGAACATCCTAAAGAGAAACTTTCTCACTATTCTAAAAAAACCATTGATATTGAATATAATTTTCCTTTTGGATTTAAAGAATTATTTGGTTTAGCTCACAGAGGAAATTTTGATTTAACCCAACATACCCAATTTGGAAATGAAAAACTTGAATATTATGATCAAGAAACTAATGAAAGATTTACTCCACATATTTTAGAGCCGACTTTTGGAGTAGAGCGATCTTTATTGGTGGCTTTGTGTGCGGCTTACACAGAAGAACAGGTTGGAGATGAAGAAAGAGTGGTCATGAAATTTCCAAAGAAATTAGCTCCAGTGAAAGTGGCTTTTTTACCATTATCTAAAAAAGATGAATTGAATAAACCAACTTTGGAGTTGTTTGATAAGATGAAAGATAAATTTGTGTGCCAATATGATGAAACTCAATCCATCGGAAAGCGTTATCGTCGTCAAGATGAAATCGGAACTCCTTATTGTGTCACCTTTGATTTTGATTCTTTGAACGATAAGGCTGTGACTGTAAGAGATCGGGATACGATGCAACAAGAGAGAATAAAGATCGCTGAATTGGAAAATTATTTAACTGAAAAATTTAAATAATTAAATTTTAAATCCGTCTTTGCGAGGAACGGAACGCGGTGAAGTGGCGAAGCAACCTGCCTGCCCCCGCCTGCCGGCGTGCAGGTCCAACATCTCATCACCCGTCATTGCGAAGAAGATTTTTTGATTTTTCGTCAAAAATCAAAAAATCTTCTGTGGCAATCCAGTAAATAATCATCTAACGAAGCAATCTAAATTCTTGATCAATATTTTAAAATGATATATCATGTTATTTATGAAAGTTAATCAATTCAGACTGATACTAATTTAATTTTTTTTAAACCCCCGAGGACTTACCTCGGGGGTTTTCAATTATAATAATTCCGAGAATAAAAATATTATGAAATATTTATTTTTAAAAAAAGATTCTGATTGTTTAAAAAAAGAACAAGAAGAATTATTAAAAATACATCAAAAGATCGGAAAAGATTTAGGTGAAGCTTGTCGACAAAGTTCAGAGACTTGGCATGATAATGCTGTTTATGATGATGCTTTGGGTAAAGCTAAACTGGTTGAGGAGAGGTTGATGAAAATAGGTGATATTTTGGAAAGGGTTAAGGTTGTAGAAATACCTTATCAAAATAACAAAGTTGAAATTGGTCACACTGTTAGGTTTGTAGATGAAGATAATCAAGAAAAAATTTATAAAATAGGTTCTTATGTTTGTTATGATGATTCTATTACCTACAATACTCCTGTAGCTTCTTGTTTATTAAATAAAAAAGTAGGAGATATTTGTTTATTAAAAATAGGTGATAAAGAAAAACAACTAAAAATTTTAGAAATTAATTAACCAAATAATGGCTTAGTATAGGTCTACTAAATGGCTTACATATGAGTTATCGAATAATGCTCCAATTAGTTGGAGCATTAAGAGTTTTTTATGAAATTTACATCAGTATCTACTGGGATCGTTTATAGTCTTTCTTTGTAAGGTGGGTAAAACTAAATTATTGGGATGTTAAAGAAAAAAGAAGAAATAAAATCACTGATTTGAATTGTTATTCCATTTGGGATAAAGAATGCAACCATAATTAAAGATATCGTTATTAGAAAAATTGAAGCAGATTTATGTTTCTTTTTTAATAAATAGCGTGTTCCTTGGATTATTCCTATAATCCCTAATATGGGGTACATAATTATTCCTAAAACCAGTGTATAACCTATGTACAAAGTATTCCAACCACCAGCTATACTTGCAGTAACTATAACCAAAATACTGAAAAGCATAAACATTGCTTGCGATACAAGAATAAGAATAAAAGATCTCGGTAGTTTTTCTTGGTTTAAATTTTTCATATATAAATAATAACAAGTTTTTTAATTTTATGGAATTTTAAGAAATAAAATGTATAATTGATTTTTATGAAATATAAAAAGAAAACTCTAAAAAATGGAATGAGAATTATTACTATTCCAGTTCAAGGAAACCAAACCACTACTGTTTTAGTGTTGGTTAAAGCTGGTACAGATTATGAAAACAAAGATAATAATGGAATTTCTCATTTTCTTGAACATATGTGTTTTAAAGGAACTATTAAAAGACCAAATGTAAGTCAATTAGCAGAGGAGCTGGAAAAATTAGGTTGCCAATACAACGCTTTTACTGGTTATGAATACACAGGTTATTGGGCAAAATCACACCATAAAAATAGTCATAAGATTTTAGATATTATTTCAGATATGTATCTGAATCCTGTTTTTGATGAAAATGAAATTAATAAAGAGAAGGGGGTTATTTTAGGAGAATTAAATATGTATCGTGATTTACCTAATCGGCAAGTGGAAGAAGATTTTCTTGAATTACTTTATAAGGGTCAACCATCAGGGATGTTGTTGGTTGGAACCGAAAAAAATATTAAAAAATTTAAACAAAAAGATTTTCTTAAATATAGGAAAGAAAGATATACAGCTGAAAATACTTTAATGGTGGTTTCCGGAAAGTTCGATGAAAAGAAGATTATTTTAGATATAGAAAAACATTTTAAAGACATTAATACTAGTTCTAGCCCTAAAAAGAAAAAAATTAAAGATATTCAAAATAAACCGCAGGTTTTTGTGAGAAATAAAAAACTAGATCAAACCCATTTGTATTTAGGAGTGAGATCTTATGACCTATTTCATAAAGATACTTTGATTGTTTCATTATTAGCTAATGTTTTAGGAACAGGTTTGGGTTCTCGTTTATCCAAGAAATTAAGAGATGAAATGGGTGTTTGTTATTATGTGAAAGCTTATAATGATCCTGCTTTAGATCACGGTTATTGGGGAATTGCTTCTGGAATTGATAACCAGAGAATTGATGAAGTTATAAATGTTTTACTTGAAGAATTACGGGTTATTAAAAAAGAGTTGATAAGTGAAGATGAATTAAATAGAGTAAAGGATTTTATCATAGGAAATATTTATTTGAATTTGGAATCATCAGATTCTATTGCTCAATATTTTGGTTTTCAAGAAATTTTAAAAAATGAAATTATTATTCCAGAGGAGAAAGTTAAAAGAATCAAAGCAATAACTCCTCAAGATATAAAGAGAGTTGCTAATAATATTTTTAAAAATAATAAGCTTAATCTTTCAATTATTAGTCCTACAGCCGATAAAAAGAAGTTAGAAAAAATCCTAAAGTTTTAATATTTAAATATTGAAAAATCTTAAAAAAGAAAAGGGGTTCGGCAAAGCCGAACCCCTTTTCTTTTTTAAGATTTTTTTGTTATATTTAAAGCATGAATGATCACTTAAAAAATATTTCAATTAATATCTCTTCAGGCACTATTGTGCGAGTTATTTTGTTTTTAGCTTTATTGGTTTTTCTTTATTATTTTAGAGATTTGGTTTTAATTATTCTAACCGCGGTGGTTTTAGCTTCTTCCATTGAACCGATGACAAAGTGGTTAGGGAAGTATAAAATTCCTAGGGTTTTGTCTGTAATGCTTGTGTATATTATTGTGATTGGTATGTTTATTGGAATTTTTATGGCTTTCTTACCTTTGGTTTTAGATGAAATTTTCAATTTTGTAGCGATGTTGCCTCAATATCTGAAATCTTTAGATGCTTGGAATCCTTTAAATAATAATACTTTTCTTTCACAAGAAACCGTTAATAGTTTATCATCAGGTTTTTCTTCTAGTGAAGTTTTGAGCGGTATCAAAACAACCTTAAGTAATACTTTTGGGACTTTTTGGCAAGCAGTTAATGGCGTTTTTGGTGGTTTATTGAGTTTAATTCTTATCTTAGTTTTCTCTTTTTATTTTGCTGTGCAGGAATATGGAATTGCTAATTTTTTGAGAATTATTACTCCTGTTCAGCATGAAAAATATGTGATTGATTTGTGGAGACGTTCTCAATTAAAGATTGGTTTATGGATGCAGGGACAATTATTGTTGGGAGTTTTAATTGGGGTCTTTGTTTATCTTGGTTTGATGATTTTAGGTATTCGTTATGCTTTGTTGTTGGCTTTGCTTTCGGCTTTAGCAGAATTGATTCCTTTGTTTGGACCTATTTTAGCTGCCATTCCGGCTGTTTTGATTGGTTTTGTGGATGGGGGAACGACTATGGGCTTGATCGTGATTGGTTTTTTCGTAATTATTCAACAATTTGAAAATCATTTGATTTATCCTTTGGTAGTTAAAAAAGTGGTCGGGGTGCCTCCTTTGATGGTTATTTTAGCTTTAATTATTGGAGCTCAATTAGCTGGTTTCTTAGGAATTGTGATTGCTGTTCCGATTTCTGCTGTTATAATGGAGTTTTTAAATGATTTAGAAAAAGGGAAGAAGCGAGATTTGTTAGAGAAAGAAAATTAAGATGAAAAAGTCTTTTTATATTACGACAACCTTACCTTATGTAAATGCAGATCCTCATGTAGGTTTCGCCGCTGAAATTTTAAGAGCGGATTTTTTGGCGCGTTATAGACGTTTGGTAGGCGATGAAGTTTTTTTTAATACTGGCACTGATGAGCATGGTCAGAAAATTTATCAAAAAGCTTGTGATAATAATGAAGAGGTGCAGGCTTATGTTGATCGCTATGCACAAAAATTTGATGACTTGAAAAAAATTCTTAATTTAAGTTATGACACTTTTATTAGAACTACTGACGAAAAACATATTCAAGCGGCTCAAGAATTTTGGAAAAGATGTGAAGCAAATGGCGATATTTATAAAAAAAATTACAAGGTTAAGTATTGTGTGGGTTGTGAATTAGAAAAAACAGATTCTGAATTAGAAAATGGTCGTTGCCCTTTGCATCCCAAAGATGAAATTCAAGAAATTGAAGAAGAAAATTATTTTTTCCGTTTTTCTAAATATCAGGAGAGGCTTTTGGAATTGTATAAAAATAATCAAGATTTTGTTAAACCAGATTTTCGTTTAGTTGAAATTACTAAATTTGTGGAAGGTGGTTTACAAGATTTTAGTATTTCTCGTTTGAAAGAAAAGATGCCTTGGGGAGTGTCAGTTCCTAATGATGATAAACATGTAATGTATGTTTGGTTTGATGCTTTGGTGAATTATATTTCCACTTTGAATTGGCCACAAGATGAAGAAAATTTTGAAAAGTGGTGGCCTGCGATTCAAACCTGTGGAAAAGACAATTTACGTCAGCAATCAGCAATGTGGCAAGCGATGTTAATGTCGGCAGGTTTGGAGCCATCCAAACAAATTCATGTTTTTGGATTTATTAATTCTGGAGGGCAAAAGATGAGTAAAAGTTTAGGGAATGTTATTAATCCACTAGACATTGTGAATGAATACGGAACAGACGCTTTGCGTTATTATGTAGCGCGTCATTTGAGTATGTATGAAGACTCAGATATGACTATGGATAAGTTTAAAGAGCTTTATAATGGGAACCTAGCCAACGGACTAGGAAATTTGGTTAGCCGAATTATGAAGATGGTGGAAAATTATGAAGTAAATTTTAAGCCAGAAAATTTTGATTTAAATCAAAATCTAGAGATGGTCGCTTTGATGGAAAAATTTAAATTAAATGAAGCTATGGATTTGATTTGGAATAAAATTCAATATTTAGATGGCAAAATTCAAGAAGAACAACCTTTTAAAGTGGCTAAAGAAAATTTATCTAAGGCTCAAGAAATGATAGTGGATTATTTACCGGTTTTGTGGGAGATAGGAAACCTATTAAATTCTTTTATGCCAGAAACAGCTCAAAAAATTCAAGAAATAATTAAATCCAACAAGGCTCCTCAAGAACCTCTATTTTTAAGGAAAGAATAGATTAATTTAATTTGACAAATATTTTCTATTGTATATACTCTGGTTATATGGAAAAAACAATATTAAATGTAAAAATAAATAAAGATTTAAAAGAATCAGCTCGTAAGGTAGCTGAAGAGTTGGGTTTACCTTTAAGTGTTATTGTGAATTCATATTTAAAAAGACTTGTGGATGAAAGAAGAATTGAATTTGTAGCTCATCCAACTCCCAATAAGGAAACTCAAAAATTATTAATGGAGATTTCTAAGGATATTAAAGAAGGTAAAAACTTATCTGGTCCTTTTGATACGGTGGAAGAAATGGATAAATATTTAAATTCTCTATAATATGAACATGGTAAGAATTTTACTTCATAAAAAATTTATAAAACAATATAAAAAACTTTCAGTAAATGAAAAAAATAGTTTTAAAGAAAGGCGAAACTTGTTTTTAATAGATCCTTTTGACCCTGTTTTAAATAATCATAAGTTACATGGAAAATATAAAAATCAAAGAAGTATAAATATTAATAGTGATTTGAGGGTTTTATATCAACAGGATGGTGAACATATTGTTTTTATAACAATTGATACTCACAGTAATTTATATTCATGATTTTTCACTTTATAAACTTTTAACTACTATTTATGTATAAATATTTTGATACTCATGCTCATCTTGATATGCGAGATTATGATGGTGATAGGGAAGAATTGATACAGAAACTTCAAGAAGAAAATATAGGAGTGATAACAATTGGAGTTGATAAAAAATCGTCTTTTGAGGCCGTAGCTTTAGCAAATAAATATGAAAATGTTTATGCCACTATTGGTTTTCATCCTAAAGATGCCAAAGAAGAATTTAATGAAGGAGATTATATAGAGTTAATAAAAAACTCAAAAGTTGTTGCTGTGGGTGAGTGTGGTTTGGAATTTTTTAAATTAGATGTGAACGAAGAGGGGGAGTTTGAAAGACAAATAGCTTTATTTGAAAAACAAATTGATTTTGCCATTAAATACGACAAACCTTTAGTAATTCATTGTCGCGATGCTCATGAGGATGTTTTAAAGATATTAAAAGAAAAAAAGGTTCAAGGGGGTGATAAATTGAGAGGGGTGATTCACTTTTTTTCTGGTGGAATAGAAGATGCACAACAATACCTAGATTTAGGCTTTTATTTCTCTTTTGGGGGTGTTTTAACTTTTACTAGTAGTTATAATGAAGTCGTGAAGTTTATTCCTTTAGATAGGATTTTAGCTGAAACAGACGCCCCTTTTGTGGCCCCTGTACCTTATCGGGGACAAAGAAATGAACCTTTTTTTGTTAAAGAAGTGGTTAAAAGAATTTCCGAATTGAAAGACTTGGATTTAGAAGAAACTAAGAAAAAGTTAGTTGAAAATACCTTACTTTTATTTAAAATTTAGTAATTTTGATATTTAATTTTTTAATTTTGTTTTTAACAGCCCATTAAAATCCATTGATTTTAATGGGCTGTTATGTTAATCTATTGCCCATGACTAAAGAAGAAATTAATAATCCTGATCTGTCAAAAACAGACGGGCAAGAAACCGGAAATAAAGCCAATGTTTATGAGATTGGCTACCTATTGGTATCCAGTGTTTCCAAAGAAGAAGCCTTGGCTGAAGTGTCTAAAATTAAAGATATTTTAGCAAAGCAAGAGACGGTGTTTTTATCAGGGGATGAGCCTAAATTAATTGAATTGGCTTATCCAATGAGCAAAACCGTAGATACTAACAAAAAAATCTACGAAGATGCTTATTTTGGTTGGTTAAAATTTGAAGCTGATCCAGAAGCTTTGATTGAATTGAAAAAACAATTCGATAATTATACAAAGATTTTGAGATATCTTTTGATTAAAACCACCGCTAAGGACAGTTTTATTTCAGATTCTAAGAAATTTGTGATTGGTAAAAAAGATTTTGTCGATGCCGAAAAAACTATTGAACCAATTAAAATTGTAGAAAAAGATTCTGAAGAAGCTTCTCCTATTGAAGAAATAGAGAGAACAGAAGAGGAAGAAAAGGAATTAGATGAAACCATTGATAATTTAATCGTCTAATAAATTTTCCAAAATAAATTTTAGGTTAAGGATTTAAGACCTGCCGGCAGGCAGGTTTGAGAGAAAAATTTGCAAAGCAAATTTTTCTACTATAAACTATAAGCTATAAGCTAAAAACTAAAATTATGTATCTAAATAAAGTTATAATTATTGGAAATTTAACAAGAGACCCGGAATTGAAAGCTTTACCTTCAGGGGCTCAGGTAGTTAACTTTGGAGTAGCTACCAATAGGGTTTGGAAGGATAGAGACGGGGCTAAAAAAGAGGCTGTTGAATTTCATAATATTGTTGCTTTTGGAAGAACAGCAGAAATTATTGCTCAATATTTAAAAAAAGGTAGTTCTATTTTGGTTGAGGGAAGATTACAAACTCAAAGTTGGGAAACTGATGGAGTTAAAAAATATAGAACTGAAATTATAGCTGAAAGTATCCAACTTGGCCCTAGAAAAGATGGGGGAGGGACAACATCAGTAGGTAATAATTCAAATAATAACCAAGAGGGAAAAGATGAAATTCCTCAAAATGAAGGAATCGATTATCCAGAAGAAGAAATTAATCCAGATGATATACCGTTTTAATTTTCTTTATAAAATTAAAACGAGTCGAAAGTTCATCAAGTTCATAAAGTTGAAAGTAAAAAATTACAAGGTAATTTTTTAAAAAAGACTTTAAAGACTTTTGACATTACAGACTTTTAACTAAATTATTATGAATACAAAACAATGTTTATTTTCACAAAATAATATTTCACAAGTAGATTACAAAGATTTAGACGCTTTGAAGAAATTTTTGAATCCACATGGGAGAATTCTGTCTCGAAAAAAGACAGGTCTTTGTGCTAAACATCAAAGACAGTTAGCTGTGGCAGTAAAAAGAGCTAGATTTATTGGCCTTTTACCTTTCGTAGCTAGATAAAATTAAATTTAAAAAAGGCGACGGATTAAAGTCCGTCGCCTTTTTTATTTGTTTTTAGTTACTCACTCTCTCTACATATTCTGCCTTTTCTGTATTGATGCGAACCACATCTCCTTCTTTGATAAAAATTGGAACTGTCACAGAATCTCCGGTTTCCACCACTACTGGTTTATTAGCTCCAGAAACACTATTTCCTTTATTAGCAGGGGGAGCTTCTACCACTTTTAAATCTAATTTAGTTGGTAATTTTATTCCAATTACTTTTTCATCAAAAAACATTGCTTCTACTAAAGAATTTTCTTTTAAAAATTTAACAGAGGCTGTGGCTCCGTCTATATTAAAACGTTTACTTGGATCATTAACTTCGCAAAACCAAAACTCTCCTTTATTTTGATAAAGGTATTTAATATCTCTAAATTCAATTTCCGCCTGTTCTACTTTTTCTGATGCTCCAAAAGATCTTTCTGTTTGTTTGCCGTTTAAAAGATTTCTTAATTTAGTTTGATTAACAGGTTTTCTTTGTTGTTTTCTAAAAACATGAGAAGAAACTACTTCGTATGGAATATCGTCAATTTGAATATATTTCTTTGGTAAAATTTCATTGTAAGATAACATCATATATTTAGTTATTAGGCTATTAGTTGTTAGTTTTTAATAAAAATTTCTATGAAATTTTTCTAGCTCAATATCTCTTATTATTAAATAATAACGCTATTTACTGTAGCATTTTCAAGATTTTTATTCAATGGTTGCACAAAAAAGGGGATTAGGCTAAGATAAAAATAGAAAAGTCTAATGAATTATAAAACTGTTCTTTAAAAGGAGGAAACATGAAACGGGGTGAAGAAGGTACGGGTATTTTGTGTTTGGTGTGTAAAGAAGGGGAAATAATGGAACGTTTTCACTTTGAGGCTATTATGCAGGGGAGTCCTGGAGTTTATGGCCCTGGGGGAAGACGGTTTTCCAGATATGCTGATAAAGCGACCGTAGATGGCTGGCATTGTGGTCTTTGTGGAATTTCGTATTATCAACTTCCGATTAAAGAATTAAAAACTGGTAATTGAATAAGAAGGGAGGTTAAAATGTATTGCTGGCTTACTGGAGTAATTTGTGAAGAGTGGCAAAGTGGAGGCTTGGTATCTGCCAACATGTCTCTTTGTGAAAGATGTCGCATTCCGGGGCATATAGGGATTGATCTTGGTGTGACAAAAATATCTTCTGCGTTTGTTGACCATTTTCGTGTGGTGAAAGGAGAAGTTGAAAGTGGTAAATATAAAAGAATAAAAAACGGGGATTAATTTCTCCTATAGAAAAGGACAGAAAGATAATACAGCTTTCTGTCCTTTGTTTTTTGTGGCTTAATAGTAAATTAATCAGGCTGAAAATGATAAACTAGCTAGTAATTATTAGCTAGTTTTAATATTATCTAAAGTGATTTTTAATTAAAAACTTAAATATTTAAATTATAAAGAATTTAATTATTTTAAAAGTTTCTAGACTGCTTCGCTATTGCTCGCAGAGACAGTGATAGGGCCACTGTCCGTCTTCGCGAGGAGTGAAGCGCAGCGAAACGACAAAGCGATCCAGAGAGAATTTTATAAAACAGCCTGATATTTTTTTCATTAAGCCTTTTTTGTACATAATTAAAATTAAATTTAAAAAGGGTGGCGGGCTTTGGCCCGCCACCCTTTTTAAGTTTAATTTTATTATTTCCTCATTTCTACTCTAATTTTTTCTAAAACTTCATCAGCCATTTTTTCATTTTCTTTTAGGAATTGGCGAGAAGCATCATAACCTCTTCCTAATTTTTCTTTTCCGTAGGCGTAGGAGGAACCTGCTTTGGAAATGATTCCGTATTTCTCTCCCAGAGCTAAAATTTCACCCTCTCGAGAAATTCCTTCATTGTAAACTAAATCAAACTCGGTCATTTTGAATGGGGGAGCGACTTTGTTTTTTACTACTTTTACTCGTACTCTTCCACCAACAATTTCCGTTCCCTTTTTAATTTGAGCAATGCGACGAATGTCTAAACGTACGGAAGTATAAAATTTCAAAGCTTTTCCTCCGGGGGTAGTCTCTGGATTACCAAACATTACTCCAATTTTCATTCTAATTTGATTAATAAAAATAATCGTTGTTTTGCTTTTCGCTACAATAGCAGTTAGCTTTCTTAAAGCTTGGGACATTAAACGAGCTTGTCTTCCAACGTGGTGAGCTCCCATATCTCCTTCAATTTCTGCTTGGGGTGTTAAGGCCGCTACTGAATCAACTACAATTACATCAATTTTTCCAGAACGCACCAAAGATTCCGTAATCTCAAGAGATTGTTCTCCTGTATCTGGTTGGGAAACAAGTAAATTGTTTGTATCTACCCCAATTTTTTTAGCATAGTCTGGATCTAGAGCGTGTTCTGCATCTACGAAGGCACAAATTCCACCTTTCAATTGGGCTTGGGCTACTACATGTAAAGCCAAAGTAGTTTTTCCTGATGATTCTGGCCCAAAAATTTCAATTATTCTTCCTCTTGGTAAACCACCAATCCCCAAAGCTTCATCCAATCCGATTGAGCCTGTAGGAATTGCTTCCACATTCACTTTAGGAGCGTCTCCTAAACGGATGATAGAACCTTCACCAAATTTTGTTTGAATTTGGGCAATGGTGTCTTTAACATTTTCATCTCGATTGCTTTTTTTATCTTTTTTTATGTCTTTAGTTTCTTTCTTTTTTACCATATTGGTTTTGTTAATAATTAATAATTTCTAATTTAATAAAACCACTTCTAATTTCCTTTCTGTTTTTCTCTCGAACTTATCTTTGGCAGAAATTTTTATTATATTATATCCGGGAAATAAAAGTATTTTTTCTGCCAGATTTCCTTCTTCGTCTACATAAACTTGACGATCGTTTAATGAAAGGTAGGCGATGTTTTTAGCAAAACCTTTAATTTTTAAAACATCTTCGCTTAAGGTAACTCCGTTTATGGGTTCTGATATTTCTAAAATTGGTCCTTGAATAAAATCTTTTGTTTGATAATAGGAATAGGCTAGAGTTATCAGTACTACAGAAATAAAAAATAAAATTTTAAAATTTGGAATAATTCTTTGTTGCATATTTTAATTTCTATCTTCTTCATCATCGTTTTCCTCATCATCTTCGTCTTTTTCGCTGTAATCATCGTGAGAAGGGTAATCTTCTTTTTCTGTTAAGTAACCACTATCTTTCTCTGGTTGAGAACGTTCACGAGAAACTTCATCTGCTTTAATCAAAACTTCTCGAGCTTTGGAACCGTCTGCTGGACCAATTATACTATTATCTTCTAATGCGTCCATCAAACGGGCTGCTCTAGCATAACCTACACGTAGTTTTCTTTGAATGTATGAAGTTGAAGCCTTTCCCGCTTCCAAAACAGCTGTTTTAGCTTCTTCATATAAAGGATCGTCATCTTCTGTATCTTCTGCAGAAAGGGAATCAAATAACATATTTTTGTCTTTTTCCGCAGAATTGATATCGATTTCTTCGGGGATTTCATCTTTGTAAGTATTTCTTAAGAAATTTGTTACATCTTTAAGTTCTTTTTCTGAAATGAAAGCAGATTGAATTCTCGTTGGTTTGGACATTTCTCCTGATAAATACAACATATCTCCTGCTCCTAAAAGTTTTTCAGCTCCACTCATATCAAGAATAGTTCGCGAATCAACCTGAGAAGCTACTTGCAAAGCCACTCGGGTGGGAACATTAGCCTTAATCAGGCCGGTGATAACATTAACCGATGGTCTTTGGGTGGATAGTACTAAGTGAATTCCAATTGCACGACTCATTTGAGCTAAACGAACAATGGCAGCCTCTAACTCTCGTGGATAACTTTGCATTATATCTGCTAACTCATCAATTACAATTACAATGTAGGGCATTGGATCAGGAAGTTCAGTTTCTTCCAAATTTTCTTTAGAAGCTTTGTCGTAAATCGGGCTAACTACATTTTTATGATAGGATTGGATATCTCTAACTGTCGCTGTTTCTAATATATCGTAACGTCTATCCATTTCTTTGATCGCCCATTTAAGAGCTAAAATAGCTTTTTTAGCATCAGTAATAACTGGAGTAAGGAGATGAGGAATATTTTTATATTGAGTTAATTCAACTCTCTTTGGATCTATCATTATAAACTTAAGAGCATCTGGGGTTGCTTTGTAGAGAAGGGAAGTAATAAGAGCGTGAATGGTTACGGATTTTCCTGATCCTGTTGAACCAGCAATAAGCATATGGGGAGCTTTGGCTAAATTTACGAAGTGAGCCTTTCCAGAAATATCTTTTCCTAAAGCTACGGTTAAAAGTTTGTCGCTTTCTCTAAAATCTTTTTCTGCAAAAAGGGTAGCTAAACCAACTAATGTTCTAGTGGTGTTGGGAATTTCAATTCCGACAAGAGATTTCCCAGGGATAGGGGCTTCGATTCTAAGAGGGTGGGCGGCAAGAGCTAATGAAAGGTCGTTTTGTAAACCGACAATTTTTGATAACTTAATTCCTTGAGCTGGTTTTAAAGCGTAACGAGTGACTGAAGGTCCAATTGAAACTTCATCCATTTCAACATTAATTCCAAAATTACGGAGGGTTCTTTTAATAATGTTTGAATTAGCTTTTATATCTCCCACTTCAGGCTTTCCTTTGTCTTTTTGCAATAAACTTAGTGGGGGAAGGGTGGGCTTTCTTCCAAAATATTCTAAAGCTTTTTTTGATAGGAAACTAACACTGGAGACATTTTTTTCAAAATCATCATCAGTATTTTCAGCAGTAACTTTTTTTTCTTTTTTAATTTCTTCTTCGGGTTCTTCCTCTTCTGTTTCTTCGGGTATTTTGTCTATTTCATAACTTTCCAAAATTTCTTCGTCATCGTCATCATCAGATAAATCTTCTTTTTTAGCAAAATATTTCCAAAACATCAGTCTTTGAAAAATTATTTTTGTATCGAAAATTATAAGAAAAGAAATTAAGATGAGTGCTCCTAGAAAAACTAGACTAAAATAAAAATCAAATAATTTAAAAATAGGAGTAGAAATAAATCCTCCCAGAATTCCTCCCATATCTTTAAAAATTAAATCAATTACTCCCAAGCTTGATAGAAATAATAAAAGAGAACCTGAAGCTTTGATGATTGCAAAATTGGGGCGATGTTCTCTTAGGTAGGAATAACCAAGAATTCCTAAAACCGTTGGTGTTAAAAAATATCCAACTCCCAAAAGAGTGTGGAGAACGGAATAAATTTTTTCTCCCGCCATACCCCCTGCTTTAAAAGAAGCTAGGATTAAAAAAATTGCTACGGCAAAAAAAATAATCGCAATTACTGCTTGAAGAGTTTCTGTTTTAAGTTTATGGGTTTCTTCTTCGAAGATTTCTTCTATTTTTTTATTTTTCTTTTTCCTCATTTAATTTGATATTTTTTTGTTAAAAGTATTTAAATTATATCATAAGAAGACGAGAACATAAAAACATTAAAACAAAGAACAAAACAACAAACTAAAGTTTGTTGTTTTGTTTTTCTGGATTGCCACATAGTTTTTTAAAAAAATTTTTTGCAATGACAGTTATAGAAGATGGTCCACTCGTCCTGCATGCTGGTAGGCAGGACGGATCGTCTTTGCGAGATTAGATTTTTTAATAAAAATCTAATCGTGGCAATCCAGTAAAGGAATTAATAGATTTTTGTTTTTAGAACAATCTACAGACCCTTGTCTTTTAATCAAACATATTTATAATGGACATCTATAAAAGACATTATCGATCCTATAAAAATATATTAAAGACAAAATTTAACATGAGTTTTATAAAAGACATGTCTAAAAGACAGAATAATAATCTTTATATCTCTTTTTTTTCTAAAAAAGTAGAAAAAATAATGTCTGCTATCTATCTAATTACTGATAATTTTTCAGATAAAGAAAGTTTAAAATGGAAGCTAAGAAAACATTCGGCTGATCTTTTTGATGTTTCCATGTCACTAATCCAAGAGGGTTTATTTAATAAGGACAAGAAACTTCAAGACATTCAAAACTTAATTTCTCAAATAAATTCTTTTTTGGAATTAGGTTCAGAAATTGTGCTAATTTCGGTTATGAATTTAGAGGTTTTAAGAAGGGAATTGAACTTTCTCTTGGATTTTGTAGAAAACAATCTATATGATTTAGACCTTGAAAATAATTTAAGTTTGAAGCAAGAGTCTTTTAAAGTAAAAGACAAGATTTTGTCTCGCAGGGTTTTATCTGAGCCAACAAAAACAATAAAGGACAAAGATGTCCTTGATAAAGGACATGAATATAAAAAAGAAATGTCCTTTATAAAAAGACAACCAACTGGAAAGGAAATAAATAATAATCAAAAGAAAGAGGGAAGAAGAGAGATTATTCTAAGAATTTTGTCTAAAGGACAAAAACTAACTATAAAAGACATTTCAAAAGAAGTAAAAGACTGTGGCGAAAAAACTATTCAAAGAGAATTGTCTGTTATGTTGAAAGAGGGGATTTTAGCCAAGGAGGGAGAACGTCGTTGGAGTCGTTATTTTTTGATAAAGTAATTAAACCAACCGTCATTGCGAGTTTATGAAGTAATCCAGATTCATAAAATTACTATAAGTGATTTAAAGGATTAAACATTGAAATTAACATTTTATTTATTGATTAAATTAAACCAAATTAAGCCTAATTTTAAAGCAAATAAATTTTAAAAAATATTCTCTATTTAATTATTATTTTTAAATATTTATTCTTGCTTTTTAGACCCCATTATTGTAATATTAAAAGGTTATATCTTGATGCAGTCTGTATTTTTTTCTGCAAGTTATCCACAAAATTTCTTTGCAAGAAGTCTTGCACGGGATATAATTTAACAGATAATTTTCCGACCGATTTTCGGTGGATTATTTTCATAGATTTTTGTACTTTGAAAAAAGAATATTCCGTATAGAAAAATAGAAGAGAAGAATGAATTAAACAAATTACAAACGAATACATCTTATTGGATTTGGTCGTAAATTTAATTTGATGTTAAGCAATAAATTACAAACGAAATTATTAACCGAATTATTAGCCCACAAAACTGTAAAAAGTTTTGTGTTTATATCCGATTTTTTAAGACACAATTTTATTAGTAATTGTCTTATAAAAATCTGAAAAATTTTATTATGAATATATTCACACTTAAAGATTCTGCAGCAGCTAAAGTTGCTTCAGTTATCGTTGGTGGTGCTATGGCTTTCACATTGGTTTTTGGTGGTGCAGTTGCTCCAGCTCAAGCTCAAACAGTGGAAGAACTTACAGCACAAATTAACAGTTTGCTTGCTACGATTGCATCATTGCAAGCTTCATTATCAGGAATGACAGGTGGTACAACTACTACAACAACAGGAGTTGCTTACAACTTCACAAAGAACCTTAAACAAGGAGACAGTGGAGTAGATGTTTTGAACTTACAAAAAGTTCTTAACATGAGTACAGATACTCAAGTTGCTGTTTCAGGAGTTGGATCAAAAGGATTGGAATCAGAATACTTTGGTTCAATGACTAAAGCTGCTGTGATTAAATTCCAGAACAAATATGCTTCTGAAATTTTGACACCAGTAGGCTTAACAGCTGGAACAGGATTCGTTGGAGCTTCAACAAGAGCGAAGTTGAACACAATGACTACAACTACAACTACTGGTACAGGAACAGGAACAACTGGAACAACAACAACTCCAGCCGGAACAGGATTAACTGTTTCAGCAGGATCACAACCAGCTGCTTCTTTGGCTCCTCACGGAGTTGCAAGAATTCCTTTCACCAAAATCGTTCTTACAGCTAGCGCTGACGGAGCAGTTACAGTTAACTCTATTTTAGTAGAAAGAACTGGATTAGCTCAAGATGCTGCTTTTGCAGGAGTGATCTTGTTGGATGATAATGGAAATCAAATCGGAATTGCCAAGACTTTGAATTCATTGCACCAAGCATCAGTTGGAGAAGCCTTCACAATCCCAGCAGGAACATCAAAGATGGTAACTATCGCTGGTAACATGGCAGCAAGTTTGACTAATTACACAGGTCAAGTTGCTTCATTGTCAGTAGTAGGTGTTAACACATCAGCTACAGTGAACGGAGCATTTCCTATCGTAGGAACTTCACACACTTTGAATGATTCTTTGACAATCGGAACAGCTACAGCTGACCGAGGAATCGATGACCCTAACACTGATGCTACAAAGCAAGTTGGTGTAACAGGTTATGTTTTCTCATCAGCTAAAGTAACAGCTGGTTCAGCTGAAAAGATTAGAATTCATTCAATAAGATGGAATCAATCAGGTTCAGCCGCAGCAGGAGACCTTGAAAATGTTAAAACTTACGTAGATGGAACAGCTTATGCTACAACAGTATCAGCTGATGGTAAGTATTACACAACCAGTTTTGGTTCAGGTCTTGTTGTTGATAAAGGACTTTCAAAGGAAATTTCAATTAAGGGTGATATTGCTTCCGGTTCAGGAAGAACTATTGCTTTTGACCTTTACAAAAACACAGATATCTACCTAACAGGTGAAACTTACGGATATGGAATTACACCAGGAAATGGATCAGGATTCTCTGCTACAACTCCTTGGTATAACGCTTCAGTTGTAACAGTTTCCAATGGAACTTTGACAGTTTCAAAGGCTGTTTCAGTTGCAGCCCAGAACGTTTCAGAAAACGTAGCAAATGAACCTTTGGGAGGATTTGATGTAGAAGTTAAGGGTGAAGCTATTTCTGTAGCCTCAATTGTATTCACAGGAACTGTTTCTTCAGGAACAGGAAAGGGTGAAGACATTACAAGCATTACTTTGGTTGATGCTAATGGTTCAGTAGTAGCTGGTCCAGTAGACGCTGTGGGAACAGGAACAACTGCAACTGTAACTTTCTCAGATACAGTAACTTTCCCAGTAGGAAAAGGAACCTATACTTTGAAAGGTAAGTTAGGAACAGACTTTGATAATGATCAAACAGTTGTGTTCGCAACTATACCCGGAACAAATTGGACAACTGTAACAGGACAATCAACAGGAAATTCAGTTACTCCTGCCCCAGCAGGAGCTATTACTTCAAACACAATGACGATGAAAGCTGGAACAGCTGTTATCAACAACTCAGCAAGTCCAGTAGCTCAAAGCATTGTAGCTGGAGCACAAGGATTTACTTTTGCTAATTTCCAATTTGATGCAACAGCATCAGGAGAAGATGTAAGATTTACATCACTTGTATTATCTTTGACAGCGGCTTCAAATCCTAGTTATTTGACAGGTTGTCAATTATTTGACGGTGATACTGCTTTGAACACCGGTTCAAATATCAAAGATATTACAGCTGCTGGTTCAAATACATTCACTTTGGATGCTGGTGGAGTTGTAATTCCAAAACAGACATTAAAAGTTCTTGCTTTGAAATGTAATCTTTCAGCTTCAGCAACTAGCGAATCCTTTAAATGGGTAATGTCAGCTGCTCAAACTGGAACAGGGTTGGTTTCAGGAACAACTATTACAACAGCCGTTCCTACAGGTTCAGGCCAAACAATGGTTGCAACTTCAGGAGGAACTTTAACAGTTGAAATTGGTAATGGTAGTCCTTCATACAAGATTGCTGCCGCTGGTACTACCGATGTAGAATTAGGAGTTTTGAAGTTTACTGGAACAAACGAAGATATTCTTTTGAAGAAATTAGGTCTTGAGTTGACAGCTGCTTCTTCATCACCTTCAGATTTGACCAGAGTAACTTTGTGGAATGGAAACACACAAGTTGGTACAGCTACTTTCCAAGGTACAGATTATGCTACATCAACATTGACAGGAACATTCCTAATTCCTAAAGGACAAAGTAAAGATATGATTATTAAGGGAGATCTTGCTTTGATCGGTACAGATTTAGTTGGAACACAAGGGGCTTTGTTGAAAGTAAATTATGATGGTGGAGATTTGTTGGCTACCTATGGAGTAGGTGCTCAATCAGGAACCACTATTTACTCAACATCTGCTTCAGATACAAATGTATCAGGAGTTAGAGTATTTAGAGCTTACCCAGAATTTGCAAAAATCACTGTTACTGATACAACATTGGTATCAAGAGATGACATGACTTTGTACAAATTCAGTGTTACTGCTAAGGATGCTGCTGGTGCTAGCCAAGGAATTGGTTTGTCACAATTAGTAGTTAATGTTGCTACTTCAACAGCAAGTACTGTTTCAGGAACAACAACTGTTACTGACTTGAAGGTTTACGCTTATACAGATGCTGCTATGTCAAATACAGTTTCTGGATTTACTAATGGATTGTTAGCTACAGCTCTTGCAACAATTGCAAACGGAGACAACAATATTGGCTTTACAAGTCTATTGAATATCCCTGCTGGAACAACCTATTACTTCAAGGTAACTGGAGACACTACATTAACAGCAGGAACAGGAACCTTCTCAGGATCTGTTTCAACAAAGATTTCAGGAGACTCAGCTTACCCAGCAATCGCAGGATTGATGGCTGCTGAAACTACAGTTGCTGGAGATACAAACAATGACTTTGTTTGGTCACCACATGCAACTACAACTTCTGAAGCTGCTCACATCGACTGGACAAACGGATACAATGTAACCGGATTACCAGCAGATGGTAGTGAAACCACAACTATTTCTAAATAAATAGTTAGAAGTTAAACAAGATTGTTGAAAGACAATTAAGTTAACAAAAACCCCGCAACCTGCGGGGTGTTTGTTTTGTTGGTCAAATTAAAAAGCCCGATTTTGGTGAGGTTTTAAAACCTCACCAAAGTCGGGCTTTTTAATTAAATTCGCCTCATTCGTCATTGCGAGCGATAGCATGGCAACCTGCCTACCGGCAGGCAGGTCCAGCATCCGTTCGTTGGTCATTGCGAGCTTACGAAGCAATCCATCGCTTTGTTAGTAACCCGTCATTGCGAGGAGCAAAACGCAGTGGAGTGACGAAGCAATCCAGGCTTGCTAAATCACGAAGTGATTTAATTAAAAAAAATAGACACTGGATTGCCACGTCATTCTGTTACATTTCACTCCTCGCAATGACGAATAACGAGATTTAAAAAATGTTCAAAAAATTACGGCTGGTTGCTTTTATCCTTTAATTTCCTTAAAATAAAGACATTATGCAGAAACAAAATAAATTAAATCTTGTCCTTCTAGGTGTTTTGGTATTTATGGTTGTTTCCTATATTTATCTTGATTTAAAAGAATCGAAAGAGGATGTTGAAGAAGTTATTACAGATGATTCAACAAAAAATTCTTTAATAGAAAATGTAATTATTACAGATGAAAATAACGTAGCTGTGGAAACTACTGAAGTGAAAATTGAAAAAGAATTTATGGCTATGCCTGATTTGAATAGGGAATTAGTTTTTTCTGATGAATATCCAGAACAAGCAAAAAAAATTATAAGAGAAAACATTGGTAAAATAATTTCTGATTTAAAAAATAATCCAAATGTTTATGAAGATTGGATTGCTTTGGGTTTACAATATAAGGGCATAGATGATTATGAGGGAGCAAGATTAACTTGGGAGTATGCGACTTACCTAAACCCAGATAAATTTCTTGCTTGGGGTAATTTGGGCGATTTATATGCATTCTACATTCGAGATAATGTAAAAGCAGAACAAGCCTATATCAAGGCCATAGAGAATGGTTCTCACCAAGTAGTTTTATATTTTAAAATTAGCGAATTTTACACAGAATTTTTAAATAACCCAGAAAGAGCAAGAGAATTAGTTAATATTGGAATCAAACAAAATCCAGATTCGCAAGAATTAAAAGATTTATTAAAAAGTATTTAGTTTATGTTATTTAAAGTATTTGTACTTACATTAATAATAGAACTTTCTTGTATTTTAGGGCGTATTTTGTTTGGTTCTGCTCAAAAAAGGCATTCTCAAATTAAGTTTAAATATAAAATAAGAATACATCATGGTTATGTTGGTGTTGTTTTTCTTTGATTATATTTGTTTTTTCCTTTTGATTTTTTCTTTATAATAGGTTTTCCTCTTTTAATTTCTGATTTTATTCATCATTTTGCAGTTTTACCTATTTGGGTGAATAAAACAGAGTTTCCTTGATTTAAGTTTTAAAAATAACCACAACATAATCACAGCTTATCCACAGTTTAAAGGGGATAAGTTAATTAGATTAAGTATAATATAGTTCAAATGTTGGGAATAAATAAAACCTCTTTAAAATTTGTTTTTGGATTTTTATCGATAATCTTTATTGCTTTTTTTCTTTTAATATATATAAGTTATATAGATGAAGATGATAGTATTTCTCCTGAAGAAAATTTCGACAATATCGAACAAACTCTTAGTTAAGTCTTTTAGTTAAATACTTTTAAATAAATTAGATTTCAAAAAATCAAACAAAAAGATAGCTTTTTATTCTTATGAGATTTGGTAACCCCGTTACCAAATATCACTAAAAGGTCAATTCTTTAAATATATGAGAAAATTAAAATTTGAAATAGGTGAATATTATCATATCTATAATCGTGGAACTGATAAAAGAATAATTTTTACTGATTATTTTGATTTATTACGCTTCATTCAAAGCGTGAATGAATTTAACACCCTAGAACCAATT
>JAZDMO010000013.1:0-56017 GCA_043800905.1 Patescibacteria group bacterium
GTACAGATTTTAATAGAATAACAGATAATGAAATCAAAACAGTTGAAAATATACTAAACAATCGTCCAAGAAAACGTCTTGGATACAAAACACCCTTAGAAGTCTTTAATGAAAGTGTTGCGGTTAAAGGTTGAATGTACCAACTGCAGTATTGACATAATCCCCTATTTATTTTAGTCTAGCAGACAGAGTTTTAGAATAACATTTTTTTGGAAGGAGATTTTGCAAATGAAAGTTGAAGAAATCGAGCTTTCCCCTGAATTTTCTCTTATGGCTATTATTGTTGAGTCAGGAGATATTGTTTGTGATCATATCGAATACCATGAGATAGACAAAGATTGTGAGGATAGAAAACTTTTCCATTGTGATGAATGTGGTAGAATCATCGCTTTTGAAAGGGAGGGATATCGGGGGTAGAAGTCCTTTATTTTAAATCCCAGGGCAATTTGAGGCAGGAGTGTACCCTGCAGCCTCAGCTTCTTCTTTAGAGGAGAACCAAATTTGGTTCTCCTTTTTTATTCTTTGAGCTCCAGAACACCATGGAGCATGATATTTGGTACCATTTTTTGAGGCAACATACTTGCCTGTTGATAAGGTAGATTCCCCTGTCTTTGCGATATTTTCATTACTTAAATTAGGATTTTTTAAAGTTTGAGATATTTGGGCTGCATTATAGATATTTATAGGGAGATTATTTTTTTCTTTTTGAGATAATTGACCTAAACCATAGGAAGAAAAGGCTACTAAAATTATTAAAATAGCATTAAAAATAGAGTTGTTTTCTAGAAGACTATCCCCTGTTATCTTGATTTTATTTAAAATTTCCTTTATAATTCGCATTAGTTTAAATTTTATTGATACCCATTATATCATTATCTTTTAAATTTTAAATAATACTAAAGTTGGTTTGCTATAGATTAACATTTATTTCTATAAACTGAAAACCAACCTACTAATTTATTAAACAAATATGTCACATAAAAAAGCCGGAGGATCAGCAAAAAATCTTACCGATTCCAAGCCTAAATATCTTGGAACTAAATTATACGATGGACAAGTAGCCAAAGTAGGTTCCATTATTGTAAGACAAAGAGGAACTAAAATTTTAGCAGGAAAAAATGTTGCTATGGGTAAAGATCATACTCTTTTTTCAATTAAATCAGGAAAAGTTAAATTTAGCGAAATTAGAAAAGGTAAGTTTGATGGCTCAACCAAAAGAATAAAAGTAGCGAATATAGAATAAAATAAAAAGAGCGACGGACTAATGTCCGTCGCTCTTTTTATTTTATTATCTCTCCTTTAGGAGCAAAACCCTCACCTTTAGGCGATTGTTTAAACATTTGTTGTTAGATGACTTCGTCATATAAGTTTAAATAGGTATAGTTAACGTACACCGATGAAGCGAAGTTTTCTTGAGCGAAGCGAAAGAAAATTTGGGAGAGGTTTTCGATAGGAGACCGAACCGCTTATCGCGTTGTTATCGGATGTGGTAAAAAAATGAAATCGTATTTGACTTATTAGTTTAATATTGTAATATATACTAAACGTTATTTATAGTATCATAGTAGCATATCAATAAAGATTTCATAAATTATTTTGGAAATTTAAAACGTGAAAGGAGGGAGCCGTGGAATTAAAGTTTGAACTAATTAGGTGGGTGAGAAAGAATGGGATATGTCGTTATCGGGAAGCAATCGGTTTTCAGGTAACGCCAGTTTCGAACGACCAGGCAACGAGAAATTATTGCAAAGCATTGTTTGATAAATGTATGAGCGGTCATTTCCCGTTTAAAGTGGAAGAAACTCAAATCGTTTTTCATCTACCCGGACTTGGTGAGGTACGTGTTCCATGCATTCCGCCGGACACGGAAGAAATGATTCATAACATCAAAAAATGGAAATCATGGCTTGGTTACATTGATCATCCCCGAAACAACCCTGAAAACGGTTTTAAGTACGAGGTAATGACGTGCTTTTAATGCACATTGGAATTAATCTGGCCTTGGCGCAACAGTATGCCGAGGCCTTTTTTATTTTAAAATTTCCAAAATAATTTGTTTTCTGGTAAGAAAACATTTTTTACTATTTCCGATAACTGTACCTATTTAAACTTATACTCCTCGCAATGACGAACCTTCGGTTCGTCATTGCGAGCCTGCCTGCCGGCAGGTCTAGAAATAAATAATTACAGCTTTTAAGCTGAACCAAAACTACCGCCTTTCAGGCGGTAGTGGTTTATTCTAGTATTAAGTTTGTCTGTTGGCAGGTATTATGTAGTATGTACTATGTATAAAAAATTTACGAAGTGAATTTTTCCCTTAATACGTAATACTTGATACATAATACACCGTTCTTACTCCGCTTTAACAATTAGTTTAATCATTTCTTTTTTCTCTCCAACCTTAATTTCTACTTCATGCTCCCCTATTTCTTTGATTGGAGTTTTTAAATCAAATAATTCTGGATCAATTTTAATTCCATTTTTTTCTGAAATAGCTTGAGTAATTTCTTCAGCCCCAATTCCTGCGAATAAAGTTCCTTCTTCATTAGCCTTGGCTGTAATTTCTAAAGGAGTTTCATTAATTTTTGCAATTGATTCTATAATAGCGCTATTTTCTAATTGAATTTTTTCTTGGTGTTTTTCCTTTAGTAAAGCAATTTCTTTTTCAGTTTGTATTGTTGCCATCTTAGCTTTTTTTTGAGGTAATAAAAAATTCAAAGCATATCCGTTAGATACGTTTTTAATTTCAAATTTTTTTCCTATTTTAGCAATGTCTTGTAGTAATATTACTTTCATATTTTTCTTGTGAGTGAAGCGAATTAGAAAAATATGACCCTGTTAAATTCAAATTTCGAAGAAATTTGAAACATTTTATTTTTTAATAAAAATTAAATGTTATTTAACTGGGGTAAATTTAATTCACCTTCTCTTTCTATTATTAATTTCCCTATAACTTTATTACAAAAATAACTTTTTTGCAACCAAAATGCTACTCCCCTTTCTAAACGGTCGTTTAAAAAAGGGAGTAATGAGGATAATTAAAAAAAATATTAATAAAAAAACCACCTCCGCCAGCTGGCGGAGGCGGACTAAAAACCTAGAATATTTACATGTCCTGTAAAATCTCAATCGCTTTTTCTAATTGCGGGTCTTGGCCGTTTTTTGTATTTTCAGGAGTAAGTTCAACTTCATAATCAGGAGTTAAACCATTTTCTGAAATTGAATTACCTAAAGGGGTTAACCAGCGTGCAACGGTTATCTTTAAAGAAGTTTCTGGAGTGATTTTAACCAATTCTTGAACAGAACCTTTTCCAAAACTGGTTGTTCCGACTAAAATAGCTTTTCCATATTCGTTCAAAGCGCCAGCTAAAATTTCAGAAGCAGAAGCTGAACCCCCGTTTATTAATATAGCTAGTTTTAAATTTTCATTGAAAATATCATAACCACGGCTAGCATGAATATTGTTGGCTTTTTTCCCACCGAAATCTTCCGTAACAACCACCTTACCCATAGGTAAGAACCAGCTAGCGATATCGTTGGCTGCTTCTAAATAACCACCGGGGTTTCCCCTGAGATCAATTATAAGTTTATCGGTATTGCTTTCAATAAATTCTCTCAAAGCTTCTCTAAATAAATTTGGTGACGGAGCGGTAAAACTATAAAGATGAATAATAAAAACCCCATTTTTAATTTCTGTTTTAAGAGTTGGAATATTAATAATATCTCGGGTAATCGTAATTTCTAAATTTTCTTTCTCCCCTTCTCTTTCAATCAGTAAAACTACATTAGTTCCTCTTTTTCCTCTAATCAATTGAACCGCTTCAGTGGTGTCCATATTTAAAGCAGAAACACCATCGATTTTCAAAATTTTATCTTGAGGTTTAATTCCAGCTTTTTCAGCAGGCGTATCTTTAAGAGGAGCAACTACAATTAAATTATTGTCTTTAATTCCTATTTCCATTCCGACCCCTTCAAAATTTCCAGCAATATCACTTTCAAAAATAGCAGATTCAGAAGGCGGCATGAAAACCGTGTAAGGATCTTTATAGGAACTAGCTAAACCTTGGATTGCTCCCCAGACTTTTGCTTGATTGTCGATTTTTTCTTCTTCTCCGTGAGCAACAAATTTTTCATCTAGTATTTGCCAAGATTTCCAGAATGTTCCAAAATCCACATCTTTAACTAAAAGGTTATCTTTATTAATAATGTTATTTAAAGCGATTTGGTTTTTCTGATAGTTTGTTCCTAAATAAAAAGAAATTCCCGTAAGCCCTACTAAGGCTAAGGCAATAGAAATATTTTTAAAATTAATTTTTTTAATTTTTATCATCATTAAATTATCTCAAAAAAAGATGATTATATCAAATATAAATGTTATTAGTTAAATGTGCTTTTATTCTATCTTTGGAATGTGTTATTATAAAAAGATAAAAATTTATAATTGTAATTGTAAACATTATTTCTTATGTTAAAAAAATATACTTCTGGTAATATCACTTGGATTGATTTATTAAAGCCCACTCGTGAAGAAGTGCGTAATTTGATGATTCAATATAAACTTCACCCTTTGGTGGCCGAAGAACTACTTTTGCCTACTTTTAAACCTAAGGTAGATTTGCATAAAGATTTTATTTATCTTATTTTACACTTCCCTACTTTCAAAAGAAAAACGGACGGTGTTAATGAATGCATCAATCGAGAAGTTGATTTTATCATAGGCAAAGAATTTATAATTACTTCTCGTTATGATTCAGTAAGCCCTTTAGAACAATTTTCTAAAATTTTTGAAGTAGAAACTATTTTAAATGCTGAGGGAAAGAGTGCTGATCATGCGGGTTATCTCTTTTATAGTTTGGCTCATAAATTATATGAATCTTTAGGGAATGAATTGGATTATATTGAAGATTTGCAAGAAAGAATAGAAGCTCAAATTTTTCAAGGTAAAGAAAAACAAATGGTGCGAGAAATTTCTTTAGTGGGTCATAATTTGCTTGATTTTAAACAATCTACAGGTCACCATAGAGAAGTTTTGGAATCTTTAGAGGTGGCAGGAGAAGATTTTTTTGGAAAAGATTTTGTCTATTATTTAAGAAATATTAATGATAAATCTCGAAGAATTTCTCATGGAGTTAAGACTAGTCAAGAAAACTTAAAGGAATTAAGAGAAACCAATGATTCTCTTTTGACGACTAAACAAAATGAATCTATGAAAATTTTTACTATTTTAGCTTTTGTCACCTTTCCTCTTTCATTGCTAGCATCTCTTTTTGGAATGAATACAATTCATACCCCAGTAGTGGGTTGGAACCAAGATTTTTGGTGGATTATTGCTGGAATGATATTATCAACCACTGTAATGTTTAGTTTTTTTAAATACAAAAAATGGTTTTAAAAATATACAATACATTAGGACGAGAAAAACAAGAATTCAAACCGCTTAAGGATGGGCAGGTTTCTTTTTATTATTGTGGGCCGACTGTTTACAAAGAACAACATATTGGAAATTTAAGAGGAAATTTAATGGCTGACTTGATTCGTCGTTCGTTAGGTTACCTTGGTTATGAAGTAAATTTTGTTTCTAATTATACTGATGTGGGACATTTGACTTCTGATGCCGATGGAGGAGAAGACAAAGTAAGTAAGCAGGCTAAATTAGAACAAAAAACTCCTGAAGAAATCATAAGTAAGGCAATAGAAATCTATGAACAAGATTCGACTGAATTAAACATTCTTCCTCCAACTTTGCGTTGTCGGGCAACTGATTATATTTCAGAAATGATTGATATGATTCGGGTTTTGACGGATAAGGGGTTTACCTACAAAACAGATTTAGCTATCTATTTTGATATTTCTAAGGCGAATAATTATACCCAATTGTCAGGTCAAAATTTAGATGAATTAAGATCAGGTGCTGGAACCGGAGATATTGAAGATCCTAACAAAAAGAATCCGAGTGATTTTGCTGTTTGGTTTTTTAAGGTAGGAGAACACGAAAATACTTTGCAAACATGGGATTCACCTTGGGGTGAAGGTTTCCCTGGGTGGCATATAGAATGTTCAGCAATGGCGAAGAAAAACTTAGGAGATACTATTGATATTCATATGGGAGGAATTGAACATGTCCCAACTCATCACACGAATGAAATTGCTCAAAGTGAATCAGCTAATGAGGTTAAATTTACAAACTATTGGATGCACAACGAGCATCTTGGAATGGACGGAACTAAGATGAGTAAATCCTTAGGAAATGTTGTTTTAGTTAAAGATGTTAAAGAAAAAGGCTTCAATCCTTTAGCTTTGAGATACTTTTTTTTACAAGCGCATTATCGATCAAAACAAAATTTTACTTGGGAAGCCTTAGAATCTGCTCAAAAAGGATATAAGAATTTACTTAATTCCCTATCTAGCTTGGGTGAAAATGTTGGAAAAATTTCAGAAGATTTTAAGACTCAATTGAAAGAAAGATTAGGTGACGATTTTAATATCCCCCAAGCTTTAGCTTTAGTGTCAGAAGTTTTAAAATCAGATTTATCTAATGAGGATAAATTAGCCACGATTTTAGATTTTGATAAAGTTCTAGGATTAGATTTGAAAAAGAATTCATTGTCTCTGCAAGGCACGAAGCAGTTCAGTCTAAACATCGAAGAATTACCTCAAGAAATTCAAGATTTAATTTCACAAAGAAATCAAGCACGAGAAAATAAAGATTGGGCTGAGTCTGATAGGTTAAGAGATGAAATAGAAGAGAAAGGTTACGAAATAAAAGATACAAACGAAGGAATTAGGGTTATTAAAAAATAACCTTAATTCTTTCGAATTATAAATTCTAGATTGTAAGTTTTAAATTAAATTAATAATAGGCGACCGCAGAGTGGTCGCCTTTTTTATTGTAAGAAAATAAAAGATCGCCGAAGGGAAAATAAAGTTCCCCCCGGCGATCGACCATTTCAAGTTAGAAACTTGAGTAGTATGGCCTGAGATTCTTTAGGACTAAGAAAGAGTCTCCGCAGGATTAACGAAATCAAAACTTCTTCGTTGTCGTGGTGTAAATAACGACTAGCCCATAGATCTAAAACATGATCAACCTACGTATTTAAATATATACCTTTTTTAGAATAAATAGTCAATAAAAAACCCCTGCCATAATAAACAGCAGGGGGTGGGGTTTACAGGGTCAAGATTAAATCCCCCGAAAAATTAGCGAGATAAACCCGCTGTCGTAGTGGGGCAAAACCCCGACGGAATAAAATTCCGACAAACGACTGACCCAGAGATTTTCTGCAAATGCAGATAATCCACTTTCGTATTTTTTATACTAACAACTTTAACACAAAAAGTCAATTAATTAACTTAAATCAAGAATTAGTCCACACTCTATCCCCTGTTAGAAATAATTTACAAATTTCTATTTATGTTAAAATAATCCTATGCAAATTATTACAGACGATATCATTACCGGAAATGGATTGAGAATTCCTCCACAAAATATTGATTCTGAAAAAGCTCTGCTTGGTTCTATTATGCTTCGTCCTGAGGTTGCCTATGATATTTTAGATATTATTTCTTCAGAATGTTTTTATTCAGAAAGACATCGCATTATTTTTAATGCCATGATGGATTTGTTCGGCAAAAAAGAACCTATCGACTTGTTGACTCTTTCAACAAAACTAAAAGAAAATAAACAATTAGATCAAGTGGGAGGAAATATTTTTTTGACAGAATTGGTAAATATAGTCCCCTCTTCTGCGAATGCTGAACATTATGCCAAAATTGTGCATAAAAAGTATATGATGCGTCGTTTGATTAAAGCCTCGGAAGAAATTTCAGATTTGGGTTATGGAGAATCAGAAAGTTTAGAACATTCTTTAGACAAAGCGGAAAAAAGTATTTTTGAAGTGACTAGTTCTTTAGTTTCAAAATCTTACGTTAAAATGAAAGATATTTTGGGTGAAGCTTGGGAGCGTTTAAATAAGTTGCAAGAATCAGATGGAAAACTTCGAGGAGTACCAACTGGTTTTAAAGAATTGGATGCTAAACTTTCTGGTTTTCAAAATTCAGATTTAATTATTTTAGCCGCTCGTCCTTCTATGGGAAAAACTTCTTTAGCTTTGGATATTGCTCGTAAAGTAGCTGTGGATCATCAAAAAACTGTGGCGATTTTTTCTCTGGAAATGAGCTCTCAACAATTAGTAGATAGAATGTTAGCGGCTGATTCTAATGTAGATGCTTGGAAATTAAGAACGGGTCGTTTGAATAAAGAAGAAGAATTTTCTTTAATTAGACAATCTTTGGATAATTTATCAAAAGCTCCTATTTTTATTGATGATCACGCAGCTAATAACATTTTAAATATGCGTTCCGTGGCCCGTAAGTTAAAAAGACAACATGGTTTGGCTTTGATAATAGTTGATTATTTGCAGTTAATGGCCCCAACTCAAACCCAAAAATCAGATTCAATGGTGCAACAGGTGACGGAAATATCCCGTTCTCTTAAACAGTTGGCTCGTGAATTAGATGTTCCTGTGCTTGCTCTTTCTCAACTGTCTCGTGCTGTGGAAAGCCGCGGAGGTCGTCCTCGCTTATCAGATTTGAGAGATTCAGGTTCCATTGAACAGGATGCTGATTTAGTAATGTTTATTCATCGAGAAAACAATGAGGATGGTTCGGGTAAATCAAATTTCACAGAAATCTTAATTGAAAAACATCGAAATGGGCCAACTGGAAAAGTTGATTTGAATTTCAATGATAAGAAGGCAACTTTTCAAAGTATTGATACAGCTGATTTTGATGATTTTGATCTTCCTTCCGAAGAGGAGGAAGATAATTTTTAATTTCGTTAAAATTCAATTTCTAATTTTAAATTTTAAATTTCAAAAAAATCCCCTAGAAATATATCGTAAAGACTGTTGCAAAAAAACCATTACAAAAAGCAAAGCTTTTCGTCTTTGCGAGGAATGGAACGAAGTGGAATAACGAAGCAATCCAGAAATGCAGGTTGCGAAGCAACCATACTTAATACATAATACTTGATACCTAATACATATTTATGAACGAAATAGATAAATTAACTGAATACTTCACCAAATTCCCTGGGATTGGACAAAGACAAGCTAAAAGATTTGTCTATTTTTTATTAACTCGCAATTCAAGTTTTTTAAAAGAATTTACAGATTTAATTCTTTCGTTAAAAAAGAGTACTAAAATTTGTAGTTCTTGTTTCCGTTTTTATTCAGCTAATTCCAATAATTCTCATTTGTGTAATTTATGTTTAGATAAAAATAGAGATTCTAGTATCTTAATGGTAGTAGCCAAAGATGCTGATTTAAATAATATTGAAAGGATCGGCGATTATAATGGTTCGTATTTTGTGTTGGGCGGGCTTTTACCTATTTTAGAAAAAAATCCCGAAGAAAGAATAAGAATTAAGCCCTTAATCAATCTTATTAAAGAAAAAGCTGAGGCTGGGGTTTTAAAAGAAGTTATCTTAGCTCTAAGTTTAAATCCTGAAGGAGAAAACACTACAGACTATATTCTGAGAAGCTTAAAACCGCTCGCTGAAGAATACAAAATTAAAATAGCAACATTGGGCCGAGGTCTTTCTACTGGAACAGAATTGGAGTATTTAGATGACGATACTTTTGAAAACGCATTTAAAAATAGAAGTTAAGCCATTGACATAATTGGTTACATTGTGTATAAAAAAAGCAGTTTATTTTAAAGTTTGTCATCCAAAAATGATTTTCAATGGATTGGAGGTTTCTTATGAATGAAGAACACAATAAAGAAGTTCTAGAATTATCTGCAAAAGAAATAACTGAGTTTGAAGGATTGATTCAGAATGTCAACATTCTTGATTTCGAGATACTTCGACGTTACAGTGATTTGTGGATGGAAGCAACTATCGAGGACGTAGAAGTTGAGGTACCATTAAAAGTGAGGCTTTTTGAAATTATAAGAAAGTACAGACCTCACATAGCAAAATATGCCAGAGATTCATTCAGAGAAGGAGTGGATAAAACAACGGGGATTCTTTAAATTGGTTCCGAGAATTGCTCATTGTCCTGTTGGAGGATGAGCTTGGGGCGGAAGTCAATTTGGTTTGACTCTTCGCCTTTCTTTTTTATCAAAAAAACAACGCAAAGCGTTGTTTTTAATTTACCATTTATAATTTAAAATTTAGAATTCTTTAAAATTAAATCTTTGAGATTTTAATTTTAAAGTAAGGTTGTCTATGCCCTATTCTTTTCAAGTAATTAGATTTAGATTTAAATTGCATAATTCGAATTTTTGGGTTTCTGCCAATTTCTATCAATTCAGCTTCTACTTTTTTTCCAGCTAAATAAGGAGTTCCGATTTCAGTAGTTTTCTCATTATCTAAAAGCAATACTTTATCAAAAGTAATTTTATCTCCTTCGGCGTATTCTTTTTTATCTAAAAGCTTTTCAATTTTAATTGTATCTCCTTCTGATACTTTATATTGTTTAGCTCCTGTTTCTATTACTGCAAATGTCATAATGAAAGATATATTATACTATTTTAAATAAAAAAACAAGGCGAAACACTATTTTCTTTAGTGTTCCGCCTACTGAGTTACTACCAACCAATTTTTTGACAAATTGACTCAAGTCTGAATTGCCAAACAAGGATGTCTGTAGCCTTTCCATTGGTATATTTAAACTTTTTTAACGGTAAATTTACTAAAATTTTAAGATTTTTTTGGGCTTCAGGAAGTCTTTCATTTAGTTTTTTAACAAGAGCTATTTTTTCAATTAAAAGATCATTGGCCATTTTTACCTCCATAAATTAATAGTACTATTCTAAAAAATAGAATATCAAAACATTAAAATCTTGTCCAGAGATTGACTTTATCTTCGTTTTAATCCATTATAAATTTTAGATGTAATCTAAATAACAATAATCATAATAATTTAGGAGGTTTTATGTCAGGAATTGTATTAATAAAGATTTATGGTTTTTATCGTGAAAGAGGCCTCGAAATTTCTAAAAAAATTAAGGAAACCTCTTTGTTTGATACTAGAATTTTTATAATGGGTGATAGTATTTGGGATGAAGAAGGAGAACCTCATCAGTTCTTGGAGATTCATTGTTCTGAAGATTCGGTTTTTTCTGCTAGAGAAATAATGGGTCATTTGTACAAAATCGGAGTGAAAGAAGAAACTTTCATTACCGATGGAGGTGGGCGTTTTTTTGCCTATGAAAAAATAAAATCTAGTTCTGAATCTTCTGAAAAATTTTAAAAAAATTTATTTTTTTCTTAAAAGACTTTTTAGAGACACTTCAATATTTCAGTAAAAAAGAATAAATAATCTAATTGTGGATTACAGCCTGTTGTGTAAATATGACAGGCTGTTTTTTTATTTATATTTTGACTTAATGGTAAATTAATTTAAAAATTGTTGGACCTCCACGATTAGATTTTTATTAAAAAATCTGATCTCGCAGAGACGCTTCGTTTTTCGCCTTCCGTCATTGCGAGCGATATCATGGCAACCTGCCTGCCCCTGCACGCCGGCAGGCGGGGGCAGGCAGGTCCAACATCTCGTCATTGCGAGAATAAATTTTCGCAAAAATTTATTCGTGGCAATCCAGCATCCCGTCGTCATTGCGAACCGAGCACTAAAAACTTTAATTAAAGTTTTTAGTGCTCGGTGTGGCAATCCAGAAAAAATTTTATAAAATAACCTGATTAATTTACTATTAAGCTTACATTTTTAATTTGTGTTTTCTTAGAAAATAAGTTACTCTAGAAATTAGTAAAGAGCTACCTTAAATAATTAAACAAAAACTTCTTAATGTATAAAAAGGAGGTTGATATTTTCATATCTATTTTTCTAGCTTAATTTTTTAATCAAGGAGAACCTATGAAAAAATTCCAATTTCCTAGTGTGAGAAAAATTCCCAACCGAAGAGAAACTCCTTGCAAAAAACCCACATCAGCAAAAAAGATGGGTTGTCGTTCGGCTTCAATTCAAACGATTTTGGGAATACCGGTTCATTCTCAAGACAAAAAACAACAGCCGAAAAGAAATAAACACAAAAAAACCTTGGTTGTTTTTGATGTGCAATCTTTAGACATTAATACTCAAGAAAATTTAGCATTAGATTCTAATTTAGAAGATGCCGGTCAGAGTCTAATTACTAAAAAGGAAAACCGAGAGCCTAAAATTACTTCGTGTCCTGAATTTGTAGATTCTATTACGGTAAATGAAGTGAATTTACCCCGAAATCAGACCTTTACTGTTTCAAGAAGAGTTCAAAAAATGCAGGTAGACGGTTGTTTTCCTGCTGGAGGTGGTTATATCGATGATATTTTCCTGTGTGAAAAACACTGCCGTAGAGCTGACGGAGGAATGGTTCGTTGTTTTAAAAGAGATTCTCCGCCTAAGTTTAGAATTTGTTTGAATGATTGGTGTTTGGTAAAAGGGTCACTTTGTTGACTTTAAATAAAAATTTTTGTTTTTTTATAACAGCCCACCGTTTGGAAAACGGTGGGCTGAATTTTTTTCTCCATTTTGTTACGAAAAAATATACTCATTCATTTCGAATCATTGTTCGGGCATCATAATACAACATTAAAAACAGCACATTAGTGCTGTTTTTAATATTGTATGGTGCGCCGGGCAGGATTCGAACCTGCGTAGCCATATGGCGCGAGTTTTACAGACTCGAGTATTTGACCGCTCTACCACCGACGCATTATTTAGATATATTTAGAATATTAGTTCTTTAGCTAATTAGGATACATTCGCGAAAAGAATGTATCCTCAAAAGCTAATTTTCTAAAAGCTAAACTTCTATTTTGTGAGAATTTTTTCCTCTATTGTTTCTAAACTTTTTTTTGATCTTCTTTTTTTTAAAGAAAAAGTTAATTTTTCATCTTTTACTCCTACCATAATAATTCCTCCGCTCATCATATTTTCAGAAATCATTAAAGAAGCTACTGGATTCAGAATTTCATTCTGAATGAGTCTCTTTAAAGGACGAGCACCGTACTGCGGATTATAACCTTTTTTACTTAAATATGAAAGAGTCGAACTGGAAACATTAAGGGTTATTTCCCTATCGGCTAAGCGTTTTTTAACTAAATTAATTTGGATATTTACGATATTTTCAATATCTTCTTGTTTTAGAGTGTCAAAAACAATAATATCATCTAATCGATTTAAAAATTCTGGCTTAAAATAATTTTTAAGAGAGTCTATAATTTTGTCTTTAGCTGAAGCATATTGTTCTTCATCAGTATTATTACTAAATCCAATATTTTCCATTTTATCTACATATTTAGAACCAATATTTGATGTCATAATAATAATAGTGTTTTTAAAATTAGCTACCTTACCCTTAGCATCAGTTAAAATACCGTCATCTAAAACTTGTAAAAGAATATTAAAAACCTCGGGATGAGCTTTTTCAATTTCATCAAACAAAACAATGGAATATGGTTTGTGGCGAATAGTTTCTGTTAAAGAACCGCCATCTTCATGACCTACATATCCAGGAGGAGCTCCAATTAATTTAGAAATACTATGTTTTTCCATAAATTCAGACATATCAACCCTAACTAATGATTTTTCATTATCAAACATAAATTTAGCTAATTGTTTCGTTAGTTCTGTTTTTCCTACTCCTGTTGGGCCTAAGAAAATAAAAGAACCGATAGGTCTGTTAGGATCGGAAATTCCAACACGTGATCTTTTTATTGCATTACTAATTTTAGTAATGACAGCGTCCTGTCCAATTACTTTTTTCTTCAAATCCTCTTCCATATGATTTAATTTTTCTGCTTCTTCTTCTAACATGCGAGTAATTGGAATTCCTGTCCAACGACTTACAACTTCAGCAATTTCACTTGAAGTAATTTCTTCATTTAAAAGTCTCCCGCCTCTTTTTAATTTTTTCAACTGGTTAGTTTTAAGAGTTAATTCTTTTTCAGCTAGCGGAATTTTAGAATAACGAGTTTCAGCAGTTTTGGCTAAATCTCCTTCAGCCTCACTTTGTTCTGCTTCTAAACGCATTTTTTCCAGACTTTTTTTAATTTCTTTAACCTCAGCTAAAAGATTTTTTTCATTATTCCATTTAATAGAAAGTTCTGAGGTTTTCTCTTTCAAATTAGCGATATCTTCTTCAATTATTTTGACCCTATCTTTATTCTTTTTGCTGGATTCATTTTTTAAAGCTTCTTTTTCAATTTCTAAACGAGTGATTTCCCTATCGGTTTTTTCTAATAGTGGTGGTTTATTTTGTAAAGAAATTTTTAAAGAAGAGGCAGACTCGTCAATTAAATCAATGGCTTTATCAGGTAAAAATCTGTCAGAAATATAACGACTTGATAAATTAACAGCAGCAACAATAGCCTCATCAGTTATTTTTACTCCATGATAAAGTTCATATTTTTCTTTAAGTCCTCTTAAAATAGAAATGGCATCTTCTATGGTTGGTTCGCTAACAGAAACTGGTTGAAATCTTCTAGTTAAAGCTGGATCTTTTTCAATATATCTTTGATATTCTTTTAAGGTTGTTGCTCCAATTGCTTGTAGTTCCCCTCTTGCAAGAGCTGGTTTTAACATGTTGGAAGCGTCCATGGAGCCGTCAGAGGCTCCAGCTCCTACGATGGTATGAATTTCATCAATAAAAAGAATGATTTTTCCTTCAGCGTCTTTTATTTCTTTCATAATTGCTTTCAATCGTTCTTCAAATTCTCCACGATATTTAGTTCCAGCAATAAGTAAGCCTAAATCTAAAGAAACAATTTCTTTATTTTTTAATGATTCTGGAATATCACCTTGAGCGATTCTTAAAGCTAAACCTTCGGCCACGGCGGTTTTCCCTACTCCTGCATCTCCAATTAAAATAGGATTATTTTTTGTTCGTCTAGATAAAATTTGAACAATTCTCCTAATTTCTTCTTCTCGCCCGATTACAGGATCTAATTTGTTTTCGTTAGCTAAGATTGTTAAATTACGGGTAAATTTATTTAAAGCCCTGTGTTTAGAAATTTTCTTTTCATTAGAATCCCCCTTATCTTCTTTCATTTCTTTTAAGGTAAGATAAATATCTTTTTTATCAATTTCAAATCTATTTAATAGTTCAGAAATATCACCAGGAATTTCAATTAGAGCTAAAAATAAATGTTCAACAGAAATAAAAGAATCGTCCATACTTTGAGCAATAGTTGTTGCATCTTTTAAGGCCTGAGTTAATTCAGGAGTAAAATATATTTGATAGGAAGGAGCTAAGGTATTAGATCTTTCTGGTTTTTCGATTAAATCTAAAAGAGAATCTGCAAACAAAATAATATCGACATCTAATTTTTCTAAAATAGAAATAACCGAATTTTCTTCCTGCAACATTATAGCGGTAAGTAAGTGTAAATGTCCTACATGATTTTGGCCACGTTCAATAGCCAGTTCGTGAGAACGGCGGATAGCTTCTTTGGCTTTAGTTGTAAAGTTATTAAATGGAGGCATTTTGTTAGTAGATTAGTTCGTCAGACAAACTTAGTTGATTAGGAGAAAAAATCACGAAGTGATTTTTTCTCCTAATCCTCTATAAACTATAAGCTAAGTTTACCTAAATTAGTATACTGATTTTATCCAATATGGTCAACCTTATTTATTAGAAATAGTCTTATCTACTGAAACCAATTTATCTTTAAAAGAATTAACTGGAATATAATAATTTTCCTTTGATTTAAGACCAATCACTTCCCCATCTAAATTAATAAGAAGTTTCATTGAAGCTTGTGGATCTATATTAGTATCTATTTGTGTATTAATAATTTTAGTCTTTTCTTCATCACTTTCTTTTGTTTTAGGAAGAATTATTTTATCTCTGGTTAGGTTAGAAATAATTCCTGTTAAAACTATATTTGTTTTTTCTCCTCCCAAAGCAACTACTGTTTGACCTAATTTTAAAGAATCTGAATCACCAAAAACAATTGGATCAAATTCTATTTTTTCAATCTTATCTTTCGGTGCTAATAAAATTAGGTTATTATCTGTGTTCATCTCTAAAACCAAAATAATTTCTTGGTTGTTATATTGAAAATAATACGTTTCTGTAGATGTTAGGGGTTTATTATCTTTATCATAAGAAATAAACTTATCTGAATCAGCAATCATTTTTCCATCACTAGAAATAATTAAACCAAAAGTTACAAATTTATTTTCAGTTGTTTCTTTAGGTAAAGGAGTTTTATTATCTTGAAAAAGGCTTACCTTTGGTTCTTCGGTTACTGGAATTTTCTTGTAAATTCTAACCAAAGACTGAGAATTTTTATCAATAGCTTCCATAATAAAATCTTCATCACTTACAACCACAGTAGTATTGTTTTCAATCACGGTAGCTTTTTGTTCCCCTGGGACTACTCTTTCCACTGTTTTTTCTACTACCTTATGAATAGTATCTGTCACTACAGGTGGAGCTTGATTGACCAAAGAAACTGTCACAATTCCTGTAGCAATAGAAGTAACAAAGCTAGTTAAAAGAGTAAGTAAAATTATTTGTGTTTTGTTAAGTTCTTCTAAATTCATAATTTAAATTATAAGGCTTTAGAAAATTTTAATCAAATTTTGTGGGTGTGAATAAAAATGCTTCAATCTTTTAAAAAAGATTGAAGCATTTTTGTATCATGTATTACGTATTAAGTATTAAGGAAAGGGCGAAGCTAAAGCTTCGCCCTTTAAAATAAAAATAACTAAAATACCAAATATCATTAAAATACTGTTTTTTGAATTTTTTCAATCAAATTTTTCATTGCTTCAAGAGTCTTTTCAACGGAATCATACACAGCATTTGTTGAAAGTAGTATTGCGTGCGGGTGACCGTCTTTGTAATTGGTTACAGACCCTGCAAATAAACCACTTTTTTCGTCTTGAGAAAAAACTTCATAACGAATGTCATTGTTTGGATTTTGAATAGTTAGTGCTGTCAAACGACTAATTGTCATTTCATACTCCTTCCACTAAATAATTGTTTTTATTAGAACTTTTTCTGTTCAAAAGAATACTTTAAAAAAATAAACTTGTCTAACTAACTTTGATTAGCTATTTTTACAATTTCCTCAATTGCTTTAATGGCTCTATCTATCTCTTTTTTAGTGGTGGTTCGTCCCAAAGTAAAACGTAAAGAATTTTTGATTTCTTCATCAGACTTCCCTAGTGATTTTAAAACATAAGAATATTTTTCTTTGGAACAAGCGCTTTTAGTTCCACAAGCAATTCCCATAGCGTCCAATTGGATAGTTGAAAATTCATTCCCGTTAGCCGGAATATATAGATTTAAATTATTTGGCAAACGATTTTCTAAATTCCCGTTTAGTTTTACTTGAGGAATTTTTTTGATTATTTCTTCTAAAAAATAATTTCTTAATTTAATCAATCTTTCTGTTTCAGCGTCTCTTTCTCGTGTGGCTAATTCCAAGGCTTTAGCAAAACCGACTATCAAAGGCACATTTTCTGTTCCTGAACGAAGAGAATTTTCTTGATTTCCTCCCGAAATGAGCGGATTAATTTTTATTCCTTTTCGAACATATAAAAGCCCCATTCCCTTAGGTCCATAAATTTTTTGTGAATCAAAACTAATTAAATCAGCTCCTAACTTTCCTGCATCAATCGAAACATACAAAAGAGCTTGAGCTCCATCTGTATGGAAAAGTGGAAATTGAGCTTCAGAATTTTTTAACTCTTTCTTTTTGTAAGCCCGAATGATTTTAATAATTTCTTTAATAGGCTGAATAGTTCCAATTTCATTATTCACATACATCACAGAAACCAAAATAGTATTAGGACGAAGCAATTCTTTTAAAGAATTTAAATCTACTTGTCCGTTTTTATCAGTTTCTACTAAATCAAGCTTTGCTCCCCTTTTTTCAAAATGTTGAAAATAATTTAACACCGAAGGGTGCTCCATTTTAGAAGTAATGAAGTGCATATCTTTAATGTTAGTTCCCTCTTCTTCTAATTTACTGATGACACCCCAAATAGCCGCGTTGTTAGACTCGGTTCCGCCTGAATTAAAAATAATTTCATCATTTCTTGTCCCTAAAAGATCTGCAATTTTTTGGCGAGCATCACTCACAGCTTTTTTAGCAATTTGACCTTCTTGATGTAAACCCCCTGGATTTCCAAAATCCTTATCCCAATATTGATTCATGGCTTTCTTAACTTCCTTTCTCACAGGAGTAGCTGCTGCAAAATCTAAATATATTCTTTTATTACCTTTTTTAAACATTCCTCAATATTATCATTTTTTAATTAAATTGTTTATAGAGTTAAAATACTAAAAAAAACATCCGTATCCATCTGTACACTTTTCAAACGACCGTTTGAAAAGTGTACAGATTTTAAATATAGAAAAACTGCAGGAGCTCATTGTTTTGAGCTTCTGCAGTTGTTGTGTCGCGAAGAAAAAACTTAGACCTCTGAAAGTTTTTGCTCTAATTTCGCAATTTTCTTTTCGTTTTCTTCAATTTCCGAATGCAGTTTTCCGATTTCTTCTGCGATCTCTTTTTCCGATTTTTCCCTTTCGGCAATCAGGAGTTGGTTTTTTCTGAGGTTCGTCAGAAGAACCACATCTTCGCCTTTTAATTGGCGGAAAATGCCATCAATAAATCCGTTAGAAAAAAATAAGCAATAATCATCATCTTTTTCGTCCATATATGGATAAGATTCAGCTGTTATATAAAAACTTAAGATTTCAGAAAAATAAAATCTAAATTTCTTAAAAAAGAAAGAGTCGAGTATTTTTAAAATTTTTTCGTATGCTCTGTAGTCTTTATGATCCTTGGGTCCTCCAACCTTGACACTGAAACACCTAAGACAGGCGTATATAGGAACCCTGAAGTGTTTATACATATGCACTCTCAGTTCGCAAACTTCTTTTGAAAGTGCTTCATAAAAACCATCTTCTATCATTGCTTTTTTATCTCCGTAACGGTTACAATTAAAATAATCATAAGTTAAATAAAAACGGTCATATTTATTACTTGTGCAATTACGGCGGGTTGAAATACAATAATCTTTCGCCACCCTTATCATTTTTTCTAATTTCTCTTCTTTCATTTTTTGTCTCCTTTTTATTTTATTTTCAAATTACTTTCTTTTATTTACTAAAACGATATCAGATATTTATAATATTGTCAATAGATACAAATAATATAAAAATATACTGAAAAAAATACAACCACCCTCAACTCTCCATTTCCCGTCTTCTACTTATTAAATTGCAAAAACTCACTTTTAATGTATAATTTTTACTTATAGTCTTAAGCGTAAAGCTTGTTTTTTTATATTATGGAAATTTCTCAAGATATCATTATTTATATTCTTTTAGGTCTAAATATCATTTTGGTTCTTTGGATTAGCCGTCTAGAAATGAAAACTCGAGATATTAAGATTCTCAAAAATACCAAAAGTATTGTAGATAATTTTAAAGAAATCGGAAAAGCTTTAGATGAAATAACTACTTTTGATGAAGAAATCAAAAACAAGATTATTAAGATAGAAGAAAAAAATAAAGATAATATTCAAAATCTTGAAATTCTTCGTTTTAATCCCTTTAAAGATCAAGGAATTGGGGGTGACCAAAGTTTCGCTTTAACTCTTTTGGACAAAAAAGGAAACGGAGCAATTCTTTCTAGTTTATACGGAAGAGAGAAAGTAAGTGTTTTTGCCAAACCTATAAAAGATTGGAAGTCAGAATACGAACTATCTGAGGAAGAAAAACATGTTTTAAATAAATTTAAAAAATAGAATTATGAGTAATTTAATAGAAAGACCACCTGTGATAGTTGTCATGGGACATATAGATCACGGAAAGTCCACATTGTTGGACTTTATTCGTCATTCTAATGTGGTAGCTGGTGAGGCTGGAAGTATTACTCAACATATGTCCGCTTACGAAGTTGTAAGAAAAGACACAAAAGGTGTTGAGAAAAAAATTACCTTTATTGATACCCCCGGACACGCTGCTTTTTCTGCTATGCGTTTGCGCGGAGCTAACGTGGCTGACATTGCTATTTTGATTATTTCTGCTGAAGACGGAGTGAAGCCACAAACCCTAGAAGCTTATAAAAGTATTCAAGAAGCTAAAATTCCTTTCGTGGTAGCTATCAATAAAATTGACAAACCCAATGCAAATCCAGAAAGAGTAAAAAACGAATTAGTTGAAAATGGAATCTATTTAGAAGGTTGGGGTGGAAACATTCCCTTTGTCCCTATTTCTGCTAAATCAGGAGAAGGGGTTCAAGAACTTTTAGATATGGTTTTATTGATGGCTGAATTAGAAGAATATAAAGGAGATTCAGGTCTTCAGGCCGAAGGTTTTGTTTTAGAATCAAAAATGGAAGCTCATACTGGTGTAGAAACCGTTGTAATTATTAAAAACGGTACTTTGAAAAAAGGAGATTTTCTTGTGGTTAATAATAAAGCAAATACAGTAAGGCGACTAGAAGATTTTTTAGGAAATCCAATTGATGAAGCTACTTTTTCTAGCCCAGTTAAAATTATCGGCTGTTGTGATGTGCCTAACTCTGGGCAAATTTTTAAAACCTATAAAACTAAAAAAGAAGCCGAAAATAATCTTGAAGCCGATGAAGTTTTTGCTCAAAAAAATATAAAACTAAATCAGGAAGTTTCCGATGATGCTACAGAAATTTTAATTATTGTTAAAGCTGATGTTTTTGGTAGTATTGAAGCGATTCAACAAGAAATTGCTAAAATTCAAAACGAAAGAGCTAAACTAAGAATTGTTTCCGCTTCTGTGGGAGATATTTCTGAAAATGATATTAAATTAGCTGGACACAAAGACAATACTTTGATTGTTGGTTTTAATGTAAAAATTAATAATCGAATTAAAAATCTTGCTGATCAAAATAAAGTACGCATAGAAAATTTTGATGTGATTTATAAACTAACTGAATGGTTAGAAGAAAACATTATTAGTTTAATTCCTAAAATTAAAGTTGAAGAATCTACAGGTAAGGCTAAAATTATTCGTGTGTTTAATAAAGCTAAAGATGAACAAATTATCGGAGGAAAGGTGAAAGAAGGTAAAATTGTTTTAGGTTCAACTGTAAAAATCATTCGTCGTGATTGCGAAATTGGTAAAGGAACTATCACCACATTACAAAGCCAAAAATTAGCAACCAAAGAGGTCCATGAAGGAGATGAGTTTGGTATGGGATTAAAATCAAAAAATGATATTGCTGAAGGAGATTATTTAGAAGCTTTTCAAATTGTAGAAAAATAGTTTCCGAATCAAAAATTTTGAATTATAAATTGTAAATTTTAGATTATTAAATTAATGTAAGAAAAATCGCAAAGCAATTTTCCTTAAATAAATAAAACCTAATACCTAAATAACTAATTAACTAAACAACTAAATCAATGACCTTAAAACAAGACAAAGTAAAAGAAAATTTAAAAAAACTTTCTGCTCAATTTATTGAAAGAGAGTCTAATCATCTATCTCTAATTACCGTTATGGATGCGAATGTTTCCATCGATTTAAAAAGAGCTACTCTATTTGTATCTGTTTTACCAGAATCAAGTGAAGAATCAGCTTTAAATTTTTTAAAAAGACAAAGAAGCGAATTAAGGGAATATTTGAAGAAAAAAATGGATTCCCGCTCAATCCCTTTTTTGGATTTTGAAATTGATATGGGCGAAAAAAATCGTCAACGAATTGACGAACTCTCTCATGATTTGTAAACTGTAAAAGAGTTTAAATTTAAAAAGGCCTGGTGGCGAAGTAGAAACGCTTCGATCTGCAAAATCGACATGCGCGGGTGCGATTCCCGCCCAGGCCTCAAAAATAATGAAATAAACATGTTAGTGTTTATGAAATATATTTTGTCGTCTGGAGGGAATCGCACGGTGATAGGAAAAGTGCTAAACGCACTTTTCCGAGCCGCGACCAACAGCACTTAGTAGATTTCGAGCGAAGCGAAGAAATATACTTAGTGACTGTGGGTCGATTCCCGCCCAGGCCTCCACAAAGTATCAATTATTATGTAGCCTGCCTGCCGGTAGGCAGGTAAGTACCAAATATATACAATGGGCGACAGCTTCGCTGTCGCCCGTCATTGCGAGGAATAATTTTTTGTTTTCCACCATTCGCCAACTGGCGAAGACAGATTAAACAAAAAATTATGACATGGCAATCTAAAAAAACTACTTTTTATTAGAGCTAAATAATAAAAAACACGGCTCAATTGAGCCGTATTTTTAATTATTTCTTAGTTTCTTTGTGAACAGTATGTTTTTTACACCATTTACAATATTTCTTGATTTCAATCTTATCAACTACCAACTTTTTATTTTTACTTGACCAGTAATTGATTCTTTTACAATCCTGACAGGCCAATTTTATTAAGCTATCTTGTGACATAATATTTTTATATTTAAAGTATGCGTGGAATTATATATTAAAATTCAAATTAAATCAACAATTGGTAATAAGTCTTAGTATTTACATTAGCAAAAAAGTATAGTATAAACTGCCATAGTAAAGTTCACTTACATTCAATTTAAAGGAGGTTTTATGCAAGAAAATCTAGAGGTAATTGTTTTAGAAGGAAAACATACTCGCCCTGTTCCAACAAATACCGAAAAAAATTTTAAAGAACTACTAAGGAAATCTGGAATAAATCAAGGATCTTTCAAATTTGTTTTAGGAAAACAAATTAGAGGAGCCAGTGGCACCGATTCAATCGTTGTTCATAACATTGATACATCTACAGGGTCAATTTTGATTAAAACAAAAATTGACGGCAAAAAAGATCAAAGATTTGAGGCTTTTTTGACACTGCCTGAAAATTTCAAAAATAAAGGGTTTGTCTTTTTTGAAATGCTTAAGAAAGGAGCAGAAAATATGAATCATCCACCGATAGATTTAAAGCAAGATACTGATAAAGAAAAAAGTTTGTTGACACCCCATAACGATCGGAGTTTATTTCCACCACCTCAGAAAAAGTCTCGAGGGATCGGATTTAAACATTTTATTGAAGACGATGAATCCATCTATATTTTTTGGCTCGAAATCAAGAAATTATTTGAAAAAGACAATCCTCCAACCAGAAATGATCTTATCGATAATTTTTTGATTGATTTTGGAAGTAAAGCTGGGTGTTATCGCTTTGTTTCTGATTTGATTAAAAAAAAGATATTATCAGAAAATGATTCTACTAAACGAACTTCTTTTTTGAGTATTGGGGAAAAACTTTCAATTATCATCAATAAACAAGATGAAAAAAGAAAAACCGAGAGAGTTTTCTCAAAAGATTCTGATAGTGTGTTTGAAAAAATCAGAAATCTAAAAACTCTTTGTTCTCAAAAAGAATTACTTGAAAAAGAAATACAAGAACAAAATCTTTTAATAGAAAAGGCTCGAAAAAAAATAGAGGGTCTCCAAAAACAAATTACTCCGGAAATGATGGAATCCGAAGAAAAACTAAAAGCAATAGAAACGCTTTTAGCATAAAAACAACCTCTGTGTGGATTTTTAATTCGCACAGAGGTTTTTATTAATTTGATTTTGAAAAATTTTAATCAACTACACTTGTCCGCCCGGAAGGGATCGAACCTTCGACCTGCCGATTAAGAGTCGGATGCTCTACCAGCTGAGCTACGGGCGGATATACTGGTAAAATAAAAAAGAAAATATCCTTTTCTTTTCCACTTCAAAAAAACATACTCCACAAATAATTCTTATTTGTTCTGTTGTTTTTGTGCCTAGGGCGGGAGTCGAACCCGCATCCGCATAACGGACAACATTTTAAGTGTTGCGTGTATACCTATTCCACCACCTAGGCATTTTTATTTTATTATCAAATTTGGTTCTTGACCCATCAGTGTGTGTACACCAACTTGCCTACCGGCAGGCAGGTTCCACCACCTAGGCATTATTAATTAATATATTATCTTATTTTTCTAATAATTCAATCATCTTCCCTGCGGGTCCACGAGGACTTGTCTTGACGGTTTCTAAATATAATTCTTCGCTATCGCTCGAATTATATGAAGAACCGCGTGACACAGCTCGTTGTTGCTCGTAAACTCGCAACATACTCCGCTGTTCAAGTCCACACAAAAGCTATCGCTTTCTGTGTTCCCTGCGGGTCCACGAGGACTTGAACCTCGGACGACGGTTTTGGAGACCGTTGTTTTACCAACTAAACTATAGACCCAATCTATAGAACTTCTGTATTTTAACAAATTTTTTACAAAAATTCTATAAAATTATATAAACAATTTAACCAAACGGATATCTTCCCATGAAATATTATCAGGTAAAACTTTTTTTATCGGGCTTAATTTATCCCCACCGATTTCTTTCCAAGCTTCTAAAATTCTTTCAAAATCATTTATATCCTGTTTTAAATAAGAAAAATTCACTCGCCCCTTTCCTCTTTCTTCATTCAATTTCTCTAAATGAGAAATAATTGTAGAAACCGCTAAATTTCTTTCACGAGCAATATCCTCAAGCATCATTTCTTGAGCAATCATTTCTTTGGTAATTTCATAAGTACTGACTCTTTCGTCATAATCTTCTTCGACTTTTGATACTTTTAAAAATTTGTCCTGAATTTCTTTTTTTTCTTTATCTTTTAATTTTGAAATTGATTCAACTACTTTTTCTGATTGAATTTGTAATTCATTATCAAATTCATAAATTTCATCATTAATTCTTAAAGCCATGTCGTTTAAACCTTTCAAAAATAAACCTTCTAAAGACCTTACTCGAGAAAGGGCCACATAACCCATTCCTTCCACGAAAGACTTAGAAAGGTCAATTTCAGCCAAATCAAGGCTCATTCCTTGACTCTTGTGAACTGTTATAGCCCAAGCCAAACGCAGTGGAATTTGAGTAATTTTAGCCTTTATAACCCCGTCTTCCTCAATATGCCATGGTTCTTCTTTTACCAAAATCCTTAATCCTTTGTAGGTTTCAACCACAGGTAACCCTCCTTCAAAAGAAATAATTTTTCCTAGAGTTCCATTAACATAACCTTTTTCAAAATTATTTTTTACAAACATTACTGAAGCTCCTTCTTTTAGACGCAAAGTCTCTGGAGCCAAACAAGATTTTTTTAAACTTTCTAATATTTTTTTATTTCCCATTTCTTTCATCCTAAAAATTTTAGAAGAAACTCCAATTTTATCTAATTCTTGTAAATTAAAACTATCCACATCTTGATTATGGGTAAATAATTTTGTAAATACAAAATCTTTATCATTTTTATTTTCTCGATTTTTTAATTTTTCTAAAATTTCTTGGTCTACTTCTTTTCTTCTTATTGCATTTAAAATTTCAATCAGACTATCATTATCTTCCTGACGATATTGCTCTTCTAAATAACAAACATGCAAATCCATATCTTGCCAAATATTAGAATGGTAAGCAAAACGAATTTTTTCATTGAAACGATTAATTGGTGGTAATTGAAAAAAATCACCACACAAAACAACCTGTAGACCTCCAAAAGGTAAATCTTCATCTAAAAAAGAACGACAAATATTATCGACTGCATCTAATTGGTGGGCGTGAAGCATTGAGATTTCATCTATAATTAAAACGCGTGCAAATTTAAATCTTTTTTTCAAATAGGCTTTTTTGAGTAATTTTTCTAAATCATGATGATTGATTTGATCTTTTATTCCTAAACCAGACCAAGAGTGAATTGTCACTCCATTCATATGAGTAGCAGCAATTCCCGTGGAAGCTGTTTTTCCTACCGGCACTCTATGGGAATTTAAAATATCAATATATTGATTGAGTAAATATGTTTTACCCGATCCGGCCGGACCAGTCAAAAAAACATTTTTTCCCATTTTTAAAATTTCTAAAGCTTCGGACTGTTTCATATTCCAAATATTATATCATAAAAAAACCAGCCCTGAGCTTGTCTTAAGCTCAGGGCTATTTTCTGGTTAATCTAAAATTGTTGAGGTGTTTACCTCATAATTTTTTGGTTTGCGGAGACAAAATTATCTCCAAGTTTTCTTACCACTTCACGAAATTTGGTTTGAGCTTCTTTTTTGGAAGCCCCACAAGAACAGGTGTTATCCTTGGGTCTCATCTGACGACCACAGTTCCCGCAAATTGTAATCTTTTTGAAACTTCGTTTCAAACTTCTTAACTGACTAGGCATCAAACAAACCTCCTTTTTAAATTATAAAAAATCAAAACCCGAGTTAGTTAAAAAACTTCTCGGGTTTTCGAAACAATAATAAAATCAAAACGTTATATGGATAAGCGATGTCCATGAAAACCCATATCATTCTCTATAGGGATACCTACAGAAAAGGTTTTATCTAAAATACCGTCATATACGGCTCCATGTTTACAAAGAGACATACCACAAACAGGGCATTTCTTTTTTTCTACAACGTCTTCATCGATTTCACTTGTTCCTAAAAACGTACAGCAACCAGTGCAGGTTATCATGTTCCACCTTCCTTAAAATTTAAGTTATTCAAAATAACCAGATTACTTCTGAATATACATATTACATCTTTTTTAGATTTCGTCAAAGATAATTTGTTTATAAATAAAAACCACTGGAACTGAATTGTCCCAGTGGATAAAAAACGATTGTTAAGAGTCTTCCTCCTTTCTATCTACTCTACATTTAAAGAGATAGTTTCGATAGTGGCTGTCTTTTGTAGCCCTGCTTTGTTCTTCTGGACAGACAAAACACTCTTTCAATCTTTTTATATTTTTATTATTTACTATTTGTCAATAGTTTTAAAAAGAATCGCCAATCGTAATCTCAACAGAGCTTACGATTGGCGATTCTATGTCTCTATAAATCAATCTATTAATCAACTAAACCTACATTTTCTCAACAGTTTCAATTCCCAATAAACTCAAACCATTTTTCAAAACCTGAGCAGTTCCCTGTGCCAAAGCTAACCTTAATTGTTTTTCTTCCTTTGAGGCCTCTAAAACAGGACAATTGGCATAAAAAGCATTAAATCTTTGAGCTAACTCATATAGATAATTACACATCAAATGTGGAGCAATTTCAGTTCCCGCCCTAAAAGCATATTGAGGATATCTTGCCAACCATTTCAATAATTTTTCTTCATATTCCCCTATCTCCAAACCATTTGGTAACCCCGTTACCAAATGGTTAGATTTTTGGAGAATGGCTTGAGCTCGCACATAGGCATATAAAATATAAGCTCCTGAATAGCCTTCAAAATCAGCAAACTTTTTCGGATCATAATTTACATTTTTACTAAAATCATAAGAAAGTACTAAAAATTTCAAACCAGCTAGAGCCACTACCCGAGTTATCTCTTCTTTATCTTTTTCCGAATAATCTTTTATTTCAGCAATTTTAGTTTTAGACACTTCCAAAGCCTCTTCTAAAATATCAGTTCCTTTAATATTTTTTCCACTACGTGAACTAGTCTTTTTCCCGTCCATCAAAAGCCACCCAAAAGATTCATGAAAATATTTATTTTCAAATTTAGAATCCAGAGTTTCTAAAATTTTTACTACTGCTTTAAAATGATCGTCCTGTTCTACTCCAGTTAAAGTCAAATTTAAAAACAAATTAGGATAATCTCTAAGCTTCTGAAAACCCAAAGCTAAATCCTTAGCCAAATAAGTTGGATTATTTTCACTAGTTTCAACCACCCAAGTAGCCAAACCTTCTTTTTCTCCATCATAAATAATTGCTCCTTGGCTTTTGGTGAAAAGATTTCCAGTATTTTTTTCTACAATTTCTTTAGCTTCTTTAAAGACTTCGGATTCTGGATATTGTTTATCATAAATCACCCCCAATTCTTTAAATAACTTTTCTTGATGTATTAAGCTCCAAATCTTAATTTTTTTATAAAGCTGAGTCGCTTCATTATCAACTTTTTTATAAATGTCAGTATTGATTTTTCGAATCGCTTCTTCATTATCATCAAAATTTTCTGTGGCAAAAACATAAGCATCTGCGATATATTCCATTCTTTTGTGAGCATCCCAATTTTCAAAATCTTTTGGAACACCTCTTTGCATCAATCCCCAAGTGCTTTTAGCTGTGTGCATTCCAATATCTCCATAATAATTTGTTTTAACTACATCAAACCCGAGATTTTCTAAAAGATTACACACAGAAAGCCCAGAAATCGCTCCTTTAATATGCCCAACCGTAAAAGCCTTGTGAGTATTAGGTTGCCCAAATTCCACCATAATTTGTTTTTTATTTTTTAAATCTCTATTATATTTTCCATAATCATCTTTTTTTTCCAGAATTTTTTTTAGAGAATTAATATAAAATTCTTCTTTTAAAATAAAATTAATATATCCAGAGCTTAATGGTTTAATGTCTTTTATTTCTGGTAAATCAATTTTTTTAGCAATTTCCTCTCCAACTTCCAATTTATCTTTACTAAGTAATCCAGAAACAACAGATATATTCACAGCATAATTTCCATGTGATTCATCTTTTGGATAAATAATTAAAATAGGTTTAGTATTTTGTATGTTATTTTCTTTTAAGTAATCATCACAAATTATCCGAATTTTATCTGTTAGTTTTACTTTAAATAAGTCTTCCTCAAGAAGACAATTATTTTCTAATATTCCTTTTAATTTTATATCTGACATATTGACTTTTTATTAATATATATATATCATATAATTATACATATGAAAAAGTACCTCTACTTGTTTTGTCCTGTAGCGGTACTTTTTCTTTTATATTCCTATTTTATTTTTTAAATTATTCATATAAACGATTTTATCTTTAGCAGTTTTCCTGAGCAAAAATGAGCAAGTTTTAACATGAGGGCTTAAAACTATTTTTAATTTTTTATTACTATATAAATAATCAACTAGTGAATAAAAATCGCCATCACTTGAAACAATCACTGCTTTATCATAATCATTATATTTTAAAATTGCTTTCAAAACCAAATCTGCATCTATATTTCCTTTTGGATTTCCAGACTTATCTAGTAAAACAGGTTTAAATTTTAAAACAAAACCAGCTTTTTCTAACATCTCATACAAATTTTTCTTTTCATTAATATAACCGATAAAAATATATGCTTTTTTAACTTTATATTTTTCTTTTAAATATATTCTAAATTTATTCCAATCTAAATCCCAACCTAAACTCTTTATTCCTCTGTATATATTTTGACTGTCAATAAAAGCAAAATTTTTTTCTTTTAAAAACATATAGAATATAATAACATATTAAATAAATATTATGAAAAAATTTCAAAGAACCATAGAGGATTTTGTTTGCGAAAATTGCGGAAAAAAGGTTGAAGGTAACGGTTATACTAATCACTGCCCTAATTGTCTATGGAGTAAACATGTGGATGTCAACCCCGGAGATAGAGCTTCTGATTGTAATGGTCTAATGGAACCAATTTCTCAAGAACTTAAAAATGGAGAACAAATCATTGTTCATCAATGTATTAAATGCGGACATCAAAAGAAAAACAAAATTGCCCAAGAAGATAATTTTGAAAAAATCTTAGAACTTTAATTCTTTAACTGTTTAACTTAATCAAGTTTAAATAAAAAATACATTTGTACACTGAACTGACGACCGTTGAGTTAGTGTACATATTTTCTTTTTTATATTGACAAAATTTTCTCGGATGCTATTCTAAAACTTAGAATTAAATAGTTCGTTGCGAGGCAGTTTTTGATTAACTGTTTTTAACTTTTTAAAAGGAGGAAGCTGTGAACAACTCGATCTCTCAATTAAGAAGAAAGATTTTGAAAGAGACGAAAGCTCGGGCAACAAAGGAAGCAGATTTGGTTTCTTTTGTTAATAAAGTTGAAGAAACTTTCAAAAGAATGACTGAGGAAGCGCAAAAGCTTCAGGCTGGGGTTCTCCCAAACGATTTTCCCACAAAATCATTGGCAGAAAATTTGACCGCCTCTTTGGCTAGAGGGGCCGACGATTTCCGCCGCAACTGTCTTCAATAAATAATTTTCTAAGGAATTTTAAAAATGAATTTTCATTTTAAAGGCCTCAAAATGCAAAGCGTTTTGGGGCCATTAATTTTTATGTTCAATGTCTAAAATTTTTTATTCAAAAAAAACAGTCAATTCCAAAGCGTTATCGTACTGAGGTAAACCAGAAGGGTTATCTTTTTTCAAAATTAAAGATCCTCTATTTTCTACTCCTTCAATTTTTTCAGGTTTTGTAAATTCTAAATTAGCTTTAAAAGGAACAAAGTCTTCTACCATCCAATCACCCTGAGATGTCGCATAACCTTCAGCGATAATCAAACCATCCCAATTAGTTAAAATTACCGGAAAAGAACCCTCAAAATACCAATTTCCCCTAGCTTTTCCTTCTAAAATTAGAGGATTAGAAATTTTTTGTCCGTCTTTAATATTTTCTAAAATAATTAAATCTTTTAAACTTTCTTGTGAATTTAAATTTTCTGTAAAGACTTGCTCACTTACTTTATCTCGACACTGTCTTGGATAAGATTCCATTACTGAATTTCCTGCTTCTACACAAGAAATAAAATCTTTTACACTTGAATCACTCTCATTTTGTTGGGAAAAAGAACAAAAAGGAACACATTGTAAAGTGCACATAACAGCCTCTTTTTCATGACGACAAGCAGAACCACATTCATTAAAAATTCCCCCATTGATATCACACCAATTTTGACTAATTCCTTCACATTCTTCTTGTTCAAAAATCCAAGTCCCATTATTTTGAATACAAGCAGAAACTATACTTTTACTGGAATTTTCTTTAAATAAATAAACCCCGCCTAAAATTAAAACAATAATGATTAAATAGATTATTTTTTTCATAACAAATTATTTAAATTATTAACGGTAAATTTTCTTTTTTCCAAGATAACAATCCCCCCTCCAAATCTTTTACATTCGTAAAACTTAAAGTTTTCAAAACACTATAAAGAATTTGGCTTCTAGAACCACTTCGACAATAAACAACAATTGGTTCATTTTTTTTATTTGAAATCCCAATTTTATTTAAATCAGCTAAAAAATTTTCTGAAAGATTTAATAAAACAGCTCCTTTTATATACCCTCTTTTAAATTCATCTGGAGTCCTAACATCTAAAAGAACAAAATTTTCTTTATTTTGTATTCTCTTATATAAATCTTTAGCTGAAATAAAATCGTTACTATCCATAGAACAATTATAGCACATAATTTGTTTTTTACTTGATATCCCTCAAAGTCCTTATAAAAGGTTTTTCTCATTTTTATTTTACCCATATAAAAATTAGTGTTATAATTAGTTTTATGTTTAAACAAATCAAAAAAAGTATTTTAAATATTCCACCACTTTATTGGATAATAATAGGGTTTTTTGTATTATTTTTAATCTCAAATATTTTATTAGTTTTAGCTGGTAAAAATAACCTAGACAAAATAAACCAAAAGCTTCAAAATCTTGATAATCAGGTTTTAAGTTTAAACGGAAATTTAGCTTCAACTACCGCAATTTTACAACAAAGCATTAATCAAACCCATCTAGATTTATCTTCAGCAATTGATATCGAAAAACAAAATGTGGGGAAAATCGAAAATCTTTTAGGAACTTACAAAGAAGAAGTTGGAAATATTTCTGGAACTGTGAATGATTTAGAAAAACTGACAAAAACTGACCCTGAACTTCTTCAAAAATACTCAAAAGTATTTTTCTTAAATGAACATTATGCTCCCGCAAGACTAACTGAAATCCCTAACAGCTATGAATACAATGAAGATAAATATTCCAAAATTGATTCTCAAGTCTGGCCATATTTAGAAAATCTTTTAAAAGCTTCGATTGGTGATGGAGAAGAAATTTATATATATTCAGCCTATCGTTCTTTTGATGAACAAAGTGCTTTAAAAGATCAATATAAAGTAGTTTATGGGTCAGGAACAGCTAATCAGTTTTCTGCTGATCAAGGCTATTCAGAGCATCAATTAGGAACAACAGTTGATTTAATCACGACAGGCATAGGTGGAACTTTAGATGGTTTTGGCGAAACATCAGCTTATCAATGGCTTTTAAAAAATGCTTACAAGTATGGATTTGTGCTTTCTTATCCCGATAACAATAATTATTATATTTTTGAACCTTGGCATTGGCGTTTTGTGGGGGTTAAATTAGCTACTTATTTATACAATCAAGGTAAAAACTTTTATGATTTAGATCAACGCACTATTGATGAATACTTAGTTAATTTGTTTGATTAAAAAAATATAAATAAAAAAACAGAGGTCAGCCTGTAAAACAGACTGACCTCTTTATCCTAATCATAGAAGGTTTTGAGCTCTCTGGCGGAAAGCATCAAGTTCTCCTGACACTGATATAGAAGTAAATTGCTTTTGCTCTAGAAGTATTTGATTCCTTAAAGTCAAAAAATAAACCTCCTCTTCTAAATTTTTTGCCCGATCTTCCAATTGATGGCATTTATTTCCAAGATTAGCGTTTATATTAACTACTTTCTGTAATAAAAGCTGTAAAGAGTAAACTTTCTCTTTTAACTTTTCTGTCATATCAGCCATAATCCTCCCAAGATTTAATTGTTTTATTTTTACGCTTCCGTTATTTAACCAAAATAATTCTGTATTGTCAATGCCAAAAGAAAATGGTATAATTGCCAATTAGAATTGTTCTCATAATTTTATAACTCTAATAAAGGAGAAAACACAATGTTTTGCCCAAGATGTGGTGGAGTTGCTAAAGAACTTTCTTCCGGGGGTTCTAACAAAAAGGCCTGTATTTATTGCGGAAAAGGCCTTTTTTGTAGAGATTCTTTTTCAGGAAAAATTGAAAAGAATAGTCTCCCCCACTTTAATCTTTTTAAAGCTTTATGGTTACGATTTCAATATAATCGTAATCCTAGAAACAAAAAACAAGGAAGAATAAATCTGCAAGATTATAAAAGTTTTAGAAAGCAATTGGAAAAAAGTAACCGAAAAATAGCTAATGCTTTGAAAAACCGCAAAAAAATTCTTAAGGGATTTAAAAAAGAATTTCATCGTTACGCATAAATACGTTTATTTTAATAGTTAGAAACAAAAACCACAGAAGCAATCCTGTGGTTTTATTATTTTGTTGCACTTATTTTGTTTGCTATATGGAACGAAGTTGGAACTTTACTAAAAAACACAATTAAAGCATAGAGTAATATATCATACAGATTTGAACTTGCGATACTTGGCGAAGCAGAGATAAAATATCCTTATCTATAGGCTATTTTTTATAACCCCAACAAGACTTTTGGCTATGTCTGAATCTATTTACTTTATACAATATTTATTGTATGTTAACTATTAGTTAAAGATAGATAATTTTAAATAAAGTACATTGAAATGAAAAAAACTTAATTAATTTCAAGAGGAGGAAACACAAATGACTACCAGTAAAAAAAGTAGGCAGAAAGTTAAACCAGAAAAAGAAGATTTTTTTGAGCTTATTGTCAGTAATCCAAATCATGCATCACCTTTTTTGCAATTCAGCTGGTGTGTAAACAAAAAAGGTATCGAGTGTTTAAGAAAGGAGCAAGTACTTCATCCATTCCTATTGGTTGTTATTCTAAACAAAAAGGCTTATGGAGAAGAATGGGAGGACTATATTCGGCAACTCTATCCGCTTGACCGTGGTTTGGGCCATATCGAATTCAACCGCCCTGGTGAGTACAAAATACATGCTTCTGTCATCTGGACTTTTAACTCGTCAAAAGGAAGACAACAAAAAGTCGAGGATGCTCGAAAAGAACTTTACAACAAGTACAAAGATATAAAAAGAGGAAAATATAGCTATAACCTTCATGACGAAGAAACATATCGACCTGATTATCTGGAGCATAACACTCTTTCCTATCACGATAAAATTTCTGTGATTGTCGACAAAAATCTTTTTGCACCTGAACCTTCAAATCGTATGAAGTGGTGGGTAAATATGCTTTGGGATTATAAGAAACCGAAAAATCAATGCGATTGGCGACGGCGTAAAATCATTGCTTTTTCTATTCAACCTTTGTTGGTTCTCATCTTTTTAATTATCAGAAGTATAATTGCGGTAGCTTGGGTAATTTTCCTGCTGTTTATCGGCTATTATCCAAATAAAATCGGATGGAAAGCCGTTATTCACCCCTTTGATATGAATATCTGCGACATTGTTGACACCACGTACGATATCAAAAATGTTGATAACTACTGGTGGATTACTAATCCTGACCGAATCGAACGTTCAAAAGTTGAAAAAATACTTATGAGTCCAATTACGGGATATGGCTTGGTAATAGTTTTTTTAATTTTTGTTGAGTCCAACATTTTCCGTATGGCTACGCTTATCGGTTTTTTAGACTGGAATATCTTGCTCGCGTGCTTTATATTTGTAATTGTTGTGATGGCCACCAGTTTGCTTCTCTATAAAATATGTATACTCATCATTAACCGTTTCTTCAGTAAAAAACTGAAGCTACACGCCGAAGAACGCTTGAGGAGAAAACAGGAAGAGGAAACAAAAAGAAAAAGAAACGAACAAATGGCTTTTCAAAGCTCTCTTTCCTTTTTTTATGACCAGAGGTTAAAACCCTTGGCTTGTACCGAACGAACCCGCGAAGCTACTTTGACAAGTCTTCCTGAGACCCACCGCACCTTGCAACTACGGTTTATGGACTTGAAAGTTAAAGTTTGTAAACCATTTCGTGGATGAATTATTTAAAACAAAAGGCTCAGTCGTTTTATGACTGAGCCTTTATTTTTTTTACTAAAAATTATATAGGTTCGAATATCGTCTAATAGACAAACAAAATATAAACACCAGAGCATTCACTCTGGTGTTTATATTTTGTATGTTGCCAGACTAGGATTCGAATCTTACAGATTCGGTGCAGCGTTTGGATATTTTGTTTCGTTACACTCACAAAATATCTCAAACCGCTTTTCGAATCCTATCTGACAAAAGAAAAATAAAAAACCCAAGCTATAGCTCAGGTTTCTTTTTTCTTAGTTGCCAGACTAGGATTCGAACCTAGATAACCAGCTCCAAAAGCTGATGTCCTACCATTAGACGATCTGGCAATAATTAATTCCTTACTATTCTACCTTTTTTTTAGTTTTTTTCAACAAATTTTATTTGACAAGTTTATTTATATATAATAATATAAAGATATTAAGCTACATATTTATATAATGTAGCTACAGTAATATGGCTGGTATTGATAAATTAAAATCAAAATTTAAAAATAATCCCGCTTCTCTTAAATACAAAGATATAGAAAGAATTTTAATTTATTTAGAATTTGAAAAAATACCAACCAAAAGAAGCTATTTTAAATTTAAACATAATAAGTTAAAAATTGATTTAGTTATCCCCGTCCATAATAATGAGTGCAAAGAATTCTATAAAAAAGAAATTAACAAAATAATCAAAAAAATAAAATGAAAGGCTACATAACATTAAACAATAAAAAATATTTTTATACTCTAAAAGAGAAATCAAAAAAAGAGGTATTTTTTGAATGTCCTCAAGCAAAAATATCACAAATCTTTCTAAATGAGGATATCCCAAGTTTATTAATAGATTTACCTAATTTGATTATTGCTGAAAAAGAATATCAAAATAATCAATCTGAAGTTGTCCGTTTTAGGATCTCTTCAGGAGATAAGAAAAAAATAGAAATAAAAGCTTCTAAAAATGGCTATAATTCTGTGTCTGATTATTTAAGAAAATTAGCTTTGAGTTAATTCCATTAATAGTATTTCTAAAGGCAAATGAGGAATATAGGCTAATTTAATTTGTTCTGAAACTTCTATCATTTTTTTAATTAATTCTGAATTTAGATTACCATCTTTTTTCTGACTCAATTCAAGTAAAAAAACAAAATCTGTTTCAGAAAAATCTGTTTCAATTTCTTTTTTTAGGTCTTTAGCAAATCGTAAAAGCAAAACCGCCCGTAATTTGTGTAAAATCAATTTCAAAAAAATAGACATATCTACTCCGTTTTCTACCGCTTGCTTTAAAGATTTTAAACCCAAATCTAAATTTTTATCATCCAAAGATAAAATAAAATTATTCACCAAAGCACTATTTGGAGCTCCGGTAATAATCTCTACTTCTTTCAAACTCAATTTATTGTCTTGAGAGATGGAAATAACTTTTTGCAAAATACCTAAGGTGTCTCTAAAAGATCCGTCCCCCATCAAAGCAATTAAATCTTCCGCTCCTTTTTCTAAACTCACTTTTTCTTTTTTACAAATATCTAAAACAGCTTTTTTCAAAATATCCACTGATGGTTTTTTAAAAACAAAAGTCTGACAACGAGAAAGAATCGTATCAGGAATTTTTTGAATTTCAGTCGTAGCCAAAACAAAAACCACATGACGAGGAGGCTCTTCTAAAGTTTTTAATAATGCATTAAAAGCTTCTTTGGTAAGCATATGGACCTCATCAATAATATATACTTTATAGGGCGATTCAAAAGGCATTACGTTTACTCTTTCACGCAATTCACGGATATCATCAATACCACGGTTAGAAGCCGCGTCAATCTCATTTAAATCGTTTAGGGAGCATTTTATTTCTTGGGCTAACAACCTAGCCACTGTAGTCTTGCCTGTTCCTCGCGTACCGGAAAATAAATAAGCATGGGAAAGATTCCCTAAAGCAATCGCTTTGGTTAGAGTTTCTGTAATATGTTCTTGCCCCAAAACTTCAGAAAATTTTGAGGGACGATATTTACGATATAGAACTAAATTATTCATAGAAACCATTATAACAAAAAACTCTTAAATTGCGATAAAGTATGTAATTAAGTAGTATGTGTTAAGTCTGCTTGCTGGCAGACAAATATTAAGGGAAAATAACCTAAATGGTGCTTAATTACATAAGTTTTTTAGAGAATGAATCAACCAAATTTGTGGATTAATTCCAACGAATTAAGCCGTTGAAAAATTAAGATGCAGAAAACGGACTTCTGAAATAGGTGTGGCCCGACCACTTCTATTTTAATTTTTACTGGATTGCCACGATTAGATTTTTAGGCTTAATAGTAAATTAATCAGGCTGAAAATGATAAACTAGTCAGTCATTGCTAACTAGTTTTAATATTATTTAAAATAAATTTTAGTTAAAAGCTAAAATATTTAAATCATAAAGAACTAAATTAATTTAAAAATAGATGGACTGCCACGATTAGATTTTTAGTAAAAAATCTAATCTCGCAGAGACGCTTCGCTTTTCGTTGCCCGTCATTGCGAGGAACAAGATGTAACGAAGCGGAATCTTATGACAAAGCAATCCAGCATCCCGTCATTGCGAGTTCACGAAGCAATCCAACACCCGTTCGTTCGTCATTGCGAACCGAGCACCAAAAACTTTAATTAAAGTTTTTGGTGCTCGGTGTGGCAATCCAGAAAAAATTTTATAAAATAACCTGATTAATTTACTATTAAGCCGATTTTTATTAAAAAATCTAATCTCGCAAAGACAGATGAGTCGAAGGCTCGTCTATCATACTTGATACATGCTACCTGCCCGCCGGCAGGCAGGCTTAATACATAATACTGTAAAAAATAAAGAAAAGAGGCGGTGAGATTTAGCTCACCGCCTCTTTTTTTCATTTTTTACTTATTTCCACATCTTAGCTTTTAGAGCTTCCTTTGCTGCCTGCTGTTCCGCTTCTTGTTTAGAAACTCCTTCTCCTTCAGCAATTAGTTTTTTTCCTAAGAAAACACCAATTTTAAATTTTTTATCATGATCTGGACCACTTTCTTTCAAAACTTCATAGGTTGGAGTAGTTCGTTCTTTTTCCTGTGCCTTTTCTTGAAAAGCACTTTTTGAATCTTGCCATAAATTATTTTCAACCACATCACCTGTCATATGTAAAAATTGATCTTCAATAAATTTAGCTGCAGCGTCATAACCCTGATCCAAATAAATTGCTCCAATAATAGCTTCAACCACATTGGCAATAATAAAAGCTCTGGCTCTTCCAGTATCTTTAGCTTCTCCTTTAGATAATAACAAATAATCGTTTAAACCTAGCCTTTCAGCAATATTTAAAAGTGAAGTAGTGTTTACTATAGCCGAACGATAAGAAGTCAAAACTCCTTCTGGCTCATCAGGAAATTCATTAAACAAATGACGCGTCACCGCCAATTCTAAAACAGCATCACCTAAAAATTCTAATCTTTCATTATGCTCTAACCCTTTTTCTTTATTTTCATTTAAATAAGATCTGTGAGTAAAAGCTGTTTTTAATAAATTAATATCATTAAATTTTACCCCTATCTTTTCTGCAAATTTTTGAAAATTATCCATTTTTTTGTTTTTCTTTAAGCATTTCTAATCCTTTTTTAATAATTTCTTTCATATCATCATATAAATCTAATTTTTCTATTTCATCTAAAGAAAACCATTTAATTTCATCAATTCCTTTTTTTTCTTGTAAATCAACTTCCAAGATCAACTCTTGGAAATTACTCTTAGCCAAATAATAATTTATCTTTTTTCTTATATGTCCATCTTCTATGTGAAAAGCAATATATTCATTTCCCCCAATCTCCTCTTGCAAAACAATATCTAAACCAGTTTTTCTTTTTGTTTTATTTATAATACTATCTTTTATCGTAAAGCCTTCCTCTTCTTGAGCCTTTAAAAGAGTCCAATATCCAAAAATATTATGAGCCATCATTACTTTATATTGATCTTTCTCAATAGCATAAACCATCACTCCCGCTAAAAGATGAGTTGGTAAATTTTTTATATCAAGCTCTTTCTTTCGAGAATCACTGGTTTCGTATTTTTGTGGCTCTCCCAATTCTTTATAAATAGTTCCCATTACCCCACTAATAAATTTTCCGCTATTTTCTCCTCCAAAAGCTTTGGCTAATTCAATTGATTCATTAATGGCTACCTTAGGAGGAACTTCATTTCTATCAGCAAAAAGTAATTCACAAATTCCAATTCTTAAAATATTTCTATCAATCGCAGGAATTTTATCAAGAGACCATTGAGGAGCTGCCTTGGAAATAATATTATCCAACTGATCTTGTTTTTCTAAAATACAACTCATCATCTTTTTAGCGAAAAGAGGAATTTCTTTAGATTCAGTAAACTCTTTTACATTAAAAAGTAATATATCTTCTGGATTTACTTTTTTATCATCTCTAACATCCCACTCAAAAAGTGTTTGGAGTATTATGGATCTTAATAGATGTCTATCTAACATATATAAACAAAAATACAAACTGATTCATTAAAATTAGCCAGCCAGTCTAAATCAGATGTATTGAAAACAAAAAACTACTTAGTTTTTTTAACCGTTTTAGTCGTTTTCTTTGTGTCAGAAGCCTTCTTCTCGTCTTTTTCTTTAGTCTTGTTATCCTTTTTTGGATCTAAGCCCATACCTTTCATCTTAGCAATCTTTCTTTCAGCCTTTTTTGCTGTTTTAGTAGCCACGTCAATAATTTGTTTATCTCTGTAAGTACCACAGTTTTCACAAACTCTATGTCGTAAATGAAAAGCCTCACATTTAGGGCAACGTGATAATCTTGGGGCTGTTAAGCCATGATGTGAGCGTCTATTTTTAGTATGCCCACTTGTGTGTCTCATTCTTACTGTCATAATGTTCTAGATTATATACAATTTATTCAAAAAAGCAAAGTGGATTACTATTTTTAATAACTTTTTATTTTATTAATTAACTCTTGATAATTTATTTTATCAAAATCTGTCATATCAAGATTTATAACAGAACCTTCTATATCTAACAAATCTACCCAACCTCGAATAAGCGATTCTTTAATTTCTTCATAGATACAATCTTCACAGTGCCCAGGATGTCTTGTCCCTGCTTTATTTCGCGCAAAAAATCTTTTTTCCAAAACCCCTGCCTGAGCAAAACAATTTATTTGAATCGGTAAACAATTAAACCTATTTTTTAAATAACTTATTTTTTTAGATGCTAATTCTGGAATAAAATTAGCATCTAAAATTACAGAGTTTTTTGCTTTCAACAAATTAATTGCGGAATAATATAAGGTGACATAAGCCATCTTCCCAATTCTTCGGGAATGTGGAATATCTACCCAGCCTACAGTATCAAAAAATAACTCTTTTATAGTATCTTTACTAATTATAGATATACCTAACTCACCCGAAAGTCTTTTTCCAAGAGTCGTTTTTCCTACACAAACCGGTCCTATTAAAATTATTAATAAGGGTTTCTTTGTCATAAATCTTAATTTTAAAAAAACAAACCCAATTATTCTAACAAACAAGATTTTTTATTTCAACTTTTTTATTCAAATTTTATTTAAATAGGAATATTTTGATTATACCACTTTTATAGATATAATATCATCATGTATAAATTTTCGCACCTCCATACCCATAGTCACTACAGTCTTTTAAACGCTTTGCCAAAAATTAAAGATTTAGTGTCTCGTGCTAAAGAATTTGAAATGCCAGCCCTTGCGCTCACTGATAGTGGAAACATGTATGGAACTATCGAATTTTATCAAGAATGTTTAAAACAAGAAATTAAACCTATTCTAGGGGTAGATTTTTATGTAGCTTTAAAAACTCGTCACGATAAAAGATCTGGAATTGATAACCGCACCCATCGCTTAGTACTATTAGCTAAAAATGAAAAAGGTTATAAAAATCTTATTAAACTAGTCTCTATTTCCCATCTTGAAGGTTTTTATTATAAAGCCCGTATTGATCGTGAAATTATTGAACAATATAAAGAAGGTTTGATTTGTATCATGCCTCATTTTAGCGGTGAAATTCAAAAAGCTCTTCAGTATAATGATCAAGAAAAAGCTAAAGAAGTCGGTGATTGGTATCGAAATATTTTCCCAGATTTTTATTTAGAAATTACGCATCATCCAGAATTAGAAGGCCAATTAGATTTAAAGAAAAAAATAATTCATTTTGCAAAAAAAGAAAATTTAAATTTAGTAGCAGCTCAAGATGTTTATTATCTAAACCCTGAAGACAAAAAAGCTCGTGATATTTTAATGTCAGTTCAAGCTTCTGGTCGTAGCCCTTACAAAGATGAAAAAGATGATTTTTCTTTCATTAATCAAATTACGGCTAATGAATATTTTAAAGATACACCCGAAGCTTTAGAAAATATTCAAAAAATAACAGACTCTTGCAATCTTGAATTAGATATAGATAGATGGGATTTCCCAGATATTGAAATTCCAGATGGTGAAACATATGATTCTCAATTAAGAAAAAATACCTATGACGGTTTTGAAAAAAGAGGTATTGAAAAAACACCTGAATTGGAAGAACGAGTTGAATATGAGTTAGATATTATCAAAAACAAAGGCTATTCTTCATATTTTTTAATTGTATCTGATTTAATCAACTATGCTAGAGGCGTTGGAATCTATACAAATACCAGAGGTTCAGCTGCGGGCTCTTTGGTTTCTTATTTAAATTTCATTACCAAAGTAAATCCAATTGAACTAAAACTCCCCTTTGAACGTTTTATGAACCCTCACCGCCCCGGAATTCCTGATATTGATGTAGATATCGCCGATATTCGCCGAGATGATGTAATCAATTATCTTCGTGAAAAATATGGGAAAAAAGCGGTTGCTCAAATTGGAACTTTTGGAACTATGGCAGCTCGGGGATCTGTCCGAGATGTAACTCGAGCCCTAGGATTTCCTTATGAACTTGGCGATAAAATTGCCAAATTGATTCCTATGGGTTCTCAAGGTTTTCCCATGACGATAGCAAGGGCTTTAGAAATGGAAAAGGATTTAGAAAAACTCCATAAAGAAAATAAAGATGTGCAAGAGATTATTAAATATGCCCAACAAATTGAAGGTTGTGCTCGACACATTTCCACTCATGCCGCTGGAGTTTTAATTTCCCCTACTCGAGTGGACGATTACACTCCTGTTCAGTTTGATAAAGACAATCAAATCATCACCCAATATGATATGTACACAGGAGGAAGAGATGGAGTGGTTAATTTACCAAAATTTGATATTTTGGGAATTAAAAATCTTTCTATTTTAGCCAATACAGTTAAGCTAGCCGAAAAACTAAGAGGAATTAAAATTGATTTAGATAATGTTAATCTGAATGATAAAAAAACATATGCCATGTTGGCCCGAGGTGAGACCCTAGGAACTTTTCAATTAAATGGACAGGGAATGACACAATATCTAAAAGAATTAAAACCCCACGACATTTGGGATATCATGGCGATGGTAGCACTCTACCGCCCAGGACCTATGGCTTTTATTCCTGATTATATTAAAAGAAAAGAAAACCCCGCTTTGGTGACCTATCTTCACCCCGAACTAAAAAATATTTTGGAACCAACCTATGGAATCATTATTTATCAAGATGACGTTATGATGATTGCGGTTAAATTAGCTGGCTACACATGGGGAGAGGCTGATAAATTTAGAAAAGCCATGGGAAAGAAAATTCCTGAAATGATGCAAGAACAAAAAGATAAATTTTTTAAGGGATGCGGAGAACATGGATTAGAGAAAAAAACTATACAAAAATTATGGGAGACCATTGAAACTTTTGCGGCCTATGGATTCAACAAGGCTCACTCAGCATCTTACGGACGAGTTGCCTACGAAACTTCCTACATGAAAGCTAATTTTCCGATTGAATATATGACAGCTCTTCTAATGGCAGACTCAGGAGATACAGAAAAAGTAGCTGAAATAATTTCTGAGTGTAAACGATTAAATATTCCTGTTCTTCCGCCAGATATCAATGAATCTTTTAAAGATTTTACCATTGTAAAAGATGAAAATGGAAAAGAAGCCATTCGGTTTGGGCTGGAAACAATCAAAAATTTTGGAGAAGGTATTGCTAATTTTATTATTGCCGAGAGAAAAGAAAGCGGTCCTTTTAAATCACTAACTAATTTTCTGGAAAGAATTCAAGATAGAAATTTGAATAAAAAATCTTTAGAAGCACTAGTAATGTGTGGAGCAATGGATAATCTTGGAGAACGAGGTCAGATGATTGGTAATATGCCAGAATTATTAAAATTCAATAAAGATTTTGGAGGGACCTCTAAAGACCAAGCTTCTTTATTTGGAACAAGTAATTCTGTTTCAGAAATTACTTTAAACCCAACCGAGCCAGCTTCTATGGAGCAAAAATTAACTTGGGAGAAAGAATTACTTGGTTTATATATTTCAGGGCATCCCTTAGAAAAATATCGTAAAAGATTAGAAAACAGCAAAACAAATTTAAGCAAAATCAAAAAAAATGGTCTTGAAGGAATGACTACTGTTGTAGCAGGAATTATTGAAGAAGTAAAACCAATTTTAACCAAAAAGGGAGACAAAATGGCTTTTGTACGTTTAGCTGATTTAAACGATACCTTAGAAGTGGTAGTCTTCCCCAAAATTTATACTGAATTTGCAGAATTTTTAGTAGAGGATAAGTGTCTTTTAATTAAAGGAAAAATTTCTAAAAGAAATGGTGACACTTCACTACTGGTTGATAATATTAGAGAACTCAACTAAATAATTTCCAAATCAGAAAACTTCTTTATTGGCTTCAAAAAATACTTTTCACCGGATGCTCGATACAACTCAAAACATTTTTTCTTGCCTCTTCAAATTTCATCTGATTTTTAAATTATTTGTAAACTTCAATTATTATTTCTGGATTGCTTCACTATCGCTCGCAATGACAAACCGTATGTTCGTCATTGCGAAGTTTTTGTTAACCCAAACAAAAACTATGACAATCTAACAAAAAAGAAAAAACCGCCGTGTTTCGAGATAAGAACCATCTCAAAATACGGCGGTATACTAAAACAGGTTTATGGAGAAATCCCTTTAGTTGAAATTTCTTTTCGAAAACTTACAATAAAACTTTTAATTAAAATTCCTATAGGAATAATATTTACTACAAAAATTGAATAATAAAGGTTCGTGAAGCAGTCATAAATAATAAAAATTCCTCCTAAAAGAATCACAGCGAGAGTTACTGAGGAAATAATTCCCAAAAGGTCATCTTGGCAACAAGAAGAGAGTCCTTTTCCAGCTCGAAACAAAACAAAAAAAGAAACGAGTGTTGGAATCAACCACATTAGAGCAACTCCATTTTGTTTTAAAGTGCGGAAAATGATAGATTTACATAAAAACATCCATGACAGGTAAAAAAACAAGTAAAAAACCTCCAAACGAAACAAACCAGCGTAAATCCCTTCGATTTTCATTTCAAAATTAACTAAAATTCGAAAAACGAAAATACCTGAGATTAAAAGTAAAATCAAAGGCCAAAGCAAAAGCCAATAACTATTTTCAAAATCTACAACAACTTTCTTTTCTTTTGGCTCCCAAAACTTTCCTTTTCCATCTGCAAAATCAACATCAAAGGCATAGAAATTAGTTGTGGTTGTTGTTTCTATTTTGGGAATAAAGTATCCCCAAAAAAGAAAACGGACTTTTATTTCTTTTTTTTCATAAACAAACCCTTTCTCTAAAACCATTTTTTCAACTTCCTCTAGCGGAATTTCCCACTTTGTAGGAGATTGAAGAAAAGTTTTTTGAACTTCGCACAGTGCCAACTTCCCATTATATTCAATAACAATTTTTTCTTCTGCTCTACAACACACCGTCAGAAAAAATCCAACAATGAGAGTCGCAATGAAGATAAGAAAACAACGAGCCACAAACCTTTTACTTTTAGTTATTTTTGTCACAGAAAACATAAAATTTCTCCTTTTTTATTCAGTTATAGTTTAAACTTCTGGTTAGAATATATATTAAATATAATGAAATGGCAATAAAAACCACGGCTCTATTAAGCCGTAGTTTTTTGTTTTTCAAAGAGTGCTATGCACACAAATTTTACGATTTGTGACCCTACAGAGAATCGAACTCTGATTTCCGCCTTGAGAAGGCGATGTCCTAACCGTTAGACGATAGGGCCAAATATGTATTATGTAATATGTATCAAGTATTATGTATTTTAAAAGAACGGTGTCCGCTATATTCTAACTGGGTTAGACGATAGGACTGTTTTAAAATTTTTATTTTTTAATTTTGTAAATAAAAGCACTTCGTCTTATATAAACTCCTCGGCTCAAGAATATGAATTAGTTAAAAATTTATAAAGTAAAAAATTGCGAAACAATTTTTCCTAAATAACTAAAACCTAAACAACTAATAAACTAAATCATTATACTAATTTTAAATTTAAAATCAAAAGAAAAATCTACCTAATCCTTTGTTTAATAGAAGCAAAAATTTCTTCTATCTCTTGATTTTTTAATACTTTTAAAGTAATTATCGCGACCAAAATACCGCTCAAACCAGACAAAAATCCTTGGCAAAAAATTCCAAACAAAGTATTAATATTAAAAAAGTTATTCCATAATTCCAAAGAAAAATAAGCCACTCCCCCTAGAACTAAAGAAGCAAAACAAACTTGATAAAAGGATCTATTTAAATCTGCCGTCAAATATTTAAAATCTTTTTTAATAAAGAAAAATAATAAAAGCATATTAATAATATTAGCAAGACTGTAACTTAAAGGAAGAACAATTACATCAATATTTACAATATCACTAATTTTTAAGATTGACCCCAAAAAATCTAATAATACTGGAAAGGATACAAAAATCCATTTAAACATAAATGCAAAAATAACAATTAAAATAGAAGAAAAAATATTTATAAGCACCGGTCTTTTAGTTATTCCAGCAGCATAATAACCTTTAACAAAAAACAAAATCAAACTTTGGGCAGTAATTGAAATAGCAAAAAGAGCTAAACAAGCAGCAGTTAAACGAGTATCTACCCAACTAAATTTCCCTGATCCTAAAACAACTCTAACTACTTGAGCTCTTAAAACAACAAACAAAACCGTTGCCATTAGCGTCCAAAAAATAATATACCGAGTAGTAATCCCTACCTGTCTTAAAAATTCATCTTTCTTTTCGTGGGTTAGTTTAGACAATACAGGAAAAGCCGCTACAGAATAACTTACCCCAATAATACTTAAGGGAACTGATTGCAAAGCAAAAGCAAAATTAAAAACAGCGATAGAACCCTTAGCCATATTAGAAGCCACCGCCAATAAAAACAAAACAGCTAAGTTCCCCGCAGACAAAGCTAAGGTCCTAGGTAAAGATAAAAACATTATTTTCTTTATTTTTCCAAAATTAGTGACTAAGGTTGCCTTAGGGATAAAACCTAATCTATAAATAGACGGTAATTGAATAATTAAATGGAAAAGAGCCCCTAAAATTACACCCATGGCCAAACCCTTCATTCCCCAAACAGGATAAAACAAAATAATTCCGATTATAATTCCAATATTATAAAGTAATGGGCTAAGAGCATAAACAAAAAATTTCTTTTTAATTTGGATAATACTCGTAAAAAAATTAGAAAAACCTAATAATATCGGCGACAATAATAAAATTCTAGACAAAACGATTGTCTGCTCAACCATGTCGACACTAAAACCTCTAAAAATATAAAAAATCAATGTGGGCATCAAAAAAAAGGATCCTAAACAAACAATCAAAATAAGGACAAAAAATAAAGAAAAAATTTCGTCCATAAACTTTTTACTAATACCCTCTTCCCTTTCCTTACTTAAATAAGGAACCAATACTGATACTGAAACTAAAGAAGCGACAGAAATAAAAATAAAATCAGGAATTCTAAAAGAAGCATAGTAAATATCAAGAATTTCGCCAGCTCCAAAACTATGAGCTAAAACCCTATCTCTAAGTAAGGCTAAAATTTGAGACAATAAAGAAGAAAAGGCTAAAATATAAGCGGCCTTATGCAGCCCGCTTATATCTTTATTTACAAAGTTAAAAACTTTCTTAATCATCTTTTATTACTCAGCCTCTTCAACAGGAACCTCTTCTGTTGAAGTCTGGGTAGTTTCGGTTGCCTGTTCTAGCCCATAAAACAAATTGCGACCAGCTTTTGCATTTTCAATGATAGTGTCGATAGTTGTGTCTTGTGGATTCAATTCTTTAACAATATTGAATTGAGCTAAAGCTTTTTCAGTCTCTTTGGCCACATAATAGTTAACTCCTAACAAATATCTAGCATCAATATAATAAGGACTTAAAATTACAGCTTGTTCAAGAACAGCAACTGCCTCTTCGGTATTGTCTAAATTATAATCTAATAAACCTAATTGGAAGTAAGCTTGTGGATCAGTTTGGTTCGCCTTAACTAAGGCTCTTAAAATATTCAAGGCCTCATCATTATTTTTAGCATCTAATTCAATCTGAGCTAACATATAATAAGCATCTGAATAATTATTTTTAAATTGAATGGCTCCAACAATATATTCCTTTGCCTTATCAATATTTTCATTTGCCAACTCTAAATTAGCTAAATTCAAAACCAAAGAAGGATTAGTTGGGTTTAATTCCAAAGCCTTAAAATAACTCTGTGTAGCTGTATCATAAGCTCCTTCTGTTTTTAATGGAACAATATTTGCGTAAACCTTACCAATATTCGCCCAGTTAAGATAATTGTCTTTATCTGCCTTTATCGCCATTTGAGAATAAATTGTAGCATTACCAAAAATTCTCTGGAATTCTTCCTGTAAAGTTTTTTCATCAACACCTTCTTGATTAAATAATGCTTGTAATTGTAATAAACTTAAATCACTTAAAGATCGATAATAAAAATCTGTCTCAAAGGTATTAGCTGCTTTATTCATCAATTCAAATGACTTGTTTAAATCGCCATCAATATTTACAGCGGTTACTGCTTTTTGAAACTGTGATGAAGCTAAAACTTTTTCTCCTGAAACAAAAGATGTATAGGCCGTAAAGATAACAAGCAAAGTAGCTCCAGTTAAAAAAGAAATAGATTTTCCTTTATTCGAAATAAAAGTTATTTTATTTTGTAAAATAATATTTTCTGAATAAATTAAAGAAAGTAACAATCCTAAGAACAAGAAAGTTAAACTTAACAAAACAACCCCTGGATTGTAAATAAACAAGAAAAGAACTAAATACAAGACCGCAAAATAAACAACAGCAGAAACAAAATGATTAATAGGATTTAAACGACTCGCCTTCAACAATCTTGCTCCAAAAAATAAAATAATTCCCAAGAAAAGCAACCACCCAAAAAATCCTAACACTCCAACCGTCACCAAAGAAGAAACTATAAAATTTGAACCCATAGGGAAACTAGCATTCCAAAATTCCGAACTATTTACCTCTATCGGTTTTTTACTAATCCATTCTTTTTCAAAAGAATCAGGACCAGCTCCTAAAAATAATTTCTTTAAATTACTCATTTCAACCAAACCTAAAGTACTACTTACAGAAGGCCTTACCTCTAAATTTGAGATTTTCAAACGATTTGGAAGGAAATTGGCAACGGTACTTGAAAAAACAAAAACCAAAGAAAGAATTAGCACAACAATAGGAGTTACAGGAATTTTTTTATCCACGAAAACAAAAGAATAGATAGCGATCAATGCAGAAAATATAGCTAATGAAATCCAAAGAGCCCCAAAATTAACTAAAGCGATAAAAAATAAACTTAAAGCTAAAATTACGTAAGTAAGAGTTAAGCCTTTTTTATTGTTTCTCATAAATAAACCAGCAACCAAAGACAAGACAGAAATTAAACCTAAGAAAATACCTAGCTCACTCCAAGACCCAATTAAATTATCTATAACGCCAGTTAATAAACCTAAAGACAAAAAACTAGGACCAACAAATAATCTAATTAAATGGACAACCATCATAATTACCGAAGAAAAAATTAAAGCCCCAAAAATAGAAAGAATTTTATTTTTATTTATCTTTATTTTTGAAACCAATAGAAATAACAAAAATAAAGTAAAGACAAAAGCAAAGGTAGTAGTTTCAAAATCTTTCCCAATAAGGTTAATCATAATCGAACCAGAAGATAAAGAAGAAATTAAATAAACTGCAGGAACAAGTACTAAAGAAAAAGATAGTAAAAAACGAGGAGTTTCTATTTCTTTAGTTTTAAATTTGCTTATCCACCAAAAAATCGTCAACACAAAAACGGTCAACATTAGTAAACCGAATTTACCAGTGATTCCAGCAAAAAAGACCGAAGGAATAAAAAATAAAGGCATTAAAAAAGTAAAAGCCACTAAAATAAAGAAAAAGAAGTTATCAAAAAAACCATTTTTCTTTGTTTCGATTGCACTATCAAAATTTTCCATTGTAAATAAAAATTAGATTATTAATAATATATATTTATATGTAAAAATTATATCTCTTATACAAACAAAAACAAACCCCTAGTTGTTGATAAAAGAGAAAAATTTAACTTATTAAAGAAATTACCATTCCTAAAATAGCAAAAATAATTCCTAACACCCAATATCGCATTGTGACCTTATAGCTCGGCCAACCTAGAGCCTCAAAATGATGATGAACAGGAGCCACTAAAAATATCTTTTTTCCTTTTCTTGTTTTTTTAGAAATAACTTGAAGAACATCAGAAACAACAGTAGCAAAAAGAGGAAAAGCAATCACCGGTAAAATTAAAACCTGACCTGTTAAAAAAGCAACTACCGTTAAAGTAATGGTTAAGCCTAAAATACCAGTTTCTGACATATAAAAACGTGCTGGCGGAATATTGAACCAAAGAAAAGCTAAGATCCCGCCGACAACCACCGCACAAAAAGCGGCTAAATCTATTTGATTTTGAAAAAAGGCAATTCCTGCATAGGCTGAAAAAATTGTAGCCAATACCCCACCAGACAAACCATCAATTCCGTCGATCACTCCACTCGCGAACAAAGCCAACATGACCAACATAAAAAAAGGAATAAACAATAAACCTAATTCCCAACTCCCCCAAAAAGGAACGTGCACTGATGAAACTCCTAATTTAAAATAAAACCAAGCAGCTCCAATTAAACCAATCCATAATACAATGGAAATTCTTGTCTTTAAAGAAAGACCGCCAGCAATATATTTTCCATTACCAGAAACTACCAAAATATCATCAAGCAAACCTACTAAAGAGCCCGCAATTAAAGTAAATAAAGGTAACCAAGTTTGATTTCGACTCATAAAATCCATTTTTTGAGAAAAATCAGTTGGAAATAAAATTGAAATAAACCAAAAAACAAATATAGTAAACAGAACGCTCACCCAAATGACTACCCCTCCCATTCTCGGAGTATTGGTATCTTTTTCTTTATGTAATTCATTAAAAATAGGAGTACCCCCTCCTCCCAAACCGGCAGCTTTCCCAGACTTTTTTTTCCACATTTTATATTTATATAAATAATGAGTTAAAAAAGGAGCAAAAGCTAAACCCGCAAAAAAAGAAATTACCCAAGGTATAAAAATTTTAACAACATTCATTATCATATAAGTTTTTGAACATCTCGATTAAACTCATTTTTTAAACTAGCCCAAATAAGTTTTTCTACGTCGCTAAAACGCTCTTCTTTTGTAGAACCTAAAACAGAAATAATTATTTTATGATTCATTCCTAGATCAAAAGCCATTACTAAATTTCCGCCAGCTAAATCGGTATAACCAGTTTTTGAAGCTACCACCCCCGGAAGTCTGTCCACAATAATATTTGTATTAGAAATTTCATGTGTTGCTATGTCGGAATTAAGAACTAAATTTCCATAAGAACTCGCCTCTAATAAACTAGGATATTCCCTTAAAATTGTTTCCATTAAAATAGCCATATCTTTTGCTGAACCATAACCGCCACTAATATTAGCATTAACATCCAAGCCTGATTCGTTTAAAAAATAAGACTGTCTCATTCCTAAATTCTTCGATTCAGTATTCATTTTATCAATAAAAGAACTCGCCAAATCTAAATTAAAATTTTCATCGTCCACAGCGAAAGCACTCTGAACAGAAGCTAAGGCTCGAGCCCCATCATTAGAAGATGTCACCAAAACAAAATCCAAAAAATCTTTTAAGTTCCACCTTTCTCCTAAAACTAAACCGCTGTCGCCTTCATTAGCTAAGTCATTTTCATCAATTTCTACTAAAGTTTTTTCTGGATTTATTTTAGAAGCAACTAAACTAGTCATTAACTTAGTTAAAGAAGCAAGTGGAAGTTGAATCTCTCCATTCAACTCAGCGATAGTTTCTCCAGTTTGAAGATCTAAAATATAATAAGACTTAGCTGATAAAGCTAAATCCTTAAAAAGGTTTTCCTTGGAAGGATTCTCCATACTAACCAAAGCGGTTTTATCCAGCATTGATTTTTCGTATTCTAATTGAAAATATAAAACCGTTTGTAAGGCTAAGAAAACCACCCCTGAAAAAACTAACATTAAAACTGTTACTACTATCTCTTTTTTTGTTATTTTCAATTCAATATCCATTTTTTAAATAATTATTTTAAATTCAAAAGAAGCTGTTTTTAAAAGATTCCTTTCATACTGTAATTCGTAAAATAAAATAGTCTGAACAAACAAAAAAAATAGAACGGAAATAATCATTAAATAACCAGCTAATCTCAATTCTTTCTTTTTCATTTTTAATTGAAAATTCATTTTTTTATTTATATTTAATTATAATCAAAAAAGATTATTCAATATTGTTATTAATCATTTCTATCTTTTCATATTCTTTTTTAACTTCATCATATTCTGGAAGTTCTTCAATTTTTGAAATTCCCAAATAAGATAATAAATTAAAAGAAGGGGCATACAAATAACTTCGTGAATCTTGTGGATTATCTTTTTTTTCTATCAACCCTCGAATGTATAAATTCCTTAAAATAAAATTAGAATTTACTCCTCGAATATAATCAATATTGGCTCTAGTTATGGGTCCTTTATATAATACTATGGATAAAGTTTCCAGACCAGCCGAGCCTAAATCCTTTACCAATTCTTCTTTTCTTAAAAATTCTATTTTTTCTGACATTTCAGGAGATGTTCCTAAAGATAAAGAATCATCATTTTTTAACAAAACAAGGCCTCTATCTTCTAACTTATTTTCTAAAACCAAAACAGCGTCTTCTATTTCTTCAAGACTTGTTTCTAAAATTTTAGCTAATTCATTTTTTTTAATTGGTTCTGCTTTAAAAAAAAGAATTGATTCAATTTGTGCTCCTAAACTTAACATGATTTTAATTGATAGTTTTTGGTTTATAGAAGAAAATATTTTTTCCATAAAAATTATTCCTTCTTAAATCTTAATTCCTAAATTTTTTCTCTTTATTTATTAATTGTAATCGGGAGTTTCTATTCGCTGGTTTTCCATTTTAATTTCTCCAAAACAGGCTTCTTGCTTTACAATCAACATTCCCTGCTTAACTAATTCCAACATCGCTAAAAAACTAACTACCGCATTTATTTTTTCTTCCTTAGATAAAACTTTTTTTTCAGCGGTTCCTGAAAATTGTCCAAAAGTAAGAGAAAAAGAGTTTTTTATTCTTTCACTTAAATTTTCAATAACCTCTTCTAAAGAAATTATTTTATCCACCAAAGCTTTCGGAGGAACGATTTCCTGAGGAATATTTTTTAATAAATTCTTAATAGAAAATAACAAACTATTCTTCTTAATACTTTTATCTGGAGAAAAAATTACTTCCTTCTTATTATTGGGTTCTCGAAAAAAAATAATATTTTTAGCAAATCTTTTTTGTACGTGTTGACTGAGATGTTTAATTCTCTGATACTCTTTTAAACGATTTTCTAAATCTTCAATACTTTGTTCTTCTTCCCTGCTCAAATCTAATGTAGGCAAAAGAGATTTTGATTTGATTAACATTAAAATAGAAGCGGTTAAAACAAAATCGGCTGAAGACTCAAGAGAATATTCTTTAATTTTTTCTAAATAACGCATATAATCATCAGTTATTTCTCCTAAAGAAATATCAGATATATGCATTTTCCTATCCTCTATCAAACGCAACAATAAATCCAGAGGCCCCGAAAAGGCTTCCAAATTCACCTTGTATTTTCCGTCCGAAAGCGGCATTTAAATATTATACACTGTTTTTTAATTTAAAAAATAAAAACTGTTTAAAACTTAAAACTCTCCGAACATAAAAACGGGGAGGTCGAACCTCCCCATTTTTATATTAAAAAATAGAAATGAAAAAAGCCAGAATTCCCGAAGGAAAACTGACTCTTTTCATAGTACCTAAGTAATGGCAAGCCATAACTCAAGTACTTCCTATATATTAGCAGAAACTTTTTCAAAGTCAAGCTTTTTTCTATGAGTTATCCACAGTTCCTTTTCTGTTACCAAAACCATTTCCTCTTCCTTCACCCATTCCTCTACTATATCCATCCATAAGTCCAAAGCTTCTGTTAATCCCTAATTCATCAAAAATTGCTTTGGCTCCATCAAAATCACCGTTCATCATCAACAAATGCGCTTCTGCAAATTGACCATAATTCTCTTCTGTAATTTGACCTAACATTTCTTGATGTCTAGTTTGCATTCTTGCCACCTGTTCATTAAAATTCTGATTTTCTTGCGCTACCCATTCTCCATAAGTCCCATTTTCAAAAATAGATCTCATTTGAGCTTGTCTCGCTTCACGAATTTGTTCCATTTCTGCTTTACGAGTTTCTGAATTAAAATTAGAAACCTCGTTTCCAGCTAAAGCTGTACTAATACCAGCCGTTAATAATAAAGTTAGCACTGCTAAACCTATAATTTTGTTTTTATTTTGCATATAATTTAAATCCTTTAATTTATAATCTATAATTACAATAAACTGTAATTTATTGTTGCAGGTGTCCTACATCTATTATTACGAGATAAAAGATTTTTTCTTTCAAAAAATAAAAATCAATTTAATATTCTATCGTTCGATGCATTCTTCCTTCCATCATTCTCGGCATCATCCCTCTCATATGTTGATTCATTTCATCAAAAATTTCTTTGTTAAAAAATTCCATGTCTTCCATTATACGTCTCATCCCCTCAAAAGGTCTTAACATATCTGCATTGAAACAGTTTTTTTCACATTCAAATTCTTCTCCCACAATTTTTATTCTAGAGCCTTTTCGCAAAATATTTTTAGGAACAAGTCTTAAAATATCATCGGATAAAGAAATTTCCCAAATAACCCCATTTTCATCTTCTAAAACCATTTGATTTTCATCGACACTTAAAATTTCTCCTGCCAAAAAACCACTTTCTGGTTTTTGCCAGATTCCCACTCGCGGATCCATTATTTGATGATAAGGAGCAGGGATTTTTTTGAAAACTTTTTCATCAAAAAAACCAGCCAAACCAATATTATAAAAAGTTAAACCCAACAAAAAACTTGCCACTAGAGTTCCCCCTAAAATTACAGAAAGATGATATTTATAAGCCTTTTGAGTTTTTTGAATATTCAAATAAGCCACTAGCATAAACAAAATTAAAAAAATTATCCAAAAATAAGGCAACGTCAAAACCACAAACTTAGTCATACCGTCACTTAAACGCATATATAAATCCCAATCATTATTTAAAAGAGTATTTAAAATAACCGCCACTGAAATTCCTCCAATTAAAATTGATAAAACAAAAGCTCCCCAAAAAAAAGAATCTTTCAAAACAAACTCCCATTTGGGGGTCGGAGAAATTTTTTCCTGTTGAATTTTGTTTATTATTTTTTCTGCTAAGTTATTTTTCATATAAATTAATTTGTAAAGTTATAAAGTTTTCTCTAGATCGCTTCGTTAGAAGATTTTTTAAATTTTTTCAAAAATTTAAAAAATCTTCTACCTCGCGAAGACGAACCAGAGGTTCGTCATTGCGAGATTTTTGTCCGCCTCAGGCGGACAAAAATCGTGGCAATCCATTTTTTAATTTTTAATTAATTTTCTCATATTTTTATATTAGATTTATTTAATCTATCTAAAAATTGTTTTTTTGCTCTATTCAACAAAGTCGCAATAGTTCCTTCCGGTTTTTTTAAAATATCTGAAATTTCAGCATAACTTTTTTCTTCCAAAAATCTTAAAATTAAAACTTCTCTGTATTTTAAATCCATTTTTTCTAAAATTAAAAAAACGTCTTTTTTTAAATCTTTCAAATTTAAATCTTTTTCTAAATCCCAATCATCAGCTAAATTTTTAATGAATTCTTCTCCCTCGTTATCAAAACGAACAGCGGTTGTTTTATTTTTAAATTTACGATAATTAGAAATCACCTCATTATGAGTAATACGATAAATCCATGAAGAAAATTTCAATGAAGTGTCAAAACCATTTAAATTTTTATAAACCTTAATGAAAACATCCTGCAAAACATCTTCCATACTGTCTTTGTCTAAATTAGAAATTCTAGCTATATAACGAGAAAGCTTTTCTTCATATCTTCTTACTAAATATAAAAAAGCATCTTGGTCTGTTAAAACCAAGCCAACCAATTCTTCATCTGTTTTTTGTTCTATATCTTCCATAAATAAAAATTATAACATTACTCATACCTTAAAGCAGTAATTGGATTTAAAGAAGCAGCCCTTTTGGCTGGATAATAACCAAATACAATCCCAATAAAAGCCGAAACACCAAAAGATAAAAAAATAGACCAAGCAGTTACCAAGGTGGTAGTTCCGCTTAATTTAGTAATAAGTATCGCTGCTAGCCATCCTAAAATAATTCCAATAATTCCACCAACAAAAGTCAAAACAACAGATTCTGATAAAAATTGAATAATAATGTCTTTGTTTTGAGCGCCTAAAGATTTTCTTAGACCAATTTCTCTTGTTCTCTCTGTGACAGTAGTTAACATCATATTCATAATTCCTATTCCTCCTACAAGCAAAGAAATTCCAGCGATCGCTCCTAATAAAAGAGTTAATGTAGTCGAAACATCCGACATAGTGTCTAGAATGTCAGCTTGATTCATAATCGAAAAATCTGCTTTATCAAGATCACTAATTCCATGTCTAGTCAAAAGTAACGTTTTCTAACCAATAGCTTGGAAACACTCTGTTAATAATTGGCTCGGTGTTTTTAAATCAATTCCCATATGTAATCTATGTTCGTTGTAGTATTTTAAATATTTTGGCATTTCTTTATTAACAATATTAACATTTCTTT
>JAZDMO010000014.1:0-33556 GCA_043800905.1 Patescibacteria group bacterium
TAATTAAATATATTAAATAATAAACATTATTATGAAAGTAAAATGTAATACTGAAAAATTAATAATAGCTATTTCTAAAATAGAAAAAATTACGAGTAAAAATTCTAATTTACCTATTTTAAGTTGTATTCTTTTAGAAGCTAAAGAAAATAAATTATTTATTAGAGCCACTAATCTCGATTTAGGAATTGAAATTACATTACTTTCTGAAATAGAAAAAGAGGGAAGAGTAGCTGTTTCTGGAAATATTTTAAAAAATCTTTTAGCTAATATTTCATCTTCAGATAATATTATTTTAGAACTTAAGGATAAAAACTTATATATTCAAACTAATAATAATAATTCAACAATTAAAACTCAACCAGATGATGATTTTCCTTCTATACCTAAAATTCAAGGAGAAAATAAATTAAGTTTAGATAATAAAAAGTTTATTAAAGGAATGAAATCTGTGTGGTATGCCGCCTCTACTTCAAGTATTAAACCAGAATTATCTAGTGTATGTATAAATATTGAAGATAATAATTTATTTTTTGTTGCAACTGATTCTTTTCGATTAGCTGAGGCTAAATTTCATATTGAAAATATTGAAAATATTGAAAATATTTTAATTCCTTTTAAAAATATACCAGAAATACTTAGAGTTTTTGAGGATATTGATGGTAATATTGAAATGGAATTTAATAAAAATCAAATAGCAATTAAATATGGAAGTATTTATTTAACTTCTAGAATTATTGAAGGTGTTTTTCCTGATTATAAACAATTAATTCCCAAAGATTTTATTACAGAATCTGTTATTTTAATGAATGATTTTGTGAGAGTTTTTAAAATAACTAATATTTTTTCTGATAAATTTAATACAGTAAATTTCAATATTGATATGAAAAATAAGAAATTTGAGGTTTATTCAAAAAGTGATGAAGTTGGTGAGAATAAACATCAAGTTTCAGCTGTTTTATCAGGTGATGATTTAAATATTAATTTTAATACTAAATATATTACCGATTGTTTTCAGTCAATTAATACTGATTCCATAATGTTACAATTTGGAGGTTTAAATAAACCGATGGTAATTCGAGGTGTTTCTGATAATCAATTTACTTATCTTGTTATGCCAATGAATAAATAAATCTCTACCATCTAAAAAAGTGGTTTTTGGTTCAATTTAAAAACTATAATGATTTAGTGGAACTGCTTACTCCCACCTGCTGATGGGTAGTGGTAGGTAGATTGCTTAGTTAAAAATTTAATGACTCGGTTACTTGTAGTAACCGAGTCATTAAATTTTTTCCTCACAATGACGAATGATGAAATACTGGGTTGCTTCGTCATTTCACTGCGTTCCATTTATCGCAAAGACGAAAAGTTTTACTTTTCGTAACAGCTGTCTTTAATAACCATCCATTGCGAATCCAGCCATAATTCTCTAATTCAGAGAATTATGGCTGGATTTGGTAATTTAATAGAAAAAACAAACTGTACAATATTTTTATTGCACTTTAAAGTTTATTATTTGGCTTCCTTTATTATAAACACTATCATAAATTACTACCTCTAATTCGTTATTAGGTTTAATATTTAAATAATCATTAGGAATAAAACTAAATGAATTGTTTCCTGTTGATGAACCAATAAAAATACCGTTTAAATAGTAATCCTTTTTTAAAATAGGATATTTAAAAATAAGAGAAGATATTGTAATTATTATAGATTGGTTTTTTAAATAAATAATAAGGTTATTTGGATTAGTAATGTTAAATTTAGGAATATTTTCTAGAGTGTGTATATCATCATAGGTTGTTGGTATTTGAGATACTGTGGTTGTTGCAAAATTGTTGTTTAAAGCCCATTCAGCAACTCTATACTCCCAACTATTAAACTGAGGATCATCTTCAGGATGGAGTGTTTTTGGACCAAAAATATTATTTTTATCTACCCAATAAAGAATGGAATGAATATCTTGAACAACCTTTTCTTCTCTTAAATCTTCAGGGGTAAATTCAGTTGCTAATTTACCAGAAATTTTATCTATTACATAAGTTTGCCCACCCAACCAAACACCTCTTAAAATTGGTTTTAATTCATTTAAAGGTAAAGGGTCTGGTAATTTAAAATCTTCTGCTGGATATTTATTTAAAACATCTAACATAAATTCATGCCACATAGGTGCCACCACATAACCTGCTACTTTTTTATCCATAGAGGTATTATTATTATTTCCAGCCCAAGCACCAACAGCTATTTTACTACTATAACCAACTATCCAAGCATCTTTATAGTCATTAGTAGTTCCTGTTTTACAAGCTACATCATTATTTTCACCAAAATAAAGAGGGGAATTAGAACCGAAAGCTGGAGTTCTAGCTTTATTATCTGATAAAACATCAGTAATTAATAATGAAGTTTGAATAGGAAGAACACGACGAGGGTGAGCTGTAAATGATTCTATAATATTTCCATTTTTATCTTCAATTTTAATAATTCCAGTAATATTATTTTTAATTCCTTCATTAGCAAAAATTGCATAAGCATTTGTCATATTTAAAAGGGAAACTTCTCCACCTCCTAAAACTAAAGTTAAACCATAATGATTTATATTTTCAAGATTTTCTATTCCCATATCTTTTGCTGTTTGTAAAGAATCTTTTAAGCCAGCTAAATAAAGAATTTTAATTGCAGGAATATTGATAGATTGAGCCAAGGCATCCCTTAATGAAATAGGTCCTCTGAAAATACCATCATAATTTGTTGGGGTGTAACAAGTATTTTCTTGTCCCGCAATAATTGGTGTTCCATCAGGACGACAGGTTGTTGAAAATTCAGTTTTTAAATCAAAAACTACTGTCTCAGGAATATAACCTTTATTAAAAGCAGTGGCATAAACAAAAGGTTTAAAAGCTGATCCTGGTTGTCTATAAGCAAGAGCTATATTAAAATTTCCATCTATTTCTTTATCAAAATAATCACGAGAACCTACCATGGTTAAAATTTGACCATTACTTTTATCAATTGCCATAATAGAAGTATTTTCTGCATTATATTTTTCTTTATTTTCTAAAGCATATTTTTTTGCAATTTCCTCACCTTTTTCTTGAAGTTCATAATCTAGAGTAGTAATTACTTTGTAACCTTCTTCATTAATTCCTTTTCCGTATTTATTTTCAAGATATTGTTTAATATACATTACAAAATGAGGGGCTCGAATTCCTATTTCCTCTTTTTTTTGGAATTCTATTTTGATATTTTTTGCTTCATTAAATTCTTCTAAAGTAATAAAATTATTTTTTAACATTTGAGAAAGAACAAGATTTTTTCTTACCTCTAATCTATCTCGATTATTTCCGTAAGGAGAATAAAAAGTAGGGGCTTGAGGGATAGCGGCTAAGTAAGCTGATTCAACTAAATTTAAATCAACTGCTTTTTTGCCAAAAAAAGTAACAGACGCTTCTTCTACTCCATAAATATTTCCTCCATAAGGAGCTTCGTTTAAATAAAGAGTTAGTATTTCTTCTTTATTCATTATTTGTTCAAGTTTATAAGCTAAAACCCATTCTTTTAATTTACGAGTAATTTTTTTTTCGCTAGTTAAAATAGAGTTTTTAACTACTTGTTGAGTTATTGTTGAACCTCCTTGACCAAAACTTAATGTTCTAAGGTTAGCTAAAGCTGATCTTAGAAAGGCTAAGGGTTTAACACCGTGATGTTGATAAAATTCAGCATCCTCAATAGCCACAGTAGCATTTTTTATATAAGAAGAAATCTCTTCATAAGGAACAATTGTTCTTTTAGTGTTTTTATGTAAATCATAAAGTAAAATTTCACCAGTTCTATCATAGATTTTAGTTGATTCAGAAACTCTTCTATCTGAAATAGTATTTAAATCTGGAATTTTAAAAGTGGAAATCCAAAGGAAAATTATTCCTCCCAAAAACATACAAAAAACAAAGAAAAATAAAAACCATTCTATTTTTTTTATTCTCTTAATTTTCTTTAATGTTTTTTTTAACATAAGGTTAGTTAGATTTAAATCATTAATTTAAGGTATAAAATTAATGATTTTTTAAATTTAATATTTTATATTTGAGGATAGTAAGCAAAATAAGTTAATCCTACTGCGATAGCATCATATTCATCATCATATTTTACCTCTTTTTTAATATTTATTAAATTAGGTAACATAGTAGTAATTTGTTTTTTATCACTTCGTCCATAACCGGTAATTGCAGTTTTAATTTGAAGGGGAGTAAATTCGTAAACAGGAATATTTTTAGATAAAGCACAATATTTTATAATTCCTTTAGCTTCTGAAACTTTTAATGCAGTTTTTTGGTTATTATTAAAAAATAAAGATTCAATTATAAGAGCTTGGGGTTTATATTCTGTAATTATTTTTTCAATTTCTCTTCCAATTTCATTTAACCTATCTTCAAAACAATCTTTTCCGCAAGTTTGAAAACAAGCCGAATAAAGTAATTCTTCTTTTTGTCCACTTTCTTTTTCTATTATAGCAATTCCAAGTCTTTCATAACCAGGATCAATACTTATTATTTTCATAACCTTTATTTTAACAAAAATAAAGAAATAAAAATAATAAGAATTATAAATTGTAAATTTTAGATTTTAAATTGACGAACTTTAATCTAAAATCTTCAATTTAAATATTGAAGATTAATTTTTAAAAAAATTAATCTTCAATATTTGTAAAAACTTCTTGAACATCATCATTATCCTCTAATTCTTCAATAATGTTTGCTGCTTTTTCCATATCTTCATCAGATAAAGCGAGAGGATTTTGTGGAATCCATTTATTTCCTTCACGAGTAAAAGCCCAGGTAACCGATCCAATTCCACCCATAACTAAACCATTTTTAGAAAAAATATGACGAATTTCAGCTGCAGTTCGATTATTTGAGTCTGTCAAAGTTTCAATAATTATTGCACAACCACCAGGACCATAAGTTTCGTAAGTATTTTTTTCCATATTTCCAGCATCGGCTCCAGTTCCTTTTTTAACAGCACGAGCGATGTTATCTGCTGGCATGTTTACAGCCTTAGCCTGATCAATAACAGATTTTAAAGTTGGAGAATTTATATTTCCCTTAACATTTTTTGATTCCAAAGTAATTAATTTTGCATATTTAGAAAAAATCTTTGATTTTTTTGCATCTGTAACTGCTTTTTTATTTTTAATTTTTGACCATTTATTATGTCCGGACATGATTTTAGTAGATTAGTTGTTAGTAAATTAAGTATTTAGGCAAAAATTCACTTAGTGAATTTTCCTAACTACCTAGAAACCTAAATTATCTAAGTTTACCTAGTCTAGTATACTGGATCTTAAGGTTTTTTCAATGAAAAATTTAATTTTCAGAGTAATTTATTTTGAAATGATTATAAGCTTTTTCAGTAACTTTACGCCCACGAGGAGTTCTTTCAATTAAACCTAATTGAATTAAATAAGGTTCATTTACTTCTTCTAAAGTAGAGGCTTCTTCAGAAAGGGCTGCTCCAATAGTTCCTAAACCAACAGGGCCGCCTTTAAATTTATCAATAATAGTTTCTAAAATTTGTCTATCTAATTGTGATAATCCTAATGTATCTATTCCTAACATTTCTAAGGTTTGTTTAACCGTTTCAGTGTTTAAATTATTTCTATTAATTTGGGCTAAATCACGACATCTTTTTAAAAGAAAATTAGCAGTTCTTGGGGTAAAACGACTTCTTTTAGCAATTTCTAATGCTGTTTGTTCATCTATTTCTACTTCTAAAATAGAAGCTGACCTTTGAATAATTTTTGCGATTTCATCATCAGAATAAAATTCCAATCTAAAAGTTCCACCTGAAAAACGAGAGCGTAGGGGAGCTGAAAGCATTGAAATTCTAGTAGTAGCGGCAATTAAAGTAAAAGGTGGAAGTTCTAATTGAATTGTTCTTGCTGATGGCCCTTTTCCAATAATAATATCAAGTGATCCAGACTCCATGGCTGGATAAAGGATTTCTTCAATATTTTTATTTAAGCGATGAATTTCATCAATAAACAAAATATCACCAGGTGTTAGATTGGTTAAGATAGAAGCTAGGTCACCAACCTTTTCAATTGCTGGTCCAGAAGTAATTTTAATATTATGACCCGTTTCTTTTGATATTAAATAAGCAAGAGTGGTTTTTCCTAACCCAGGTGGTCCATAAAAGAGGATATGTTCTGGTTGTTGAGCTCTTTCTTTAGCTGCTTGGAGTAAAATAAAAACATTATTTTTAATTTTTTCTTGTCCAATATACTCATCCCATTGATTAGGACGAAGAGTTTGGTCTAAGAAGCTATCAGCCTTATTTTTATTGGGTTTTTCTGTTTTTAATTTGTCTGAATCCATATTTATTAAAAAATGCTTGACACATTTTTGTATTTATGTTAGATTATACGACAGTTCAAATACAGGTATTGAAAACACAATTCTCTAAGTAAAAGAAAGATATTTCTTCGAGGACATCTCGGTTGTTAGTTTTTAACTAATTTACTCAGATTCTCCTTAGAAAAATATTTTACAATTTTGTTTACTTAGAGAATTGTGTTTTTAATTTATCTGAATATCTTCTATTATAGTGATTTTTAAAAAGAATACTACTTTACGAATTCTTAATTTTCAATTCTCAATCAATTTTTATTTTTTAAATTTCTTCTTCTAAATCAACAACACGACGAACTTCATCTAGGGTGGTTTTTCCATTTAATATTTTAATAATACCGTCTTGAGCTAGAGAAAGGATATTTTGTTGTTGGAATATTTTTTTAATCTCAGATTTTGCTGGATTTTGTTGTAAGATTTTAACAGTTTCTGAATCAACCAAAATAGCTTCAAAAATTCCAATTCTTCCTTTATAACCAGTATTATTACATTCAGGACAACCAACTGTTTTATAAATTTTTTCTGTGTTGTTTGTATATTTTGAAGGATCTGGAATCTCGGCTAAAATTTTATTAATTACTTTTTTATCTTTTTCTAGAATGGGTGTTTCTTGCATACAATATTTACAAGGTTTTCTTACTAATCTTTGAGCAATAACTACATTTACAGCCGTGCTAATAATACTTGAATCAATTCCAAGATCAATTAAGCGGTAAAAAGTTCCCGCTGCGTCGTTGGTGTGTAGAGTAGAAAAAACTAAGTGACCTGTTAGGGCTGAATTAATCGCAATTTTAGCTGTTTCGTTATCTCTAATCTCACCAACCATAATAACATCAGGGTCTTGTCGTAATGAAGAACGTAAACCTTCTAAAAAAGTATATCCTTTAGAAATATCAACTTGCGTTTGGACAATTCCGGGAAGGTGATATTCTACAGGGTTTTCAATTGTGATAATTTTTACATCAGGAGTATGAATTTTTTTAAGGAAAGCATAAAGAGTTGTTGTTTTACCTGAGCCTGTTGGTCCTGTATTTAAAATCATTCCATTTGGTCTTCCAATTTCTCGAGTTAAAACTTTAAAAAGATTTTCTTCAATTCCTAAATCTTCTATTTCAACAGCAATAGAATCAGGGTTTAAAATTCTTAATACTACTGATTCCCCATAAACATCAGGAAGAACAGAAGTTCTGATTTCAATTTCCTTATCTGCTAATTTAATACTTAAACGACCGTCTTGTGGTTTTTTATCTATATTTAATTTAAGACCGGAAATTAATTTAATTCTAGAAAGAAGAAGTTTGTAAATTTTATGATCAAAGCGATTTATTTCTGTTAAAATTCCATCTAAACGAAATCTTAGTGTTATATATTCAGATTCTGGTTCAATATGAATATCTGAAGCGTTTAAAGCTAGAGCCCCTGCTAAAACAGCCTCTAAAAAACGAGAAACTTGATGAGAATCATTTCCGGTTAGGATTTTAGAAAAAGAATTTTTAATATCATTTAAGTTTTTTATTTCACTAAGAATTTCTTCGATATTTTTATTTGAAATATCAATAATACCAGCATCTGTTTTTGTTGAGGTTGATAATTCTTGATATTTATTCCAAGCTTTTTCCATACTTTGGTGTGAGACCATAAAAATAGAATTTTCATATCCTTGTTTTTTTAGTTTTTGGAGATATTCTTGAGTTTCTGTTTGATTAGGAGAAATAATCGCAATTTTAATTTTTTTTCCAACAATATCAAAAACAGCAATTTCAAGTTCTCTGGAAATTGGTTCGGGGATAATTCTTAAAGCATCGGTTTTTATAGAAACTAGATTTAGATTAATATAATTAATTCCATATTTACTGGAAAGAATTCTAGCTAAATCTTCTTCTTCTTCATTTCTAATCTTTTCAAATTCCTCATCCTTTTTTTTGTTTTCAAAATTAAGCATAAATAGTTTTTTATAATTAAATCATAACCTGTTTTTAAATTTACTTCAATTAAATTTTTGTTTTTTTGTGATATTATAAACCCATGGAAACTAGACTGATTAAAAACCAAAGCGAATTAAAAGATTTTGTCTATCTTTTTTTAGATGATTTGAAAAAAAATAAGAAGAAAGTGAATATTTTAGCTTTGGAAGGGGATTTAGGGGTTGGTAAAACCACCCTAACTCAACAAATTGCACAATATTTTGAAGTTCAAGACCACATTACTAGTCCTACCTTTGTTATCTTAAAAAAATACAAAATTAATAAAAAAGATTCAATTTTTAAAAATTTAATTCATATTGATGCTTATCGTTTGAATTCAGGAGAAGATCTAAAAAATCTTGGTTGGGAAGATTTAATTAAAGATTTTAAAAATTTAATTATTATTGAGTGGCCAGAACGAATTTTTGAAATACTACCAAATAACGTCTTAAAGATTCAACTTGAGTTTGTTGATGAAAATACACGAAAAGTTTTTTATAAATAAATGTATTTCAAAAATTCGAATTATAATTTTACATTTTTAATTTAAAACAATTTTTATTAAGTCTAAATTTATTAAAGACAGTTAATATGCTTAAAAATATACAAAAAAATAAAAATACTAAGGAAAAAATTGTTTTATTAGATGCTTATGCCATCTTACACCGTTCTTATCATGCTTTACCAGATTTTACCTCAACCAAAGGAGAACCAACTGGTGCTTTGTATGGTGTATCTTCCATGTTATTAAAAATAATTCAAGATTTAAAACCTGATTATATGGTGGCTTGTTTTGATTTACCAGAACAAACTTATAGGCATCAGGTTTATGATAATTATAAAGCGGGGAGGAAGGAGTATGAAGAGGCTTTAATTTCTCAAATTGAAAGATCGCGAGATTTATTTAAAGCTTTTAATATTCCTATTTATGAAAAATCTGGTTATGAAGCCGACGATATTCTTGGAACTTTAGCTGAGCAAATTAAAAAAGATTTTGATGTGGTTATTGCTTCTGGAGATATGGATACTATGCAGTTGGTGGATGATAAAAGAGTACAGGTTTATACACTAAAGAGTGGAATTAATAGCGTTATTCTTTATGATAAAAAATCTGTAGAAGAACGTTTTGGTTTTGAACCTAAATTTTTAACAGATTATAAGGGTTTACGAGGAGATGCTTCAGATAATATTATTGGAGTTAAGGGTGTTGGTGAAAAAATAGCCACAAATTTAATTTTAGAGTTTGGTTCAATCGAGAATATTTATAAAGAATTAGAAAAGAATGAAGATATTTTTATTCAAAAAGGTTTTAAACCAAGAATTATTAATTTATTAAAAGAAAATAAAGAAGAAGCTTTTTTTTCCAAAGAGCTTGCTACTATTGATAGGGAAGTTCCTGTTAAGTTTGTTTTACCTAAAGAACATTGGTTGGGAACATTAGATGTAAATAAAATTTTAAATATTTTTTCTGAATTTGGTTTTCGTTCCCTTTCTCAAAGACTACGTAATCTTTTTTCTTTTGAAACTCCTGAAGAAAAAGTTGAAATAATTGAAGAAGAAAAAGTTGATGAGTTTGAATTTAAAAAAATAGCTTTAGCTCTTTGGTTGTTAGATTCAAATAAATCTAAAATAACATTAGAGGATCTTTTAAAATATGCTCAAAAAAATAAATTTAAAGAAGCTAAGGATTTTATCTTAAAACAAATTGAAAAAAAAGATCTGCTTTTTTTATATGAAAAAATAGAATTACCTTTAATACCAGTAATTAAAAAAATGGAAAAAAATGGAATAAAAGTTGATGTAGTTTTTTTGGAAAAAATTTCTAAAGAATACCATAAAGAGTTAGATTTATTACAAACAAAAATTTGGAAATATGCAGGAGAAGAATTTAATATTAATTCTCCTAAACAGTTAGGTGAACAATTATTTATTAAAATGGACTTAAATGGAAAAAGCCGTAAGACTACAACCACCGGACAACGTTCCACTAAAGAATCGGAATTAAAAAAAATATTAGAAATACATCCCATTGTTGGAGAAGTTTTAAAATATCGAGAATATCAAAAATTATTATCTACATATATTGATGCTTTACCTCAATCCGCTGATAAAGATGGAAGAATTCATAGTACTTTTTTGCAAACCGGAACCACCACAGGAAGACTTTCTTCTAATAATCCCAACTTACAAAATATTCCAATTAAAAGTGATCTAGGAAAAAGAATTCGTGAAGCTTTTGTGGCAGAAAAAGGTTTTGATTTGGTTTCTTTTGATTATTCTCAAATTGAATTAAGGGTGGCAGCGATTCTTTCGGGAGATGAAAAAATGTTAGAAATTTTTAAAAAAGGTTTGGATGTTCATAGCGCTGTGGCGAGTGAAATTTTTGGAGTTTCTTTGGACCAAATAAGTAGTTCTATGCGTCGCAAGGCTAAGGTTGTAAATTTTGGAATGATTTATGGAATGGGAATTAATTCTTTAAGACAAAATATGGAAGAAGCTTCTAGTGGTGTAGAGAAAATTAGCCGTCAGGAAGCCCAAGCTTTTTATGACGCTTATTTTAAAAATTTTAAAACTCTAGCTGATTATTTGGAAAATACTAAAAAAGAAGCTGTAAAAAATGGTTATACAAAAACTTTATTCGGAAGAATTAGATATTTTGAAGGAATTAATTCTAAAATTCCTTTTATTAAAGCAATGAATGAAAGAATGGCGATTAATGCTCCGATTCAAGGGACTAGTGCTGATATTTTAAAAAAAGCTATGGTTGAAATTGATAATTATTTAGTAAAAAATAATCTAGAAGATCGTTGCCGAATGCTTTTACAAGTACATGATGAGTTAATTTTTGAATTTAATCAAAAAGAAGATAAAAAAATTCTTTTTGATATTGCTCAAATTATGGAGTCGGTCTTGGATAAAAAACAAAGTTTAGGAATAATTCTTAAGGTAGATATGAAAAAAGGTAATAAGTGGGGAAGTTTAAATTAATTATTTTTTATGGATTTAGAAAAAAAATTTGATAAAAAAATTATTAGATTAAAGAAGTTGTTGAGGATATTAATTATTATTTTATTTTTACCTATTGCTCTTATATTAATGATTTTACCTGCAATTTCTTTAGTTTCTGTTTTTAGCCGTTCAAATTATGTTTTTGAACTAATTTTATTATCTACAGTACCTATATTATTAACCCCTATTTTTATAGGTTCTGTTGTTATAAAAATAAATGATTATTTGAAAGGTAATTTTTCAATTATTGAAGTTAATTTCTTTAAGTCTATTATTTTAATTAATTTTCTATTAAGTATTATTGGAAGTTTATTTTTTTATAATAATGTTTTTATCGAAAATAAGTCTTTTTTATTTGGTTTGCTTTTATTTGGAACCCCTATAATTTTTCAAATTCCAGCAATTTATACAATAAATTTACTAATTTCAAATCATAAGAAGAAAATTAAGTAATTAAAATTATCTAAAAATAAAAAAGGGCGAGTCTAAAATTTTACCACTCTAATTTTATGGACTTTAAGGGCTTCTAACATTATACTAATTTGTATGCTTTATTTTTTACATGGAAATGATTTTATAAAATCTCGAAAAAAACTTAAATCTTTGGTGGATTTAATGTTGGCTAAAAAACCAGACGCTAGTTTTTTTAAAATAGATAGTGATAATTTTAGTAAAGTTAAAATGAGTGAACTTTTGGTTAGCCAAGGTTTGTTTGAAAATAAATATATTGTGCAACTAGATTCTTTAATAACTAATCAAGAAATAAAAGAATTTTTAATGGATTCTTTAAAAGAAATTCAAGCTTCAGAAAATATTTTTATTTGGATTGAAGAAGATGTTTTAAAAAAAGATTTAAATAAGATAGGGAAGTGGGCGACTAAAATTCAAGAATTTTCTTCGGCTAAAACAAGCGGGAGAACTTTTGCGACAGAAAATGGAAACTTTAAAATTTCAGAATTTAATATTTTTGATTTAGCCACAAAATTTGGAGAAAGAAAGAAAAAAGATTTGTGGGTGTTATATCAAAAGACAAAAATGAGAAATATTCCAACTGAAGAAGTGGGAGGTATTTTGTTTTGGCAACTAAAAACAATGTTTTTGGTAGAAAATTCTAAAAATGCCAGTGAAGCAAATTTAAAACCTTTTGTATTTAACAAAGCAAAGAATTATTTAAAAAATTATTCAAAAGAAGAATTAGTGCAAATTAGTTCTAATTTAGTTTCTGTTTATCATAAGGCGAGACGAAGTGGTTTGGAATATGATTTAGCTTTGGAGAAATTTATTCTTGAATTATAACTTATTAAGTTATCGTCACTACGAGTTAAATTTTTTAATTTTTCTTCAAAAATCAAAAAATCTAGCGTGGTAGTCTGGTAATTTTTATTGGCTCGCCTGAACAAATAAACTTACAAAAAATAGACTCGCTGATTTTGTCAGCGAGCCTTTAGGGGTGGGTAGGGGTGTCGGGTTTAGTTGTTTAAAAACCAAACATAAAGATTATATCCTTTGGTACCGTGGTCCTGTTCTACCACAGGAAGAGCGTCTATATTATTTTGGAAAATTATCAAGATTTTCTCGAAAATAAGGTCTCGTGGATAACCGATTAAGGTTATTTTATTTTCCTGAAAATCCATTTCAAAAGTACTTCTACCGGTATTACCTTTGATTAACCTATTTTCTTTTTGGGTGAATTGGGTATTACAAAATTGACCTTCTTTTATCCCGTATGAAATTTGTTTATTGATTAGATCTACAACGCTTTCACACATAATAAATCTCCTTTTCTTAGGCTAAGCCTTTTATTTCAGAAATAATTTGTATAATTTTTGATCCGATTGAGTCACTTTCGGGTGACGTATCGTCGGTGGTATTAACCACAGGACCATTATCTTCCAATGTTATTGTTGTAGAATGATCAACAACTATTGAATTTTTATTAATCCCGATCCTCAAATCAAGAGGAAGAAGACCAATAGACATACTTTTTCCTATCTCCATTGAAATTACATCAATCATATTAATCATAATGTTTCCTCTCAAAATTAAGGTTGTTGAGAAATACTTCTGCTTGAAATAATAGCTTAATCTATAAACTTAGTAAAGAAAAACAAAATTAATTATTTTTAGGCCAAATGTAATCTATTTTTGGTTTTTCTTTCCAATTAAATTGTTTGTAGTGTTCATAATCTTTAGCTAAGAGGGAAGCGCGATGAGAAGCGTGAAATTTTTCATTCCCTAACCATTTCGGATTTTTTATTTTTTGAGTTCTAAGCAATCGCATAGAAGTTTTAGTTCTTCCTCTTATTTGAATTTCTTTCAGTATTTCATTGGCGTAATTTTTTAATGAGTCTGGATATCCTTCCCACATAAAACGAGCAGGGTGATTTATAAAACCACGATATTTCCTTCCTGATTTTGTTTTTCCTGTTGTAATTAAATTAATGATTTGCCTTGCTTCTACAAGTTGTTTAAATAGACGTTTATCATCTAAACTTCGTGCTGTCTTTCTAAAATCTTTGTAGGGTAAAAAAGTTTGCATAATTTTATTATACATAAAATTAATCTAAATTATTTATTTGCTTTGATTTCTACCAAACAGAAGAATATTAAAATCCCAAAGCTAATGCTTCGGGATTAAGTATTTTATGTCCGCTCGGAAGGTTCGTCCTGACGGTTTCTAAATAGAATTCTTCGCTATCGCTCGAATTATATTAAGAACCGCGGGACCTGCCTGCCGGCAGGCAGGCACGGCTCGTTGTTGATCCTTACAGTCGCAACATCCTCCGCCGTTCGATCCCTTACGAAAACAAATAAATTTGTTTTCTCCGAGCGATCAAATTTCGCTTCGCTATATTTGTCCGCTCGGAAGGGATCGAACCTTCGACCGTCAGCTTAAAAGGCTGCTGCTCTACCGTCTGAGCTACGAGCGGATATATAAAAATGTGTTTTATTAAAACACAAGGCAAATAATACCAAAAAAAGAGAAAAAGTCCAATTCAAATTCAATTATAGGGGTAAATCAAAAGCTAAAATCCCAGCTCCTGTGAATAAAAAAGATAACAGAATTACAAATAATAGAACATAAAAACTTTTCTCAAACTCTTGTATTTTTTTCTTTCGTATAATTAAACTAATTCCTGTTGAAATAATTAATAAGAGTGCTGAAATTTGAGTATAAAACCCAACTAAAAGACAAAGGGCTAAGAAGCTTTCAAGAATAGTAATATATCTTTCTGTTTGGTTAGTGCGGTCTTCTTGGGTGATTAATTCCGTGTAAGCTTTTTTGAGAAAGAAAAAACTAATTACTAATCTAAAAACAAAAGGAATAATTGCACTAAAATATAATAAAATTGGAAATGTATTTAACATATAAATTATTATAACATAATGGGTTTTGGTTTTGTATATAAATTTTTTTTTAAAATTAGACAGTATTTTAGAGTTTTAATTTTCAATTTCTAATTTTCAATTTTTAATCAATTTCTAATGTTTAAATATCCAATGAACAAAACAAAACTTTTTATTTTTATCTAAAAGTGTTATTAATAAATGAATGAAAAATTATATTTTATTACATAATATCCGAAGCTCCCAAAATGTTGGGTCTATTTTCCGTACAGCTGATGCCTGTGGAATTTCTAAAATTTTCCTAAGTGGTTATACTCCTAGACCAACTGATAGATTTGGAAGGGAAGTATCTGCGATTTCAAAAACAGCTTTAGGGGCGGAAAAAACTATTCCTTGGGAATATTATTCTCAACCCCAATCTCTTATTCAAAATTTGAAAAAAGAGAATGTAGAAATTATTGCCATTGAACAAGCTCAAAATTCTGTTGATTATAAAAAAATTAAATTAAAAAAAGAAACTCTTTTTATTTTAGGGAATGAAGTCGAAGGAGTTTCTCAAGATATTCTAGATTTGTGTGATAAGATTGCGGAAATTCCGATGAGAGGTAAAAAAGAATCTTTAAATGTTGCAGTTACTGCTGGGGTTGCTTTATTTAGGATTTTGAATATTTAATATTTGGTTTAGTTTTCTGTTTATGGTATATATTCTATAGTTAGTGTTTATTTCAATTTATAATTATGGGGGTTTGTTATGGAAAGACAATGTTCTGAATTATTTGGAGATATCTTTGACTCACATACTGGTGGTTGTTATCGTGAATGTGCTTGTGGTCGGGTGCATTTTACTACAGAGCGTGGTTATGATTGGAATGATGGGGAATTAGAGGATCTTCTTAAAAGAGAGGAAAAAGATCCTGATAAATTTATTCCATCTGACCATACTGTGCGGACAATGAATATCAATGGTCAGGAAATAGTTTATGGTTGTTGTTGTAATCTAGCTAAGAAATACGAAGCTTTTATAAGAAATAATGCTCCAAGAATTGCAGAATATCTGAATGCAATGGCAGAATCTTTAAGAAAAAAAGCAGATGAAATTCAGGTTGATGCGAGTCGTTAGTTGTTGGTGCATCAAAAAAAAAGGGGTCGCGATAGCGACCCCTCTTATTTATTTTTAATGTTTAGTAATTATAAGTATCAACTACTTTTCCTTCGCTATCTAGCAATTCAATAATTTCTCTAGATTTTTTCCACAACTCATCGCTTCTGTTTAAATAAACCCGCCACTCTTTTTTATAAAAATCAGAGTCATTTTTGTGGTTATCAATACATTTGTTATGACTCGCTCTATTTAAAATAAAATTTTGGCATTCTGGTTGCATATCTATAGGGAAGGTGGTAGGTGTTTCGCATAGAGAAATTTTTTCTATATAACTTACACACTTGTCATTAAATGAATTAGGCCCAATTAGAGGTAGGTTTTCATCTTCTAATTGAGGGCATTGTTTATTTAGATTTGGGTAAAAGTCTTGGAATTGTTCTAAATAGCCAGAACATTTATTTACAAGAAAAGAAAAACCAATTGGAGATCTTCCTGTTGTAATATAAATTTCATCACCTTCTTTCACAAAAATATTTTCTTTAGAGTTGATTTGAGAAGTATAAGGAACTTTAATTCCTTGTCCTATTTTAACTTCGTTTCCTGTCATACGACTTTTAATCGTCCATCCAGAAATTGGAATTTGTTGAGTGGTCTTGTTTACTTTCAGTTTTATGTATTCTTGATCTACGTTTGTCTTTGAGCCATAACTTCTGTTTATTTCTACTATTCCAGCATATTGAGAGGTATTTTGGGCTTTTTCTAAATCTTTCAATTCTTGTTGGAGTTTTTTAGCTTCTTCTTCAGCGTTTTTTAAGTCTAAAGCCATTTTTTCTTCTTCACTTAAATTAGAGATATTTTGTTCAGAATCGCGATTAAAAATATTCCAAAAAGAAACTTTTCCGTAAGTTTCTCCTGTGTTCAAAGGAACTGGCGGTTTAATAAAAAGATCATTTTTTGATTCCATACGAGAGGGACCACCAGTAGCGATCCACACTACACCAATTCCCGCTAATATTAAAAGTATACTTTTGATTGTTTCGTCCATAAATATGTATTAAGTATTATGTATTAAGTATTATGGGACGGGCGAGGCTTTGCCTCGCCAGTCTTTGCGAGCCTCAGCGGAACCTGCCTGCTGGTAGGTAGGCAATCCAGTCTAAATAATATAAATATAATTATATCTTAAAAATTAAAAACTAAAAAGATAAAATATTTTTGTTTATTTATTTTTTAAAATTTCCCGAACTACTTCAGCGTCGTCCCATTCAATTTTTGTGTTGTTAGGACCCATAATATAAGGGTCAGTGCCTTTTCCGGTGATTAAAATTACATCGCCAGAATTAGCTAGAGATATAGCTTTTTGAATTGCTTTTTTTCTATCTAAAATTTTTTCTAACGGTTTGTGAGAAATTCCTTCTGCAACCATTTCAATAATTTGTTGAGGATCTTCATCGTAAGGATCTTCGTTGGTTAAAATAATCTGATCACAATATTTATCAGCAATTTCTCCCATCACCTTTCTTTTCCAAGTATCGCGTCCTCCTCCACAATTTCCTAAGACACAGATTTTTCTTTGGGGGAAAGCCGAATAAAGTTTTTCCAATGAATCGGGTGTGTGGGCATAGTCTACAACTACAGTGAAATCTTGACCTTCTTTAATTTTTTCTACCCGACCACGAATCATTTTAAAGTTTTGAATTGCTATTTTAATTTTTTCAATTTCAATTCCTTGGTTTTGCGCGAATTTAATAGCAGACAAAATATTGAGAATATTAAATTCTCCATTTAAAGGTGTTTCAAATTGGGTATTTTCGTAAGTAAAAACACTGCCATTATTTTTTAATTCAAAAGGTTGAGCTTCGGATAGGGAATAGGTAATTTTGTTTTCAATATTAAAATCTAAAAAGAGGGAAGCTTCTTTGTCATCTGAATTTACGATAATACTTTTATCTTTTTTAGGAGAGTTTTCTAGAGCTTTAAAAATTTTTAATTTAGCTTCGCGGTATTTTTCATAGGAACCATGGGATTCAATATGTTCTGGTGCGAGATTGGTAAAAATTAAAGAATTTAATGAAATAAATTTATGACGAAATTGTTTTGTGCCTTCAGATGTCATTTCTAAAATAACATAATCACATTTTTCATTTACTGCTTGGCGTAAAAATTTTTGGACAAAGAAACGCCCAGGCATAGTCATTTTGTATTTGTTAGGAGTAGATTTTTCTCCGACTTTAAAGCGTAAAGTTCCAGCCAAAGCGGTTTTGTAGCCAGCTTCTTCTAAAATTACATTAACTAGTTCAGTCACAGAAGTTTTGCCCTTAGTGCCGGTAATTCCAATAATAAAAATTTTTCTGGAAGGGAAACGGTAAATTAGAGCTCCAAATAAAGCTAATAAATAGTGATAAATTGGCTGTCCCATTTTAAATAATTTGCTGGGAATAAATTTTTTGATTGTATGAAGTGTTTTTTCCATAGATATGTATTAAGTATATAGTATTACGTATTATGTATAAAGGGATTTAAAAATATTAAAACATTATATATTCTCATACCCCCTTAATTGACATTTATTATGTTTGGTGTTAAAATAAAATAAGATGAAAATAGGTTCGTAGTTCATAAACAATCTAATAAAGGGAGAAATTTTATGTCTTTTGGAGATTTCTTTACAATCCTTACTTCTTTTTTGATTTTGTGGATATTTCATGAACAAGCGCTAATTATAAAGGAAACGAGAACAGAAATAGCGGAAAAGAAGAACATCCGAGAATCCATAATACCAAAATGGGTAAAAGGTCTTTTGTTTATGGTTTTTCTAGTTTTTCCCACCCTGTTTTTAACCCGCCCTGTTTTTGATGTGCATAACGCTTTTTTTCTTTGTATTTTTTTTACTATAGGTTGGGGAGAGTTTGTTTGGGAAACTCTTCGTTACCATCCTTCTTAAAAGAAGGAATAATATTAATCTAACCAAAATAACCCCGATTCGTCTTGTATGAGTCGGGGTGTTTTTTAAAATTTAATTTACTATCGCAGTTAACTGCGATAGTGCTGTTAATTTATAATTTTTAATTCAAATTTTTAGGAATAGATTGCTATGTTAAGATTTTTTGTTTGAATTAAACAAAAAATCTTTCCTCGCAATGACGGGTTGATTATTTTCCTAATATTTTGATTGCTTCTTTTACTTTTTCACCAATATCTATAATTTCCTTATCTATTTTTGATAGGGCAGAAGTGGCTTCGCGAGTAGAGTAACCTAAACCTTTTAAAGCTTCAATCGCATCCATTTCTTCTTGCATATTTGCATCAGGAGAAAAACCTTCAATCTTATCAATTTTATTTTTTAATTCTAAAATAATTTTTTGCGCGTTTTTTTGTCCAATTCCAGAAACTTTGGTTAGATAACTGGTGTCTTCAGATGAAATTGCAGAAATTAAAGTTTGCACAGTAGCAACATTTAAAATTCCTAAAGCGGTTTTTGGTCCGATTCCTGAGATGGTGATTAAAAGTGTAAAGAAATTTAACTCTGACTTTTCTATAAAACCATACAAATCCAAGGCAGTTTCTCGGACAGAGAGATGAGTCCAAAAAGTCATTTCGTTTTTAGAATTTTTATATTTTTCTAAATTTTCAGTGGTGCTGAAAATTTTATAACCAACACCGTTTACATTTAAGACAAAAAAATCCTTTTCTTGGTGGGTTATTTTACCTGTAAGTTGGGAAATCATGTTGTTATTATAACATAATAATGAGTATTAAGTATCATGTATTATGTATTATGGACGGATTTTGCAAAGTAAAATCCGTTAATTTAATTTGAAAATACTTAATACATAATACTTAATACATAATACAAAAAATCAAGAATATTTTAATTTAGAGATTTTTAAGTAAAGTATTTGATTTTCTCAGAGAATTAATGTAATATAACCACTGTTATGCCAATGATTCAATCAGCTAAAAAAGCCCTAAGAGGCTCAAATAGAAAACGAGTTTTTAATTTACATCGTAAAAGAGTCATGAAAGACTCTATTAAGGTTGTGAATAAATTAGTATTGGATAAAAATAAAGACGAAGCTAATAAAAAATTATCAGAAGCTTATAAGGCAATTGATAAAGCTATGAAACGAGGGGTAATCAAGAAAAATACCGCTGCCCGAAAGAAATCGACCTTATCTCGTTTTATTAAAAATATTTCTAAGTAAACAAAATGAAAAAATACTTGCTCCTTGAGCAGGTATTTTTTTATTTATTTTTTTATCTATGTTAAAATTAAATTAATGAATAACCAGTTTTTTAGTTCTACAAAATTTATTTTAGCCGTGGTTGGTTCTGTTTTTATATTATTTAATTTTTTTGAGTTTTGGTTTTTTAAATCCACAGTGACAAATTTTAATAATATTTTAGAAACCCACAGCGCTTCTTTAAGAGATCTTGAAACTAAGGTTAGTTCTTTAGAAAAAACTGGTGGGCAAAATTTAATGAAATTAGAATATTCTTTGTTGGATGAAAAGGGGAAGAGGGTTTTTTCTGGTTTAGATTTAGAACAAAAAGTTTCTGAGGTTGAAGGGGGAAATGCTACGAATATAATAAATCAATGGGGTTCTTATGTTGTTTATGTAGAGTGTGATTTTTCAAATACTGAAACAGGAGAAGTAACTTCTATATCTAACGGTTCTGGTCTTTTAACTCAAGAATCAAATCTTTCGGTTTTAGTTTTAACAAATAAACATGTTGTTTCAGAATCGGAAAAAATAACTAAGGAGTGTCGAGTGGTTTTTCCTAAGGATAATTTGTTTATTCGATCTAGTGAAGTTTTAGTAGTAAATGATGATTTAGATTGGGGAATTATTAGAATTGATTTAGAAGATCCTTTTTTAGATAAATTAATGGAAACCCCTCCTTATATTTGTTCTAAACAGCCAGAATTGGGTGATAAAGTAGTTATTTTAGGTTATCCAACTATTGGTGATGAATATAATGTGACTGCCACAGAAGGAATTATTTCTGGTTTTGATAATAATTATTTTATTACTTCTGCTAAGGTAGAACAGGGAAATTCTGGAGGAGCGGCGATTTCTTTAAAAAATAATTGTTATTTAGGAACTCCAACTTTTTCTAAAAAAGGAGAATTAGAGTCTTTGGCTCGAATTTTAGATGTGAGTGTTTTAATGAAATAATTTTTACTATTTTTATAAATAAGCGTTCTCCTTGGCAAAAAGTAAAAGTCTTCTATAATAGAAGATAGGTTTGTTTTCAGTCCTTTGATTTAAAAGGATTTATTTTATTTATAAAGGGGGTTTTATGGATTCTCGTTTTCTTTGGAGAAATTGGTTAATGATAGCTGAAACTAAAGATTGTTCTTTGAGAAAGTCTTTAATTTCAGCTGATTGTGTAAACTTAAGAAAGCTTGCTGATATTTTCCCAGATTTTTTTCTAAAAGAGGGGGAACCTTATGGAAAATTAACCCAAACACAACTTCTTTTTTTAGCTAAAGAAATTAATAAACAAGAGGGAATCCTAAATATGATTTGGGAAACCTCGATACCTTATAAATTTTTTTGGTTTAAAGGGGAGTGTTTTGAAGGGGTTCGGGGAGCGCCACGTCTTTGTGGTGAAAAATTTAATCACCGAATTTTCGGTGAATTAGATCGTTTTTTGTGTTCCATCGAAGAGAGGGGAAATATTTTTAAATATCGAGATTTTGATTGGTTGGTTTTAGGGAACCGTTTTCGTTTGGGTGATGGTATTCACCCCAGCCGACATTCTTTAATTGCGGTTAATACAGAAACTTTAATGAGGTAATTATTATGAATTCGGCTTTTTGAGGGCTTAGACAGATTTTTTGTCTAAGCCCTTGTTTTATTTTGGTTTTTTATTATGTATCTTTACAGTACGGCTCGAAATCATTTTCTGAAAAATTCCTGACGGCTCGGGTGTGGCGGAAGGAGGGGGTTGGGGGGGGTGAATTTTTACCCGCTCTCGCTTTCCGCTGCCACCAAGATTCGTGCCAATACTATTGGCATGCTGCATAGAATTTTATAATCCTGACTGGCTATCCTCAATCGGATTTTCTTTCATCTTTTGTAAAACAATACCTTTTAGAATTTCCACGTTTACTTTAGTAAGGCCAGGAATACTGACTTTATTACCAGAAAATCCGATCATTTCCATCTGTTGTCGCCTTTGGTTACCAATACGCAATCCAAAAACTTTTTGTTCCTGTTGATTATCTATGTTGGTTCCTCCTTGTGAGGCATTTTCAATAGTCAAAGAAGCGAGTCCAAAAATACGGTCGAACAAATCTTGTTTAACAAAAAGGTTTTGGATTACTTCGTAAGGAATATACCGCTGTTGTCTTGAAAAAATACCTTGTCGCAAAGTTAAAAACTGCGGTTCAATAGAATAGTGAAATGTTGCTCTGCGCAGTATCGCTATAATTAAGCTAAATGATATCATGGCAATATAAATCCAAAAGTAAATCTGGAGTTCAGGGTCTTTAGATAAGCTCTTCCAAAGAGAAAGGTTCTCATATCCACTACTCCAATAAAAGAAAACGCCAATAATTATAAAAACTATTAAAGAACTAATTATAGATTTAAGTATCCATAATCTTTGAACCGGATAATCTTTTTCTGTAATAATTCTGTCCATAGATTTTAAGATATTGGATTATTAGTTGGAGGATTTACTCGGTTTTTGCTAATTCTCTGTTTTACAGTCTCAAGGAGAGCATCGCGTAATCCTTCCGCTGCTTGTTTTTCTACGCCGTCTACGTGCGCTTCCATTCCAGAAGAAACAGTTGCACTTGATAAGTGAACATCGTAAAGACCGAAAATTCTATCGAGCAAATCTTGGTCAACATAAACATCTTGAATACGTTCGTATGGAAGTGTGATTTCTCGCGGCGTAATTGGTCCTTTTTTGATTTGAATAAAATCCGGTGTTAAATCATAAAAGTAAACCGTAAAGTACCAACGTTGATAAAAATATGTTAAGAGAATTACAACAAACAGAAATCCGAAAATCCCAAATGTTGCTGTGTCTAACCAACCTATTACCTCTTGGCCGATTGAGTCAAGTATAAATGCTAAAAATCCCCAAATAACAAGCAATAAAATTGTAATGGTAATCGTGCTTGCTATTGTTTTTTTTATAATCTTTTTGTAGCTCAACGGAAACTGTTCTCTTGTTTTACTTTGTGCTATTCGCATATTTTTTTTCTTAAATGTTAATTTATTTAACGACATTACTTATAGTTTACTCCCCAACACTTTTCACAATATCAATTATCGTTAATTAAATCATCAACCTTGACCTCAAGAGCTTTCGCAATCTTTTTTAATATATTAAGTCGAGGGTTGAGATTTTTGCCCTGTTCAATTTTGATAATCGTGTTATTGGCTATATCGGCGAGTTTTGCGATCCGATCTTACAAAAGTCCTTTCCTTTTCCTCAACTTTTTTAGATTTTTTGAAAGTGGATAATCTTGTTTTGCCATAAGTAATTTTTTATAGTACTAAAAAGTTTTAGTATACGAGTATACGAAAAATTTTAGTATCATTAATACTCTACTACAAAACATGATTATCCACAAAGGGAATAAAAAATTTATTGTGTGCCCTCGGTAGGAGTCTGTCAGCTTCGCTGGATATTTTTGTTCACTTCGTTCCAAAAATATCTCAGCTACCCGACCCGCGCTCGCTCTGCCTTGCTTCACTGCGTTCCGCAAAACTTCGTGCAGAGCTCGGTTCGATTCCTACACAAAAGCAAAGCAGTTTGCTTTTTCTCAGGCACAATAAAAAAAACAGATTAAAATAATCTGTATTTTTTTATTGTGCCCTCGGTAGGAATCGAACCTACATTACGAGTTCCGCAAACTCGTGTTCTATCCATTGAACTACGAGGACATTTTCCTAAATTTTTAAACCTAACCTTACAAACAATATTACTTTTGTTTATATCCATTGTCCGTCCTAGACGGATCAGCTTTGGGCTGAAACTACGAGGACATTTTTTAGATTATTAAATAATACTATAAATTAAGATTTATTCTACTTATTGAAAATTTAAAAGTAACTAATCTTGGTTTAATAACTATTAGATATTTTTTAAATTAGTCGCTCTAAAAGAGTTTTAAGAAATGGTTCTTTTAATTCCTCTTCTTCTAGATGAGTTAATAAATAACTTTTTATTTCATCGTTGTCAATCTGTCTTGGGTTTAGAGGAATAATTAATAAAGGTTTTGTTTTTGATTGTGGCTTTAATAAAATCTTTTTTTCATCTTCATTTATCCAAAAAGATTGAAGAGAATAAAAGGAAATTAGTTTTTGTTCGATTAAAAAACCCTTTTTAAATAATTTAAAAGTTAATCTTTTGGGCGGGCGACTAGCAAAAACAGAAATACTAAAAACCGCTACTAAAATTAAAATACTTAGTATAAAATTATTAAATAAAAAAGAAGTCCAAGCCATTCCTATCGCAATAATCCAAATCGCCCAAAACCAATTATCACTTTTGGGTTCAAAATCATATTCAAACGCTTGCCATTCAATTTCTTCCATGGATATATTTTAGCATAAAATCTTTTACAAGACATAAATAAAAACTGGCTAAATGCCAGTTTTTATTTATGATATGGATTGTTGTGTTCAAATTGGCGGAGGGGGAGGGTTCGACCCACAATCACTAAGTAAAATTTTTCGTAAACTCAAATTTTACAAAGTGTTGTTGGTCGCGGCACGGAAAAGTGCGTTTAGCACTTTTCCTACCACCGTTCGAATCCCACCCCCACCACAGCTTTTCACTGTGCTCTAATCTGCGGGCAACCTCGGGCTGGAACCGTGGGTTACCAATCCCTGTAAGGCGTTTTTAAGCTTTTTAGAGCTACTATCCGAAGGATCCTCGTGCACCTTAGTTATTATTTTGAAACAATAATTAAATAATCCTTAAAATCTAAATATCCATTCTCTTGGTTGTCCTTTATTTTCTGTAAAAATTCCCTACTTTCTTTGTCGCTTGGAAATGAATCAGTGTTATGAATAAAACGATAGAATATTTTAAGATCAAATAGACTCTTTGTATTTAACATATCACCAATATACATTCTCATCTTCAATTTCTTTATTTCTACTTTTAGTCCAAGATTTTTATAGAAATCAATTATATATTCAGCATAGTTGAATTCAGGATAAATTTGTCGCAACATTATTTTATAATGAGTACTCCCTTTTGGTAAAGTAAGAATCATTAATTTTCCATTAGAATTTAATAAATTAGGAAGCTTCGATAATTGGGCGTCATAGTCCTTTTGGTTTATCCCCCAATAATAATTTGTGTGTGAAGTAAAAACAATGTCGTATTTTTTATTTTTTTTAAAAGTTGAGAGAGACCGTGGAAAAAGTTCCCCCACATTATTTTCTGGCGTTAAAAAAGCCTCAGCAGAGGTCAATGCATTCTCATTTGGCTCAAGTAAATCGCACACATAATTACCATTAATCCTATCAAGTATTTGCTTGGTAGTATGACCCTCACCACAACCGATGTCTAAAATTTGTTTAGAAGAGGAGTTTTGTGAATCAATTTCCTTTGTTATTTCAGCAATAATATTAAACCAATCTTCCACAAAACTTCTTATATAGATATTTTCATAAACACTTGAAAATTCTTTTTCTCCCCAAAAATGCCATTTTGCCATAATTATATTTTAATCTATTTAATAAATTTGTATAGCTATGTTGTCTATAAGCTACTTCGTGCTAGCACGATGTTGCGGGCTACTTCGGGCTGGAACTGTGGAGGGTTAAGTTCTGTAAGGTTATTTTTAACTATTTTAATTAGTCAAAATTAAGGTCTTCGTGCGAATGTCTTTGATTTCTAAAAATAGTTCTACAAAAAACTTATTACCAAAAAGAGCAGGGCTACAATAAAACCAAAATAAAAAAACATTTCAACTTGACGCTGATACTTTGCAAAAACGATAAAAGTTTTTTCCTTTAAATTTTTTCCCGAAGAAATATCGAGGAAGGTCTTACTTATGTCTTTTTTTAATGTCTTTACGACTTCCTCTAATTCTTCTCTAGTGTCCTTTTTTATTACATCAACTTGTTTTGGGAAACCAATGAGAGTACGGTAGTAACGACTTTCTGTTTCAAAGATTAAATAAATACTACCAATAATAATAACGAAAACATCTGTAAACCATGAAAGCAAAAGAAAGAAGTTCGGCTCACCATTTGTTGTTGCGGACAATCCTGCAGAGAATCCCAATATGGTACCAATTAACAACATCATGTGCTCAAAATTTTTACGTTTTTCATTGATATTTTTATTGGTAGCCTTCAATAGGTTTTCCAAGAGTTTATTTAGCTGTTCATCTTTATGCATATTATCCATATCTTTAATTTATACTATTCGTACTTCGAACCTTTTCGTGTGAATGAGGATAGTAAGACCTTCGTGCTAGCTGTTGGATGCGGTGTGTCCGGGATTTGAACATCCTCGTGCTAGCACTAAGATCTTTCTAAAAGAACCTCTTTTTTGAGGAAAATTTGTCCCAGCACAAAAAATATAACAGTAGCTATTAGAGTAGCTATCATATTATCAGAATTTAAATTACCACTAAATACTAAGACAAAAAATGCTATTAAACCTCCTACCATTCCTAAAAATACAGCCTTTCTTTTCAGATTCCAAAAAAGCGAAAATAATATCATAGGAGAAACTATTAAAGTTAAACTGATTAGGGCGAATAAAAGTTGTAGAATACTTGAAACAAATATTGCAATGACCATAGCAATTACAGCTAAAATCAATATGAATTTACGAATATCCTTAACTAATTCATTTGAGTCTTCTCCTTTTTTATTTTTAGAAAAATCACGAGATAGACTAGAAGAAAGATAAAACAATTCAGTATCTATCGTAGACATAATAGCCGCTAAAACTACAACAACAGCCAATCCAAGAAGTTGTGGAGGTAGTAAGTTAAATATTCCATAGAAAAAAGCTTCGTTTGAGGCAATATCAGGAAAATTACTTTTTGCCACAATACCTACATATGAAACCATCGCACCAAAAGAAACAAAACCAATAGCAGAAAGATAAGATGCTTTTTTAATACTTTTTATATTTTTAGTAGCATAAATTCTTTGCCAGATATCTGCTGAACCAAAAATCACAAAAACCCCGACTACCACAAAAGCGATAGCCATTGGGAATCCAACACTCATTAAATCAAATTGTACTACAGCCTCACTTCCTAAATTTATATTAAGAACTAAAGATAAGAATATAAACAACATTATTATTGCCTGTAAAAAATCCGTCTTTATAACTGCTTTAAATCCTCCGAGTAAAAGGTAAAGAAGAGTTCCTACTCCTAGAATAATTACCGCAAGAGGGTATGAAATACCAAGAAGTGGGGCAAAGATACTTCCACCAGCAATGAATTGTCCCACAAGTAAGGAGAAGAAAGCCACAAACAAAACAATAGAAGAAATTTTTGCGTTCTTGTTACCAAATTTTTCTTGTATGTACTCTGATATGGTCAGATATTTTTTATCGTCTGAAATCTCCTTAACCTTTTTTGCATTAAATCCAAGTAGCACAAGACCTAACCCAGCACCAACCCAAAACCACATAGCACCAAAACCTAATTCAAAAGCTAAGGCCGCCTGTCCGACCAAAATAAAACCACCAATAACAGCAAACATTGAAGCTGATGATTGTAAAAATCCAATTTTTCTTCCAGCGATTACATAATCTTCTGAACTCTCCCTTTTTTTAGTCCAAAGTCCAATTGCAAAAACAGCTATGAAGTATAGTGCAATTAATAAAATATTGTTATAAGACATAATTATATATTTATGATTTTGTTAATTATAATCATATTTTAACATACAGAACATACAGATTATAAGTTTAAATATAAAAAACACATGGTTAGGTGTTTTTTATAGCTCTTCGTGCTAGCACAATGTTGCGGGCTACCTCGAGCTGGAACCGTAAGTTACCAAGCCCTGCAAGGCAGGTTTTAAGCTTTTTAGGGTTACTAACCGAAGGATCCTCGAGCGCCTATTTATTTAGTTTTTTGAGAAGACCAATCTGTGTTTGTAAAAACTTCGTTTGCGTCGGTTATAATTTTTAATGCTTCAGGGAAAGACTCTTTTCTTTCTTGAGTGAATTTTCCGTAATCAAATATTCCCATAAGAATACTTAGTATGTTGATTAACATATTTCTTAAAGTACGTAGGCGGTAAGTTTCAAATTCTATCGTTGCAGTTTTTGGTTCAAATTTTATCTGCCCTTTTTTTACTAAAGTCCTAATCGCTTTAAGAGAAATATTATGAGAATATACTTGAGAAGATTCATTCCAGTATCTTTTCAAAATAACTAGAAGTTCTTTTTCTGGGTATTCTGGAACTGTATTGCTTGCAGAGATCTGCTTACAAATATCACCAAAACTCTTCATCTTACCTCTATTGTTTTTCCAATCAATAAAACACTGTTGGTCATATCCTATCGCAATTGCCACAGCGAGTAATTCAGAATAATTTCGCTTTAAAACTAAAGTGTTATCCCAAAAACCACTTCTGCTTAAAGAATACATACTCAATACAGTTTCTAGAGATTGTATCAAAACACCAAGAGCATATTCATAGTTGCTATCTTTCCATTCATCTGAAGAGTAGAACTTTGAAATACTACGCATTGTTAAAAGGGTTAAGGTAAAGATTTTCTCTATGTCTTCGAACTCTTTAATGTCCTGCTCAGAAAAAGTTTTTTCTGCAGTATCAATTAACTTTGTTATATCTGTAAATGTATTTACTTCACTCATAATTTCTATTCTATCGTTAACCAATAAATTTATATAGTAAGGGTTACCTATATGGTTCTTCGTGCTAGCTCTAAGATGCGGAGGGGGAGGGATTCGAACCCTCGGTACAGTTTCCCGCACTCCAGTTTTCAAGACTGGTGCATTCGACCTCTCTGCCACCCCTCCGTGTTTGTCTAATTAACGCCTTTCATCTTAACAAAATAACTCTTAAAAATCTAGGTTTGTTTTTTAAAAAAAGAATATTTTTTAACGTGATAAGAGAAGAGTAAAAGAAAATATTACACTTAATATTAGTAGAAAAAACATTAAAACAGAATCCTTTTTATTCTTTGTTCTTATTATTTTATAAAATAAAAATGTAGCCAAAAATAAAAGAAAGGTTGGTATTAGAATTTCTATCTCAAAAAATTTTTTTGTTGATGTAAAATTAATCACTGAAAAAAATAATATTGATAAAGAAAAAAGATATACAGGGGTTGCAATTATAAAGCTTAAAGTTTTAATTATAGGCATATTTCGTTTATTTAATTATAAATTTATAATTTTATTATAACTTTTTTTTAAATAGTTTTCTATTTTAAATAATAGTGATATTATGATTGAGTTATGTATAAAAATTTAGAGAATATATTTTTAGGAACCCTTATTTTTTTAAGTTTAACTGTTCCTAATCTAATAAAAGCGGAAGAAATTTTAGAACCAACCTTAATAAATGAGGTTTCTCCTAAGGTTGAAGTTTTTGTTTTTGGAAGAGAAGATTGTTCTTTTTGTATTAAAGAAAAAAATTTTCTTGAAAATTTAATAAAAGAAAGAGATGATTTTCAGGTTTATTTAATCGATATTAATACCGATGAAGGTTTTAAACAATTTGATTTAATTACTAAACAATTAGATTTACCACAAGCTACTCCTGTAACAGTTATTGGAAAAGTGGTTCTTCAGGGTTTTAATTCTCCTGAGACTACAGGGCAACAAATTATTTCTTTAATTGAGCAAGCTAAAAGTGGTCAGTTAGTTGAAAATATAGGAGATCTTGAAATTGGTCATAATTTTGAATTCAATGTTCCTTTTCTAGGAAAAATTAATGCTAAAGATTTTTCTCTTTTTTCATTGTCTTTCATTCTCGGTTTGGTGGATGGTTTTAATCCTTGTGCTATGTGGGTTTTGATGACCTTTCTTTTGATTTTGTGGCAGGTAAAAGATAGAAAAAAAATGTTTCAAGTAGCGGGTTTGTTTATTTTGGCAGAAACGGTAATGTATTGGTTGATTTTGAATTTTTGGTATAAGACTTGGAATTTTATCGGTTTGGATAAAATTATTACTCCAGCGGTAGGTTTGTTAGCTGTGAGTTCGGGAATTTATTTTATTTATAGATATTGGAAGAATAGGGGAAAATTAGTTTGCGACACTGATATTGAAAAACAAAGTAAAACTGAAACTAAAATTAGAGCCTTAATTGAAAATCCTTTAACTTGGTTGTCGGCTTTGGGAATTATTGGAGTAGCTTTATCTGTAAATATAATTGAGTTTGCTTGTTCGATTGGGATTCCTCAAGCCTTTACTAAAATTTTAGAATTAAACAAGCTTACTCTTTTGATTAGACAATTTTATATTTTTCTTTACACTCTCGCTTATATGATTGACGATATTTTGATTTTTGGATTAGCTCTTTACGGTTTTAATAAGTTTTATGCTGTGGGCCAAAAGTATTCTAATCTTTCTTCTTTAATTGGAGGTTTATTGATGTTAATTCTGGGAGCTTTGCTTTTGTGGGATCCAAGTATTTTGGTTTTTTAAAATGAATCCCGTTAGAAATTTAAAAAACGGGTAATCAAACAAAGTTATTAATTAATCATTAATTTCTAATGGGATGAAATATTTAGGTATTGATTATGGTGAGAAAAGAGTAGGAATAGCCACATCAGATGATGGTGGAAATTTAGCATTTGCTAAAACTATTTTACTGAATGATAAATTTTTAATAGAAAATATTTTAAAAATTTGTGAGGAGGAAAAAATTGAAGCGATCGTAATCGGGGAATCAAAAAATTTAATGGGGGAAGATAACCCTATCCAAAAAAAGATTTTGATATTCAGGGATGAATTGGCTAAAAGAATTAATTGTTTGATATACTTAGAGCCGGAATTTATGACCAGTATGGAAGCTCGGCACCTGCAAGAGGGAGTTAAGAGAATTGATGCCTCTGCTGCTGCTTTAATTCTTAAGTCTTATCTAGAAAGAATTAAGAAGAATTAAAATTTAAGAAAAAAAATTGCAAACCTGTCCTTCGTAGCCTTGGCTAAGGGGGAGCAAATTTTTCCTACAAACTATCAACTATAACCTATAAACTAATTTATGTTTGAAGCTTTATACAAAACAAAATTAAAAATAAGTGATTGGTCTCAAAATCATTCACACGGAAGAAATGCTAAATTATGGTTAGCTATTTTTTCTTTTACTGAAGCTTCTTTTTTTGTGATTCCACCTGATGTTTTTCTTTTAGCTATTTTAATTAATAATGGAAGCCGTTGGATTTATTATTCTTCTATTACTACTATTGCTTCTGTGTTGGGGGGAATGCTGGGATATACTTTTGGATTTTTCTTTTTTGATTTTATTGGTCAGTTTTTAATTAATACTTATCATTTACAGAGTCAGATGGCTATGGTTTCTGATTTGTTTATTGATAATGCTTTTTGGGCTGTATTTGTTTCAGCTTTTACTCCTATCCCTTATAAAGTTTTTACAATTTCGGCTGGTTTTTTTAAAATAAATATTATTACTTTTTTCTTAGCTTCTTTGATTGGGCGTGGTTTAAGATTTTTTATAGTGGGTTATATAGTAAAGCTTTTTGGAAAACATATGGCCCATTATGCTTTTAAATATTTTAATTATTTAACTTTACTTATTTTAGCTTTAATTCTTTGGTTTTTAATTATTTAATTAGGTAATAAAGGATTGATTTAAGCCATAATCGATGTTATATTTGGTTTGTGTTTTTGTCCCCGTAGTTTAATGGATAAAACAAGAGACTTCTAATCTCTGGCTGTAGGTTCGATTCCTACCGGGGGCACAAAAATAACAAAACAAATGCGATAGCATTTGTGAAGTATATTTTTGTAGGCGATGAGGGATTTGTCCCCAGTTCTAAATAAAATTCTTCGCTATTGCTCGAATTGTGTTAAGAACTTGTGACCTCGCTCATTCAAATTTTTCTTTCGCTTCGCTACAGAAAAATATATTCGTTCGTTTCAAATCCCTCATCGTCCGTATAACAATAAAAAAACAACACCTCAATCGGTGTTATTTTTTCATTGTGTGGGCGATGAGATTTGTCCTGACGGTTTCTAAATAAAATTTTTCGCAAGCTCAAATTTTATAAAGAACCGCGGGACACGACTCGTTGTTGCTCATAAGTTCGCAACATACTCCGTCGTTCAAATCCCTACGCGAGCAAAGAAATTTGCTCGCTCATCACCCACCATTAAAATCAAAAACCGCTAAAAAAGCGGTTAAGATTTTATATGGTGGGCGATGAGGGATTTGAACCCCCGACCTTCTCGGTGTAAACGAGTTGCTCTACCAACTGAGCTAATCGCCCTTATTCAATTAGATATATCTTATATTTTTTTGAACAAAAAAACAAGCGGTTTTTATATTTTTATGCTAAAACTAATAGGATGAAAATCGAAAAAATATTTGAAAATGATGAAGTGGTAGTGGTGAATAAACCAACGGGTTTAATGGTGCATGGAGATGGACGTAGTCTAGAAAAAACTTTAGAAGATTGGTTTATAGAAAATTATCCTGAATCAAAAGAGGTCGGCGAGTCTATTATTCTTCAAAACGGTGAAGAAATAAAAAAATCAGGAATAGTTCATCGTTTAGATAAAGAAACTAGTGGAGTTTTAATTTTGGCTAAAACGCAAGAATCTTTTTTAAATTTAAAAACACAATTTCAAAACAAAGAAGTTAAAAAAATCTACAATGTTTTTGTATGGGGAAGAATGAAAAATGATGAAGGAGTGATAGATCGGCCAATTGGAAGAAGTGGAAAAGATTTCCGCCAATGGTCAGCTCAGAGAGGAGCTAGAGGGACTTTAAGAGAAGCCGTCACAGAATACAAAGTATTACAAAAAAATGATGAATTTTCTTTTTTAGAGGTTAATTTGAAAACTGGGCGCACTCATCAAATACGAGTGCATATGAAAGCCATCAATTATCCAGTAGTGGGGGACAAACTTTATGCTCCTAAACGAGATATGGCTTTAGGTTTTGAAAGATTAGCTTTGCACTCTCGTTCTGTGGAATTTGTTTTGTTGAATGGATATAAAATAGAGATAAAGTCTGATTTACCAGAAGATTTTAAAAAAGCCCTTACAAATTTATAAATAAATTTAAATTGTAAATTTTAGATTAAAGATTAAAAATTGATAAAGAAAAAATAAGGTGGAGTTTTTTCTTTCTCGTCATTGCGAGTTTAAGAAGCAACCTGCCTGCCGGTAGGTAGGTCTAGCATCTCATCATCTGTCATTGCGAGAAGGGTGGGTTTTTTGATTTTTTAGGAAAAATCAAAAAACCACCCAACGAAGCAATCCAGTCATAAAATTAAAACATAAGGCTTCCATTCACTTTTTCATTATTTTACGGCTCTGTTGAGCCATAAAATAAAGGAAATAGCTTAAATTGTTAAGTATTAAAAGCGTCATATGTGTGTGCACTTCAAGAGTTAATTCAAGTGAAAAGCCGTTTTCTAACCAATAGCTTGGAAACACTCTGTTAATAATTGGCTCGGTGTTTTTAAATCAATTCCCATATGTAATCTATGTTCGTTGTAGTATTTTAAATATTTTGGCATTTCTTTATTAACAATATTAACATTTCTTT
>JAZDMO010000003.1:0-57974 GCA_043800905.1 Patescibacteria group bacterium
TGGGGCGGTGGGGCTTTGGTCTACAAGCGATATGATAAATGGTGTTGGGACTGGTAAAAAACTTTATCTTGCTTCAAATAATAATTATGCGAACCCAGAGGTAACAATAAATGCAGGCAACGTCGGCATCGGGACGACGGGGCCGGGGGCTACTTTAGATATAGCTGGTAGCACTGGAGCAACTGCTTTTAGGGTTACATCAAGCGGGACGCAAAATCTACCAGCTTATATTGAAAATACTGTTAATACAGCTGGATATCATGGTTTAAAGATTAAGGTCGCAAACGCCGCAGCTGGAACACTTCCATTTTATGTTGATGTTGGTGCAAATAGGGTGTTTCAAATTCAAGGCGACGGCAACGTCGGCATCGGGACGACGAATCCTGGAGGCAAGTTAATCGTAAAAGGTGCAGGAACTACAACCGGAGTGAATTTCCAAACTCAAAACAGCAGTGGAACGGCATTAGTAACGGCTTTAGACAGCGGGAATATCGGCATCGGGACGACCACACCTTCCGCAAAATTAGAGGTAGCGGGTTCATTCAAAGCCACCGCCGGAGGAAGTACAATCAACCTAGAAGATGACGGAGATGTTATGATTGGAATATAAGTTTAGGTTTTAGGGTTTAGAAATTAGGTGTTAGGGATGAAAAAAGTTAAAGTTTTTTTTCACACGCCTCTCGAATTTTGGGGAGACTATCTATTTATCCAAAATTCGAGAGATATCGTATCCAAAATGTGAGTGCTAAAGTGTTTTTTAGGGCTAAGTTGAGCCGTAAAATATTTGAAAACCTGTCCGCATGAGGTTTAGAACTATATTTTTCCGAATTTTGGCAAAATATAGCTCAAATTGAACGAATTGTCGTATTTTCGTGATTTTTTAGACAAAAATATGAGAGATTTTTGCCCAAAATTCCCATTTTTTACCCAGAAATTCGTCGTTTTTAAAAAACCGTGTCATAATATCAAATTTTTTTAAAAAATCGAGAGGTTTACCCTGTTAAATAAAATTTAGTGAGGAGCTAAATTTTATTTAACAGGGTGAAGTCAAAATTCTAAATTAATAATCTGCCTGCCGGCAAACGCAGGTTTAAAATTAATCTAATTATGTATAAAAAACCATACAATCCAAGTTTTAAAAAATTTACTCCCAACAAAAGTCGGGGAAATTTTAAGGTGCGAGGTCCGATTAAGAGTTTTAGAGATTTAGATGTTTATAATAAAAGTACCGCTTTGTCTGCTGAGATTTTCATTCTTGAAATTTCACAAGATTTTGGTTTATCTAAATTAGATAATGAAATAGAATTGTTAAAAGATATTTCAAAATATGTGCCAAAAATGATAGCGGAAAGTTATGGAAATCGTTTTGATAATTTTTCTATAGCAGAAAGAAAATTAGAAAAAACAGCTCAGGTTATTACTTCAATTATTTCTAAAATAGATTTTATTATTTCAATTATTAAGAAAACACGAGAGAAAAATGAAGGAAGCGTCTCCAAAAATGATAGTGAAGTTACACCTATGGGTGGTCAAAAAGTCCAGAAAAAAACTAAAGAATCAAAAGAAGCCGAAATTCTTTTAGAAAAAGAAGAAATACAAGAATTAGAAAAAAGAATGAATGATTTATTAAAAGATTATTCAATTTTGAGAAATAAAGTGCTCAATTTGAAAAGAGCTTGGGTAAAAATAAACTTGAATTTTAATAAAAAATAGTATGGAAGAAGAATCAAAAAAAAGTCTTACTCACTGTCCTTATTGCCAAGGACCCAATATTGTTAAAAGTGGAATTCGTCAGAAAAAACACGAAACGGTGCAGATTTATTATTGCAAAAATTGTGACAAAAAATTTACTCCGAGTATTACAAAAAATAGAACCTATCCGCTTAGAGTGATTTTGGAAGCAATTAATGGTTATAATAGTTTTAAGACAATGGAAGAATCAGCCAAGTTAGTAAATGAAAAATACGGACTTTCCATAAGTTCTCAAAATATTAGTAGCTGGATTTTGGGTTTTAAAGAATATTTGCCGATTTTGCGAATGCGAGATTATATTTCTCAAAAATATGATAAAAAAGATATCTTTGTGGAAGCCCATCTTTTTCACGGGCAAGTTTATGATTTTTTATATCATCGAGCTAAAACAGATTGTGTTATTGATGAGTTTTTTAAACATCAGAAATTTAAACCTTTACAAATTTTTTTAGAATTAGTGGATACAGATTGCCCTCATCAAATTTTTAAAGACAGTTCTCTTCGTTCTTCTGAATATAAAAATATTTTTAATTTAGATCAAGTTAAGATTACCCCACGACCAAATTTTGCTTGTAAAACAGCAAAATTTGTATTGCAAACAGTAGTGAATAATAAATTGCGGCACGAAGTTTTGCAAAAATTTATGTTGTTGAATGACTCTGTGACGGTGGCGACGGAGGTGCCGATATTGTTGGATTATAAAGACGTACAACATTTTAAAGGGATGAAAGGTTTTGATGTTCCATTAGAATTAAAGGAGGGGGAAGTTATTACGGGGCACATTGATATTGTGCAGATTAGAAATGGAGCAGTGCATATTTTAGATTTTAAACCTGGAGCTAAAAGAGTAAAACCAATTGAGCAATTAACCATTTATGCCTTGGCTTTATCTCGTTTGACTGGTTTGAAGTTATTTGATTTTAAATGTGCTTGGTTTGACGAAGATAATTACTATGAATTTTATCCTTTGCATGTTGTGATGAAAAAACAAAAGAAAGAGAAAAAAATAAAATCAAAATCTCTTTAAATTAATAATACCTACTTGAAGATACTATTTCCAAGTAATTCCTAAGGAATAATAAAAAATATAAAATTTGACTTAATAAATTAAGAGAAAAATTATTAAAAATGCAAGATTAAAAGTTCAGCAATTTTCTATTGAAAATACTTTGGATGAATTAGAAAAAGTCTTTAAAAATAAAGAAAAAATGAACAAAAAAGTTGTATAATTCTGACGACCATGGGTTAAAGACAGAAACTCTGTTCATTTTTTCTGCTGGATTGCCACGAATAAATTTTTGCGAAAATTTATTCTCGCAAAGACGAAAAGCGAAACGTCTCTGCGAGGAAAGATTTTTTGATTTTTGACGAAAAATCAAAAAATCTTGACGTGGCAGTCCAGAGATTTTAAATTTTATGCTGGATTGCTTCGTAAACTCGCAATGACGTTTATTAGCTGGATTGCTACAGAATTTTTTAAAACAAAAAATTCTTCGCAATGACAACGGGATGCTGGACCTGCCTATGCCGGCAGGCAGGTTGCCACGCTATCGCTCGCAATGACGTTTATTCGAGAAAAATTTTGATATAATAATTAATGATGAATAATTTAGAAAAAAATAATAATCCAAGAATAGGAGTTTTTGTTGATAATGCTAATTTGTTTTATGCTCAAAAACAATCTAAATGGAAAGTAGATATTCAAAAATTAAAAGAAATATTTTTAGTTCTTAACACTCAATTTATTCGTTATTATATTGCTATTCCATCTCAAGACGATTTGGTTTTTGCTGAAACACAAAAATATCTTGATAAAATAAAACAATTTGTAGATATACATACAAAACCTCTTAAATATATAAATATTGGAAATAAAATAATTAAAAAAGGAGATGTTGACGTAGATATAACTGTTGATGTAATTGAAAGTATTAAAGAATATGATGTGGCTGTTATTGTTTCGGGAGATAGTGATTATATTGCATTAAGAGATTTTTTATTAAGAAGAAATAAAAAAATTATTTTTATGGGTTTTAAAAATAATTTATCTTACGAAATTAAGAAAGGAAAATATATTTTATTTGAGAGTATTCGTAAAGAGATTGAACTAGGGGATAAAAAAATAACTCCCGAGTTTAACCTCGGGAGAATATTATTACCATTAGTATATCCTATTGAAAATAAAAGTCAAGAAATAAATTAGTCGAAAGCCTGCCTGCCCCCGCCTGCCGGCATGCAGGGGCAGGCAGGTCTAGTTTCTAACCGTCTCTGCGAGCTTGCGAAGCAGTCCAGTCTCGTACAATCACGAAGTGGTTTTTAAAAATGGGTCTTAACGTCGGTTATGAACAAGATGGAAATGGAGAAGAGTATCTAAGACCGGCTGTTGTTCTAAAAAAATTTAATAAGAAAATATTTTTAGGAATTCCTTTAACAAAAATTAAAAAGGATTTACCTTTTTATTATAATTTTGAGTTTAAAAAAATAAATAGTTCAGCCATTTTGTCTCAAATAAGATTGTTTGATTCAAAAAGATTAAAATTTAGATATGGGAAACTAAGTAAGTCTGATTTTGACAAAATAAAAGAAAAACTCATTGAATTACTTCAATAAGTTTTTCTAATTTATACTCCTCAAAAGAGGAGGGCTCCTATATGGAGATTTATACATATATAATACCAAGCATAGACAATTTGTCAAGAAATAAATTAGTCAAAAGTCTGTAAAACCATAGATAAAACGCTGGACCTGCCTGCCGGCAGGCAGGTTGCCACGCTATCGTTCGCAATGACGAAGAAACGGATTTTGCGAAGCAAAATCCGTTACGAAAAACTTTGTTTTTCGTCTTTGCGAGGAGCCTGCGACGTGGCAATCTAGAAATAAATTTTTATGTTAAAATATTAATAATGAAAAAAAATATATCAATTTTAATAAAATCGATTTTGATTATTTTTGCAATTGGTTTATTTGCTTATGGAGTTTATGCTACGGGTTTTATTTTTTCTCCAGACAAACAAACGGCTCAAGTAAACTCTTTACAAAAAGGTTTGGTTGGTCATTGGACTTTAGACGAAGCAGATTATAATTCTTCAACAGAGAGAGTTACAGACAAAACTCCTTATGAAAATCACGGGACAAATAATGGAGCTATTCCAACGGTAGGAAAAAATGGAGAAAGTGGTGGGGCAATGAGTTTTTATGGAAATGATTATATTCAAATTGCTGATAGTAATGTTTTGGATAATACTTCTGAATTAACAATTTCTCTTTGGATTTATTTAGCATCAGCCCCTGCTGGTTATGCTACCCATCCTATTAGAAAATGGGGCGGGACTACTGATGCAAATTATGTTATGTATATTTTTGGTTCTAATCGAACTCTTCAATTTTATGCTAATAGGGGGGGTGTTTGGGGAGGTATTTCATCTGGTTATGTTCTTCCGTTAAATGCTTGGCATCATATTACTTTAGTTTATACCTCTACTATTGGTGGACAACTTTATGTTGATGGTGTTCCGTATGGGGGTCTTGGGACTTCTGGTGTTTTAGCCACGAATTCCAGTCCTTTTTATATTGGTGAAGCTGATTTCGACGGCAAAATCGATGATGTTCGTATTTATAATCGTGCTTTGTCATCTACAGAAATCACTCAACTTTATGAAACTTCTAATACAAAATTAACTACTAGTTCTCTACAAAGAGGTTTGGTTTTGGACATGCCTTTAACTGAAAAATATACAAAAAGTGAGAGGACTAATCATCAAATTATTGCCAACAAAACTCCCTATGACGACGGAAAAAATTTTGGAGCAACCTTTAACTCAGGTATCGGAATGTTATTTGGTGACACTTTAGAAAGTATTATTATAAATTATCGAACTTGGAAAGAAGGGCAAACAGGTTCGGTGGGTATTTTTGGTCAAAATGGAAGCACTTCTGAAAATTATAGAATTATAGATACTGATCCTTGGGGGAGACCTGCGGTAGTGTGGGAAGCCAGAGCTGATGCGGTGAGCGGTGCTGATGGTGGTTGGAACACTTCAAACTTTGCCATAGACCAAACAAAGATGTATCGTTTTTCTACATGGATTAGGCGAACAGTTTTAGGAAACGGAACTTACTATATGGGAGTATATGGAAAAAATTCAGCAGGAACAAATATTGGAGTTTTAAATAGATCAAATGGGGCGGTAAATACAAATCCATATTTTAGAGCCACTTCAGGAACAGAAATTCTTTCTACCAGTTCTTGGTTTTTGTTAGTGGCTCATGTTTGGCCTGAAGGTTCTGGAACAGGGAGTGTTTATACTGATACAGGTTTATATAATACTTCAGGAAATAAAATTGCTACTCCGATTGATTTTGTTTGGCAAGGAGGAACTTCTTTAGGAATACATCGAACATATTTATATTATTCAACCAACACCGATACTCGTCAGCAGTGGATTTATCCTCGGGTAGATATTATTGATGGAACAGAACCTTCTATTCAAGATTTATTAGATGGTTATGATAGTTATGGCAATGTCGTAGAAGTTACTTTGGAGGGAGATAAAGAATCTGTTTCTTTTTGGTATTCTGATGATACCAGTGGGGGTTGGGTGCATGTAGTGAATTCTTCTGGAACTTATTATGTTAATGGGGAATTAGGGACTCCTGCTAAGTATCCAATTGTTATTTCTGGAGATTATATTAGTATTGGAAAAACTGCCGTTTCTGATTTTTTTGATGGAGAAATTTCTAATGTAAAAATTTATAATCGGACTTTATCAGCCGATGAAGTCGGTTTACTTTATGATTTAGGAAGACAGTAGCTAAAAAATAAAGAAAAGAGGCGATGGATTTTAGTCCACCGCCTCTTTTCTTTATTTTTTAGAATTATAAATTATAGATTTTAAATTTTAAATTAATTTAAAAAAACTCTGGACTCCTCCCGTGGCGAAAAGTAAAACTTTTCCGTCATTGCGAGAATAAATTTTCGCAAAAATTTATTCGTGGCAACCTGCCTGCCGGCAGGCAGGTCCAGCGTCTCGTCATTGCGAATAAGGTTTTTTGATTTTTCGTCAAAAATCAAAAAACCTTATGTGGCAATCCAGCAGAAAAAATGAAAAAAAGTTGTATAATTATGACGGTCGTCAGAATTATACAACTTTTTGGTTTGTTTTTTGTTTATTTTTGGATGCTTTTTGGTCTTTTTTAAATTTTACTTGGAGATAGTATCTCCAAGTTTTTTCGTTTATTTTTGGGGTCTTAAAAAAGCCATATTTATCCACATTTTTGTTTAAGAAAAAGGCTTTTTCGGGGTATAATTTTATATAAAGATTCTGCCTGAAAACAGGGGCGTGAATTTGTGTATAAATGGATCTTTTACCCTTATTTTTCAATGTTTAAAGAATAGCTTTTAAATAAAAATAAAAAATGAAATTAAGAGAAAACATTATAAAAAAAGATTTTGATGTTTGGAATATTCAAAAGAAAGAAATTCACAATCACGGAAGAAACAGATTATATCGTTTGAGAGATATTTGGTGGTGTAATTTGGGATTGAATATAGGGTATGAACAAGATGGTACCGGAGAAAACAATGGGCGACCAGTTTTGGTGTTAAAAGGGTTGAGTAGAAATATTTGTTTGGTAATTCCTTTAACAACTTCAATTGAACAACATTTTATGAGAATACCAATTGGAGAGATAGATGGTAAAAATGCTTCTGGAATAATTTCGCAAATTCGTGTGATTGATACTAAGAGGTTTGTAAATAAAATAGGAAAGATAGATAAAAAAAGATTTGATATAATTAGAAAAGCCATCAAAAACTTAATTTGACGACTTTTCTAATTTTTTCTCCCGCCTAAGGCGGGCAAGCCCGAAGGCACTTGTAATTAAATAATATCAAAGATAAACATTTTGTCAATAGAAGAATAAAAAAATGAATTTTAATAAGCCAAACAAAAGAATAATTTTAACAAGTTTTTTGAGCTTGTTGATGCCTTTTTCTTTTGCTTCCGCTAAAAATTTTATTATTCATGATAGCAGTGATGCAAATAATACTTATTTTTCTATAATCGGAACTACTGGTTATATTGGTTTAGGAGTAAGTAGTCCATCTACTCTTTTGCAATTAAAAAATAATAATTGGATTTCCGCGTTGGATGTTGCTGGGACGGGAGTGGTTAATATGTTTAAGGTTAATACTTCAAATCAAATTGAAGTAGGGGCTCCTCTTAATATTGGAAGTTTTGAATTTACTCCCGATTCTGGTTTGGTTACTTTTGCTGACATGGCTGTGACTTCCGCTTCTCCAATTGGAACTCCTGAAAGTTATGTTTTTAAATTGGATGGAGAAAATATAATGTCTATTTATTCCGAATCTAATGGAGCAGGAGGAATTCAAAATAAAAGAGTAGGAATTGGAACCACAGCTCCCACACAAGCTCTCGAGGTTGCTGGAACAATTTATTCATCTACAGGAGGATTTAAATTACCCGATGGAACCATTGTTGATTCTCAGTCTGATTTAACTCCAGTTACTCCCCATACCCAAATTTTGGTGGGAGATGCTTCTGATGTTGCAGTTGCCACTTCAACTTTGACCATTTTGGATTCTGGGAATGTTGGTATCGGGACGACGGCACCTACAAATAAATTACATGTAAAAATTGATGCGGAAAGCACATTAGCTGTTTTGTTAGAAAATAATGGTACTGGTACGACTGCAAGAGATGTTCTTAAACTGGTTTCTTCTGGAACTGGTAATGGAACAAAAGTTTTTGAAGTTCAATCAAGCGGTGGAACAACTGAGGGTTTGGTTGTTATGGGTAGTGGCAACGTCGGCATCGGGACGACGGCACCATCAGGAATTTTGCACACCTATGCATTAACAGGTAATAATAGTTTATATATTGATTCTTTTACAGATAATTCTTTTTTGCATTTGAGGTCAAATTTAGATGGGTTAGGTGGAGAAGAAAGTGGAATTATATTTTCAGACGGAACAAGCGGTAAGTGGGAATTATACAAAAATTCAAACAATAATTTTTCTATTTATGATTATACAAGAGCGGGAATATCTTTTGATATCGCTGATAACGGAGATATGTCTTTGATGCAATCTGGTGGCAACGTCGGGATTGGTACGACGAATCCAAGTCAGAAATTACACGTTAGTGGCGGAAGTGCTTTGTTTGCTTCTACAGAAGGAATTTTATTAAGTCCAGGTACGACAGCAGGAATTATTGGACATGATGGAAGTGCTTATAACGATTTGGAATTAAGGGCACAAGCTGGTACTCAGTTATATTTAAAATCCGACGGCAACGTCGGCATCGGGACGACGGGACCAGAGACAAAGTTTCAAGTTACAGGAACAGCAGGAACACAGGGTTCGGCTGGTCACGTTAGAAGAATAGTAAGTTTATATGATGATACAGCACAAGCTACTGGGGTCGGGTCGGGTATTGTTTTTGGCGGAAAATATACAGATGCAGGATTGTATACACAATTTGGAGGTATTTATGCACGAAAAGATAATGGGACAACTGGGAATTATGGAGCTTCATTAAACTTTTTTGCAAGAGAACACGGAGATGCTGTTTTGAATCCTGATATGGTAATTTCAAGTAGCGGCAACGTCGGCATTGGGACGACGGGGCCGACAACTGAGTTGATGGTACAAGGAGCAAACGGGATTACCCATAAAAGAAACACTGATAATGCTGGCGGGACATTGAAGCTGGGAGCAGGGACTGGATTGGTTACATTGATGAGTTCTAACTTGGTTAATGGCGATTTGTCAATAAAAGATGATACAGGGGCAGTAATGGTTCATATCAAAGCAGACGGCAACGTCGGCATCGGGACGACGGGTCCTGGGTCTCCTTTAGAGGTTGCTACTGTGCCATCAACGGGAGAAAAATCATCAATTCAATTTGGGTCAGGGGGACATTTACTTTCAACATCAGTACCAATGGCAGGATTTTCTGGTGGGGCATATTTTAATTACAATGGTTCCTCGTATCAATGGATACCAGAAGATACTGGTGCCTCAACATTTCAAATGTATAACGTGGCTAAAGGGGACTTTGCTATCACCACGAACAATGGGCTTACCGCAGGAGTTGCGTATACTCCGACTCCAAGATTGGTTATTACACCGACTGGAAATGTGGGATTGGGTGGAAGTATAACTAACTACTCTACTCTTGCAGGGTCAAGTCTAACAATAAATAACGGCAACGTCGGCATCGGAACGACGAGTCCTGTAGGCAATCTTCATATAACTGATAGTGTTGGTGGTGGAAATTACCACTTAATTCTTGAAGACCCTGATGCAAGTGCAGATGAGAAGCAGTGGGTAATGAGAACAATTACAGGTCAATTAGATTTCAGAACTCGGACAGACAGTGGAACACAAAGCACGAAGTTGACAGTGTTAAACAACGGCAACGTCGGCATCGGGACGACGAGTCCTACAGATAAACTAGATGTAGCAGGAAATATAAGATTAACACATACCAGTCCTGACTTAGATTTTATGGCAAATGGAGGACATTATAATTGGCGGATTGCGGCACAAGAAAATGTCAATAATGCTTTAGAAATCACACCATCAACTGCTGTTGATGGAAGCACTTTTTCAACTCCAGCTGTCACAATTTTAAGCACCGGCAACGTCGGCATCGGAACAACTGCACCAAATTCTCAACTTCAGCTTACGCATGACACAACTACTATAACAACCGAAGCTGACTACGCATTTAGTATTAAACCTGATTTGACAGCGGAGTTATTTATGGGAGTAAATACCACAGGCGGTTATAGTTTTATTCAATCATTCGACCCTGGTACAAATTGGAATGGGAAACCTCTTATCTTAATGCCAAATGGTGGCAACATCGGCATCGGAACAACTGCACCTGGGGCGAAGTTACATATTTCTGGAGGTTCTGGAATTATTGAAAATGCAGGGGTAGTGTCCTTAACACTTAAAGATTCCAGTAGTACTTCAATCCCAACCTTATATTTTGTCCAAGGAGCAACAACTCAAGCTTCAATTCAAGGCGGTACAGCAGTACAAGGACGACTCGATTTCAATACATATAACAATCCTAATACCATGACTTTGTTTAACGGCAACGTCGGCATCGGGACGACGAATCCGGGTGCGAAGTTGGAAGTTAATGGTAAAGTTAAACTTACTACAGGAAATTCACTTCTATCTACTTATGTTGGAGACCTTGCTGAAACAGGAGGATATATGGAAACAAGTACTACAAATTTAAAATTTGTGACAAGAAATGGGCATATAGTTTTTGATACAACTGCAGGCAACGTCGGCATTGGGACGACGAATCCTGGGGCGAAGTTGGAGGTAGCTGGGAATATTGAGCTTTCAGGAGCAAGTAGATACATAACTGTTGATGGAGGGAATCTATATTTAGATCCTAGTGATGGTGTTGTAAATCTTTATGATAATGTTGATGATTTCGCATTGAATGTTTATAGTGGCTCTACCTTAAAGGCCAAAGTCAATTCAAATGGTAATAGTTATTTCAATGGAGGCAACGTCGGCATCGGAACAACAGCACCAGATGCGTTGTTAGATATATATAATGGAGCTTTGGTTAATAGAGCTTCTGCAGTTAATCATTATAGAAACGTTCTTTCACAGTATCTTGGTGTCGGTAATCAAGTTGGAACTTTAAAAATAGTACTTCCAAAACAGTCAGATACTATGATAGACATAACAATAAAAGGTTATGATTATAGTGCTAATATCGGAGCTTGGGAAGTTAGAATAAGCGGTTATGTTTATTCTGGTACAGGTGGTTGGTATACACTTAATCATAAAGCACAAATTATCGGTAGCGCCCCATTTTCTAAAGTTCGTTTATCTTATGATGGCTCAAAGCCAATAATTCTTTTGGGCGATACTTCTACTGTTTGGTCTTATAGTTCTATTGAAGTATCTGATGTCACTACTTCTTATGCAGGGATTACTGGTTGGGGGTCAGGGTGGACAGCTTCTTTAATTACCGATGAAACTGGTCTTACTCTTAAAGCAACACCTTTGATTTCTACTTATACTACGGCGAGTGGCAACGTCGGCATCGGGACGACGGCACCGAATAGTAAGCTTACTGTTGGTTATGTTGGTTCTAATACAGCAAATGGATTAATTGGAAGTTTTTTCAACGGAGACGAAACAACTGTAAAAATATTAGGAACTGCTAATACAAATGATACTGGGGCTCATTTGCAGTTAATGGAAAATAATCCTGCTTTATATGGTTTTGATACTTGGTATGATACTGGCAACAATAAATTATTTATTGATTCATATACGAATGATGTAAAAACAAATGTGATGGCGATGACAACAACTGGCAACGTCGGCATCGGGACGACAGCGCCGGGGGCGAAGCTGGATGTAAATGGAACTTCTTATTTACGTGGTAAAACAACGATTAATTCCGCTGGTGAAATTGCTTCTGGTTATGCTCCTTTGCACATTAATCAAGCTGTTGCTAACTCGGTTGTCCTTGATGAAGAAACAACTACAGCGGGATTAAATATTCGTGGTTATTCTGATAATGTTAATTTACAATTAGGTGTTGGTGGTGTTTCTTTGGGATATAATTCATGGATACAAGCCTCTTATGATAATGGTGGTTCTTCAACTGGTACTGAGGCTTTATTATTAAATCCAGTTGGTGGCAACGTCGGGATTGGGACGACAGGACCTCAAGGAATGTTACAAGTTGGTGCTCGCGCTCAAGCAACCCCCGCAACGTATCCAGGACGGATAATAGTAGGGGGAACCGCAGGATCTACACTTGAATCGGAGGGTGGTGTTGAGTTTCCAGTTGCCGACGATGGGTACTCATATAAGATTCAAGGACTTGCTTCAAGTGGATCAGTTTTGGCTTTCGGGAATAGGACCGCTTCTGCTACATGGGTTGAACGAATGCGCATAAATCCCGTTGGTAACGTAGGTATTGGAACCACTGTACCAGACGAATCACTTGATGTTAATGGGGCTATACAAGCAAAGAGTGGTGCTCCCTCTGCCTTTAATGCTAATCATGTGGGTTATACTTTTTCTAGTGAGACGGATGGAGGAATGTTTAGCCCTGCTGATGGAAATATTGTATTTGCATCAAATGGAACGGAGAGAATGAGAATAGATAATGCAGGTAATATCGGCATCGGGACGACGGCACCATCTACAAAATTCCAAGTAAAAGACGGTGGAGCAACCTTCAGTTTCAAAGAAGTCCCAATGATTTTTAACGCCGAAGCTTATGTTACTTCAGCAAATAGTATGTATAGCTCTTTGTATTTAGGTGATGCTTCTCATCCTCAATATGCAGGTTTAACTTATGATTCTAGCGGAAACGCTTTAAGTATTCTTTCCAATAATGCTGCTCGTATAACAATAAATAGTGCTGGAAATGTCGGCATCGGTACCACTGCACCATCTGCAAAACTCCAAGTCCAAGTAAGTAATAATGGATTAAATATAGTTAATGGATTAAGAAATGAAAATGCAACAGAATCAGGTGGTAATGCTGTTGGAGTTGGATTTTTAAATGAGCCGAATGGAGATTGGTGGAAAGCGGCTATTGTTCACGAAAGAACTGGAGGGTATGGAATTGGTGATTTAAGATTTTTGGTAGATAGCGCCATAGATAGCAACAGTGTAGGCCTAACAGATACAAAAATGATTATTAAGAGCACTGGCAACGTCGGCATCGGAGTAGTCGATCCCGGATCTTTATTATCTCTTGCTAATAACAATTGGATTTCTGAAAAGAATGCCGCTGGTTCAGGTTATGTGAATATGTTTAAAGTAAATACTGATAATGAAATTGATGTAGGTACAACTTTGAACGCTGGAACTTTTGAATTTGCAGAAGACAGTGGAACAGTGACCGCTATGGATATGCCGGTTTCTTCATCGGCTAGCGCTGGAACAGACGAAGCCTATACTTTTAAAGTTGATGGAACAAATATTTTGACAGTTTTTGCTGAATCTAATGGAGCCGGAGGAATTCAAAATCCACGGGTGGGAATTGGTGATTCAACCCCTTCTTATCAGTTGGAACTTTCTACTAACTCCGCTGCCAAACCAACTTCTTCCTCTTGGACCGTTTCTTCCGATGAAAGATTAAAGGACGTTAATGAAGATTTCCCAAGAGGTTTGGAAGCTATTATGGGGTTGTATCCTATGTATATGAATTACAAGGTAGATAATCCTTTGGGGCTTCCTTCGGATCAAGAGTTTATTGGTTTAGTTGCTCAAGATGTCGAAAAAGTAATTCCAGAAGCTGTGAAAACTGATGTAAATGGATATTTAACGATTGATGCTGATCCAATCAAATGGACTATGATTAATGCGATTAAAGAATTAGGTTCAAAGATTAGTGGTTCTTTGGAAGAAAATTTTGGTATTGGAACTGTTATTCCTTATCGTAAATTACAGGTTGAAGAAGCGGGAGAAAATCCTCAAATGAGAATTGCTTATGATGAAAGTAATTATGCAGAAATGCAAGTGAGTGCGGTGGGAGATTTAGCCTTAACTGCTCGAGGAGGAGATGTGAGATTGCCCGATGATAACTTAATGGTTTGTTCAGGTGGAGCTTGCCCTACCAAAGCTTCTGCTTTGAATGGAACAGGAAATTTGGTAGTAGAAAATATTGCTTACGTTGCGGGAGCTTTGGGGATTGGAACAGAAAGTCCTGAAAGACCTTTGGATATTTATGAAACTCAATCTAACCCTCAGATGAGAATTTCTTATGATGATGATTTATATTCAGAATTTAAAGTTTCGGCGACTGGCGATTTGAGTATTTCAGCTCAAGGAGGTGATGTGTCTGTTTTAGATGAAAATTTTAGAGTGTGTTCAGGTGAAGCTTGTCCATCAGAACTTTATAGTGCTAGTGGAAGAGGAAATTTGTTGGTAGAAAATAATATTTTAGCTTTGGGAAATGTTGGTATTAATACAGCCACTCCTGATTATACTTTGGATGTTAAAGGAACTTTACGAGCTTATGGAATTACCGATGCTTCTGATATTCGTTTGAAGAAAAATATTCGTTCACTTGTAGATACTTATAGTCTGGATTGCCACGCTATCGCTCGCAAAGACGAAGAACAAAGTTCTTCGTTAACGAATTTTGCTTTGCAAAATTCGTCTCTGCGAGCTGATAAGTCTACCTTAGGTATGGGAGCCTGCGACGTGGCAGTCCAGAAAAATACTGTTTTAGAAAATGTTATGAAATTAAGGGGAGTAAAATTTGAATGGAAAGATTCTGAGTTGGGAGTAGGGGATCAGATTGGTTTTATTGCTCAAGAAGTTGAAAAGGTTTATCCAGAATTAGTTTCCACAGATCAAGACGGATACAAGTCTGTTCAATACGGTAAAATGACCGCCGTGCTTGTGGGGGCAATTCAAGAACTAACTAAATTATTTGAAGGGACTAAGATTGAATATTCAAGATTAGATAATCGAACTACTGAATTAGAAAAAGAAAATCAAGAATTGAAAACAAAAACGGTTGAATTAGAAAACCGAATCAAAGCTCTTGAAAATATCTTCCGCCAAAAATAAAACCTTTTGGGGGTTTCGCCCCCAAAAATAGCAAAAATTAAAATGGCAAATAGAGAACCGTTATTAATAAATGAATATTATCACGCTTATAACCGTGGAGCCGATAAGCGAATTATTTTTGATGATGTTTTTGATATTTTAAGATTTCTGCAAAGTATGCAGGAATTTAACTCTGTAGAACCGATAGGTAGTATTTATGAAAAAAATTATCATAATAAAGAAGAGAATGTAAATTTTGGGGGTTTCGCCCCCAAAGCTTTTAAATCAGATAGGTTAGTTAAGATAGTCGCCTATTGTTTAAATCCGAATCATTTTCATTTGATATTAAGTCCGTTGGTAGAAAACGGGATTAGTGAATTTATGAAAAGACTAGGTGGTGGTTATACTACTTATTACAATATTAAAAATAATAGAAAAGGAGTATTATTTCAAGGAGTTTTCAAATCAAAACATATTGATTCTGACTCTTATCTTAGATTTTTGAGTGCTTATGTAAATTTAAATTTTAAAGTTCATAAAAAGTTTGAAAAAAATAATGGAAAAAACCAATCGGTTTTTAAATCAAGTTGGGATGAATATCTTAATGCAAAAATTATAAAGAAAAAAGGAACTAATGAACACAAAATTATAAACAACAAAGATGATATTTGCGATAAGTCAATGATTTTATCTCACTTTAATTCGATAGAAGAATATAAAAGATTTGCAATAGAATCATTAAGAGAAATTAAAAGGAAAAGATATAATGAAGATGATATAATTAAAGATGATTTTTCTTTGTAAGAAATCATCAAATTAATTTAATGATACTTGGGGATAGTATCCCCAAGTATTTCTGGATAAGGGTTTGGAATATGAAAATTTTTAAAATTTTAAATAAAAATAAAAAAAAATGGTGGGCTGTTTTCTTAGTATTTTTTTTAATTGCAAATTGTGCCCAAGCAAGTTTTACTAATTTATCAGGAAATTCTTTAAATAAAGGTTTGGTGGGTTCTTGGCCTTTAGATCGACAATCTACGGGAACAAATAATTATTTTGGTTATGCCGATTTTAACAGTTCTACGGATGAAATTACTTTACCAGCTATGAGTCTTGTTAATGGAAGTTATAATTTTAGTTTGTCTTATTGGTTAAAAGCTGAAAATATTCCGACTGTTGATGATTGGACTTATGCTGATTCACCAATTAGTTTTGGCGGTGATGGTACTGGTTTTATGACTTTTGCTGATGGAGGGTCAAATCCAAACCGATTGTCTTTTCGGGCGAATTTTGCTTCGGTTGGTTGGACTTCTCCAGTAGAATCAGGTCAGTTGAGTAATAATGTTTGGTATCATATTGTTGTTACGTTTAATACCAGTAGTGGTTGGAAAATGTATCAAGATGGTGTTTTAGTTGATTCAAATACTATGTTGAATACTTTTTCTGGAGCTACTGTTAATAATAAAATTGGGAAGTCGGATGGTGGAACAGACAGAAGTTTCGATGGAAAAATCACAGATGTTAGATTGTATAATACAACTTTATCAGCCGCTGATGTTTTGACTCTTTCTTATGTAAGTAATATTGCAGCTTCTGTGGTTCAAAGCAATTTATTTGCTTGGTGGAAACTTAATTATGATAGTGATGATTATTCTGGAAATAGTAGAAATGGTACTAATACAGGAGTAACAATAACAATTCCTATGACAGATGGTTATTCCTATGACAAGACTCCTTATTCAAATGATATAACTATCAGTAGTGGTGGTGCAACCGATCGTTTTGGAAAAAGTTATGGATCTACGGATTTTAATGGAACCAGTAATTATTTAGAAGTTCCTAGTAGTTCCTCTATAGATATTAGAAGAACCATTTCTTTTTCCTTTTGGTTTTATGTGGATACTCTCCCGAGTGCGTGGTCAGCTCTCTTTTCAAAAATGGATAGTAGCGGAAGTGTTGGGTCAAGAACCTACGCTGTGTTTTTGAATACAAATGGTTATTTGCATTTAACTTCGGCTGATGCTACCGGACAAGAAACTGCTGATACTGTTGCTGGTTCAATTCAAACAGGTCGATGGTATCACTATATGGCGGTCATTGATAGAAATAGTGGAACTCTGAAATCATATTTAAACGGTGTTCAAGCAGCTTCAGGAACGGTAAGAACTACAGATACTGTTTCAAACAGTGAGCCTTTAAATATTGGATCACACAGGGGTAGTACTTATAATTATTTTGACGGAAGAATGGAAGATGTTCTTCTTTATGACAGAGCTTTAACAGCGAACGATGTTCTTTCACTTTATGATTCTTATAATCAAAAAGTTTCTGCTGGAAATTTGAATAAAGGTTTAGCTGGCCATTGGCCTTTAGATAGTGAAAGTAACAAGGGGAGTTATGGTTATGATATTTCGACTGCGGTTTATAATTCCAATTTTAGCATAGCATCTCAAGATACCAGTCCTCGTGAGATTAATTTTAATACAGACGGTACAAGAATGTTTATGTTGGGATTCACAGGAGTAGATGTTAACGAATACCACTGTACAACCGGTTTTGATGTTAGCACTTGTACTTATGATTCTGTTTTTAGCGTGTCTACACAGGAAATTTATCCTCAAGGTCTCGCCTTTAATCCAGATGGTACCAAGATGTTTGTTATTGGTTATTCTGGCGATGATGTTAACGAATACCATTGTACAGTAGGTTTTGATGTTAGTACTTGTTCTTATAATTCTGTTTATAGTGTATCTAGTTATGAGACTAATCCTTCTGGAATTGATTTTAATACAGATGGTACTAAGATGTTTATTGTTGGTTATGATGGGGATGCTGTCGATGAGTATCATTGTTCCACAGGATTTTTAGTTAGTACCTGTGCTTATGATTCTACTTATAGTGTGGCTAGTCAAGAAATCGCTCCATATTCAGTTGTTTTTAATATAGATGGAACAAAAATGTTCATTGGTGGAAATAATAGCGGTTATGTTCGCGAGTATCATTTGAGTACAGGGTTTGATGTTTCTACCGCTAGTTATGATTCATCGTTAAATGTTTCTAGTTATGACACGACACCCTTAGGTATAGCTTTTAATACTAATGGTACTAAGATGTTTGTTTCTGGTTTTGCTGGACAAGATATAAATGAATTTGATCTTGATACTTCTAGCGTGATTATGGCTGATAAAACTCCCAACTCAAACGATGGAATTACTTTTGATGGTCCAACCTTAATCATTGATCGTTTTGGAAAAACAGATGGAGCGATGAGTTTTAGCGGGGGGGTTACTTCGGGTGATTATATCTCTCTTGGTTCTAGCCATGTAATTGATTTAACTAGTGCTACTGTATCTTTTTGGGCGAAAAGAGATGTTTTAGTTACTACTCAAGATGGTACTAATACGGCTGGAGCTCTTAGAATTCTTTATGGGGGAACTAGTTATAAATTTTTGGATCAATGGGTGAATGATACTTATTTTCAATTTCAAGGAGAAAGGGATGTCAACAGCGAGTATTGGGCAAATATTACTTCTAGTGTCGTAGCAGACACTAATTGGCATCATTTTGTTATTACGGCAAATAATAATGTTTTTACTTTGTATATAGATGGTGTTTATCAGGGTGTTGATAATGATTCATCTGCTGGATATACTTCGAATACTTGTACAATTTCAGATATTGCTAAAGGGTATACTGTTGCAAATAGTTCTTATGGTTCTTATTTTGATGGAAGTCTGTCCGATATGCGTTTTTATAACAGACCGCTTTCTGCAGCTGAAGTTAGCACCTTATATTCTTCCTACAAACCAAAAATTTCCGCTGGAAATTTAAATAAAGGTTTGGTGGGTTTTTGGCCTTTGAATAGTCAAAGCCAAAAATCGAGTACAGTTTATGCTGATAAGACCCCTAATTCAAACGATGGTACCGCAACTAATGGTCCAGCTCTTACTACTGGTCCAACTGGTAAGGTGAATGATGCTTTGAGTTTTAATGGTTCAAATCAATGTATAAATATTCCTAATTCAACAGCTCTTGATAACCAAACGATTACAATTTCGGCTTGGGTAAATCCGACAGCTGATGGAAATTATTTTATTTTTGAAAAAGGAAGTGTAAACACGCAATATTCTTTCTTTTTTGAAGGCGCGTATCTTAGATTTAGAACTATGGGGGCTGCTTCTTATGATTTAGCTATTGCTAAGACGACTGCAGGAATTACAAATGGTGAATGGCATCATGTAGCAGCGACTTTCGATGGAACCACAAAAACAATTTATGTTGATGGAGCTTATGCTACATCTATGACTTGGGCAAATACAATATCTACAAATACTTGGGGAAGTATTATTGGTTGTTATGGAGGAACCACTCCGAGTTATTTTTTAAATGGAAAAATATCAGGAGTTCGTGTCTATAATCGAGCTCTTTCAGCTGAAGAAATAAATTTGCTTTATCAAACAAAACAATAAATTATTAGGGTTTTAGGTAACTATTTAAATATTTTTTTAAAAATCTGGATTGCCACAGAATTTTTTAAAACAAAAATTCTTCGCAATGACGGAAAGCGAAGCGTCTCTGCGAGATTAGATTTTTTAATAAAAATCTAATCGTAGCAGTCTAGCGTTTAATTTTTTGGATTACTTTGTGATTTCAAAAGTCTGGATTCCACCCAAGCCTGCCTGCCGGCAGGCAGGGCGGACAGGTGCCACACAAGGTTTTTTGATTTTTCGTCAAAAATCAAAAAACTGTATAATTATGACGGTCGTCATAATTATACAGTTTTTTTTTTTTGCTGGATTGCCATAGAATTTTTTAAAACAAAAAATTCTTCGCAATGACGAAAAACGAAGCGTCTCTGCGAGATTAGATTTTTTAATAAAAATCTAATCGTGGCAGTCCAGAGATTTTAAATTTAGCACTGGATTGCCACGTCAAAAATTAAGGCTCAAAAGTTTTTTAAAACTTTTGAGCCTTAATTTTTTCCTCGCAATGACGAATCTTTGGTTCGTTACGGTCCGCTTAGGGCGGACCGTCTTTGCGAGGAACAAAATGTAATGGAGTGACGAAGCAATCCAGTCTTGCACAATCACGAAGTGGTTTTTATTTCTGGATTGCCACACCGAGCACCAAAAACTTTAATTAAAGTTTTTGGTGCTCGGTTCGCAATGACGGACAAAACGAACAAAATCTGGGTTGCCACCCCCCTCATCCAGAAAAGTATCGTTGATTGTCATCAACACCAAAGAGAATAAAGGATTTGTTTAATAATAAAATAGAAAAAGAGTATTATAAATAAAAATTTATTTATAATACTTTTCTGGATGAGGGGTCGCAATGACAAATGAATGTTGGATGAAGGGGTGGAAATCTAGCTTTACAAAACAATAAAACTAATAGTTAGTTATCCACGGTAAAGAATTATTTAACCCTTACTTTATGTTGTATAATAGATTCATATCTAAGAAATAAATTTAGTATTTATGTTCAATCAAATTGTTGAACTCATAAAAAATAGTGCAATAACCGCGGTTGGATTTGTGGTTGGTATCTTGGGTCATGGAAATGCCCTTGTTTCTGATTTGCCAATTTCTGGAACTCAAGGAGCCTCGATTGTTGAATCTTTGGAGGTTGATAATAGTATTCCCACAGAAGATTTTGTTTATCAAGATAATATGACCGAGTTTCAGAATTTAGAAATTCAACAAAATAATGTTGTTGTTCCTATTGCAAATCAAAATCCATCTTTAAATAATGGTTCAGGAAGTACTTCATATTTACCTAGGGACGAGGAGGCTAAAAGTCCAATTTTCATTAGGCCCGAAGAAAATTATTTACAGGCTACTTCTACGCTTTTAGCAGGTAATAATAATTTAATTATTCCGACAGGAGTAACCACATCTCTTCTTGGGGCAACTTCAACCGCGGCGACTACTTTATCTGAAATAGAAGAATTACGTCCCATTAATCCCATAAAATCGACTAAAACTAAAAAAGAAGTGGATGTGTCTTTGTTGTTGGAAACTGATTTAGATACTTTTGATACTAATTTACAAATTGTTGATGTAGTCGAAGATGAAAAATCTTATTATGTAAATTATTCTTTTCAAACTCTTGGTTTGGAAAATTATAAATGGTCTGTAGTTTTAAAAGAAAAACAAATAATTATCGGAAGAGACGTTTTGGGTGAAGCTGATTTAGGAGATTATTTATCAAAAGAGTTAGGTGAAGTAGTAGAAAATGAAATTGTTTATTTAAAAGAAGCTCAAGAAATTCAAGCTATTAAATTTGCTAAAGAAGAGGCGGCTAGAAAAGCCGCTGAAAAGAAAGCTTCATCTTTATATAGTACTTTGGTTGGAAAAATTTTGGATAATAAATCTGATGACTTTGAAGATTATGAGCCGGTTGTCAAAAAAGAAGAATTAGATGTTTTGGTTAAAGAAAAAGATACTGAAGATCCATCTGCTGATACGGAAAGTTCTCAAACAACAAATACAACAGGAACTACAATAAATACGGTTGTAGATAACAAAGCTCCTGTTATTGTTATTAATGGAAATAATCCTGCTTTGATTCAATTAAATTCAACCTATTCTGATTTGGGAGCAAAGGTAACTGATAATATTAGTAAGAATTTGAGTGTTCAAATTGGAGGAGACGTGGTAAATACTGCCGTTGCGGATTCATATTTTGTTGAATATACAGCTACAGATGAGGCCGGTAACACTGCTCAGGCTACGAGAGAAGTTATTGTTTATGATTATAATCTTGAGGATTCTGTTGAGGAAACTGTAAATGAAGATTCTAATTCTAATACCGCAACTTCTACAAACGTTACCACCTCTACAGAAGAAGTTGTAGAAACTCCAATTGTTGAAGAAATAGCCTCTAGTACTTCTCAAGAAATAATCGTTGAAGATTCGACAGCTACATCTACCGCTACATCAACCGACACTGTTGTTTCTGAAGAAAACACTCCTGAATTAGAAGCTCCAAGTACTGATATAACCCAATCAACTTCTTTTGATATTTATGAAGTTGTTGACCCTAAAGTGGAAAAGGAGAAAGAAGAAAAAAATAACAAGTTAAAAAATACGATTGATGCTACGGTTGATACTGTGAATGAATCTATTGATAGTGTGGTAGAAAGCTTAGAACCAGTAATTGAAGAAGCGGGGGCGGCTGTGGAAGCTGTAAGTGAAACTGTCGGTGAAGTTGCTGAAGAAATTTCTGCGATGATTGCTTCGATTCATTTCCGTGAATTGTTAGGAAATATTTCAGCTTCTTTGGGAGCAAGTGTTGTTAATGCGACACAGGGCATTGGTAGTTTTTTAATAAAGATTGTCCCTGAAAGTGAGATATCGGTAAATAATTCTATGCCAGCGAATGTGGTTGATGTGGTTAATCCTTTTGTTGAAGAATCGAGCACAGAAAGATTTATTGTTCAAGTTAAAAATAGTGTTGATAAAGTCCTTAATCCTTTGTATGGCATTATTGGTTCAGCTTCTGATAAGGCTTATGATATGTTTTATTTTATTATGAAAAAAAGTCCTTGGGAAAAAACGTCCGTTCAAAGTTATGACAGATTGACTGCTAGCATTGTTCAATCTGAAAATCAAAATCAAGAAGATTCGGGAAAAATAAAAAAAATTGGTGTAGCTCTGATGCAACTTCCAGAAAATGTTTTTGAATTTTTTAGTAGTCATCGTCCTCAATAAAAACTATGAATGAAAATGAAACAAAAAAAATTAGAGTTGCAATAAACGGATTTGGAAGAATTGGTCGAGTTTTTTTGAAATTACTTTTGGAAAAAGAAAAATTTCTGACTCAAGATTCTTTGGGTTTAAAAAAAGAAATTGAAATTGTTGCGATTAATGATCTTTCAGAAATAGAAAATTTAGCTTATCTATTAAAATATGATACTGCTAACGTTTTAAAAAACACTGATTTAGATTTAGAAATAATTAAATCAGAAAAAGAAAAAAAGATTAGAATAGGTAAGATGGAAATTTTGTTTTTGAGTGAACCAGACCCAAACTATTTACCTTGGAAAGATTTAGATATTGATGTGGTGTTAGAAGCTACAGGAGTTTTTAATAGCTATCAGAAAGCCAGTGCTCATTTACAAGCTGGGGCTAAAAGAGTTGTTTTAACCGCTCCTGCTAAGGGTGATAAATCTGGGGTAGCAATTCCTGATTATGGGGTAATAGGGAAGACTATTTTGATGGGGATTAATGAAGACGATTTAAAAACTTGTCAGATAAGTGCTAACGGTTCCTGTACGACTAATGCTGTTAGTCCTGTATTACAAATTTTAAAACAAAAAATTGGAATAAAAAAAGCAATTTTAAATACAATTCACTCTTATACTGCTACCCAAAAAATTATTGATTCGCCTGATAAAAAGGATTTTCGCAAGGGAAGAGCTGGAGCACAAAATATTATTCCTACTAGCACTGGGGCAGCTATCGCAACCACTTTAGCTATAAAAGATTTGGTAGGAAAATTTGATGGCATGGCTGTGCGTGTTCCTGTTATTTTAGGTTCTTTGGTGGACTTAACTTTTGTTACAGATAGAAATACTACCGAAGAGGAAATTAATCAGATTTTAATTGATGCTTCAAAAGAAAAGAAATGGAAAAATATTTTTGGAGTGACTAATGAACCAATCGTTTCTTCAGATGTTATTGGTAATAAATTTGCTTCTCTAGTAGATTTATCTTTAACTAAAGTGGTTGATCGTGATTTAGTAAAAGTTTTGATATGGTATGATAATGAAACAGGGTATGCTAATACTTTAATTGAACATATTCTAAAAGCTTTTTAATGCAAAATAATATGATTGAACATAAAAAAATTTTAATATCTTCAGACCATGCTGGTTTTGAATTGAAAGAGGAATTAATTTCTTATATAAAAGATATTGGTTTAGAGGTTGAAGATTGTGGACCTTTTGAATATAAGTCAGAGGATGATTATCCTGATTTTATTAAACCAGTTGCGCAAAAAATTTCAGAAAATCCAAGTTTAAAAGCGATTATTATTGGTAAGTCAGGACAAGGAGAAGCTATGTGCGCAAATCGTTTTAAAAAAGTGCGAGCTATGGTTTATAATTGTTTAAATTTGAATATTATAAAATTATCAAGGGAAGATAATGATTCAAATATTCTTTCTTTAGGAGCTGGTTTTATTACTACCGAAGATGCTCAAGAAGCTGTGAGAGTGTGGTTAGAAACACCGTTTTTAGGAGAAGAAAGACATTTAAGAAGAATCCATAAAATAGATGAAGACATTAAAACTATAGAATATTAAAAGAAACGAATTTTGGTTTTGCTAAAATTTGTCTTTGCGAGAAGGGATAATTTAGTAACCCGGTTACTGAATAAAAACTAACACGGATGCCTAAAGAGATTTAAATTTATAAACTAAAGTAACCGGGTTACTAAATTATTACTTTCGTGGCAACCTGCCTGCCGGTAGGCAGGTCCAGAAATAAGTAGTTCAAAAATTAATATAATGAAAAAGACCGAAATAATTCCTGCGGTTTTACCAAAAACTTTTGAGGAATTGAGGGAAAAATTAAATAAAATAAAAAAAGCTTATGATGTTTTAGAAATAGAACATCGGGTTGTTCAAATTGATGTTTGTGAAGCTACTTTGAATAAAAGTTTTGATCTTTTTAGAAAAGAAATTGAAGAATTGAGAGATAAAACCATTGATTTTGAAATAGAGTTAGATTTTATTACTAAAGATTTTAAAACAAGTATCGATGAATGGATTGATCTAGGTGTCCAAAGAGTGATAATTCATTATGCAAATTTAAAACCTTGGAATATTTTTCCTTGGATTTTTAAATTTAATAAATTTGTTAAAAAAAATTCAGATAAAATTGAAATTGGTTTAGGAATTAATTTGGAAACACCTTTGAATAAAATTTTGCCTTATTTAAAAAAGGTTAAATTTGTTCAATTTATGGGAATTAAAAATATTGGGCATCAGGGACAAATTTTTGATGTTGTGGTTTTAGAAAAAATAAAGGAATTAAGAAAAATAAATTCAGAAATAATCGTTTCTGTAGATGGGGGAATAAATTTAGATAATGCCCAGTCTGTTATTATGGCAGGAGCTAATCGTTTAGTAATTGGTTCAGCAATTTTGAATGAAAATAGTTCGGTAGAAGAAATCGTGAGAAATATAAAAAGTTTTAATAACTTTTAATTTAGTTAAAACTATGCAAGAAAAAATAGAGGAGTTAGAAAAAAAAGCAAAAATTGTTCGGGAAGAAGTTTTGAAAATGGTTTCTCAGGCTGGTTCAGGTCATATTGCTGGCCCCTTAAGTACCATCGATATTTTGGTAGCTTTATATTTTTCTGTTATGAAGTATGACGTTCAAAATCCAGATTGGAAAGATCGTGACAGGTTGATTTTATCTCATGGACATGTATGTCCCGCTCTTTATGCGGTTATGGCGGAAGCTGGATATTTTCCTAAAATTGAACTACAAAATTTAAGAAAATTTGGATCTAATTTGCAAGGACATCCACATCGAGAGTGGTTGAGGGGATTGGAAACTAGTTCAGGGCCTTTAGGTGAAGGTTTATCGCAAGCGGTAGGAATGGCTTTGGCTGAAAAAATTAATAATTTAGAAAGCGAAAAGAAATTTTTTTGTTTAATGTCTGATGGAGAATTGCAAGAGGGTCAAGTTTGGGAAGCTTTAATGTTAGCGGGTCATAAAAAGATAAATAATTTAATCGCAATTATTGATAGAAATAATATTCAAATTAGTGGCAATACAGAAGATGTGGTTTCTTTGGAACCTTTGCGAGATAAATTAGAAGCTTTTAATTGGGATGTCTTAGAAATAAATGGTCATGATTTTGAACAAATACTAGGAGCTTTTGTTACCGCTAAAGCAATTTTGGATAAACCTGTAGTTATTATCGCCCATACCATTGCTGGTAAGGGTTTTAAAGAATTAGAAGATGATTATCATTGGCATGGCAAAGCCCCTAGTCAAAAATTAGTTGAAAAAATCTTAAAAAACAATTAGAGCAATATAATCTGCGGAGGTTGAACCTCCGCATTTTTAAATCTTTACTTATTTATTTAAATTTATTATGAAAAAACCTCCGTTTTTAAATGATCATATCTATCACATATATAATCGTGGGGTAGAAAAAAGAGATGTTTTTATGGATGATCATGATTATTTTCAATTTATTCATGATTTGTTTGAATTTAATGATAAGAACCCCGTTAATAAATTACAGGAAGACAATTTTTCAATAATATCTACGGAGGTTCAACCTCCGCAGATAAGAAGAAAGAGAAATAATGATCGAGAGTTATTGGTAGAAATATTAGCTTTTGTGTTGATGCCAAATCATTTTCACTTGTTATTAAAACAAAAAAATGATGATGGGGTTGTAAAGTTTATGCAAAAAATAGGAACAGGCTACACCATGAGCTTTAATAAAAAATATGATAGAGTTGGAAGCTTGTTTCAGGGAAGATTTAAAGCTGTTTTAGTAGAAAGAGAAGATCATCTTCTTTTTCTTCCTAACTATATTCATTTAAATCCCATCAAAATAAAAAGGGATTTTTCTGTTAATAAAAATTTAATTTCTGCAGTTAGTGATTTAGAATTTTTAGAAAAATATCGTTGGAGTAGTTTACCTGATTATCTTGGTAAAAAGAATTTTCCATCGGTTATTTCAAAAGAATTTTTATTAGAAATTATAGGGAATCCAAGAGAATATAGAAAAGAGTTAAAAACTTGGTTGAAAAAAAATTATGATTTTAAAGCTATATTTGATGAAATAGTGTAGAGAATATGATACATTTTAAGACCTTCGGAGGTTGAACCTCCGAAGGTCCATATATTTTTTAATGAATCTTTTTTAATAATTTGCTATGATTGAAAAAATGAAAAATAAAGAAAAACCTGTCTGTCAACGAGGTAGAAAAATATTTGTTGGAATGTCAGGCGGTGTGGACTCTTCTCTTACCGCGGCTTTGTTATTGAAAGAAGGTTATGATGTGACCGGTGTTTTCATTAAAGTTTGGCAACCAGATTTTGTAGAGTGTTCTTGGCGAGAGGATAGATTGGATGCTATGCGAGTGTGTGCTAAATTAGGTATTAATTTTTTGGATTTAGATTTGGAAGAAGTATACAAGAGAGAAGTTTTTGATTATATGATAGAAGAATACAAAAATGGCAGAACTCCTAATCCAGATGTGATGTGTAATAAGAAAATTAAATTCGGAGCTTTTTTGGATTTTGCTTTAAAAAATGGAGTGGATTTTGTGGCTACAGGTCATTATGTTCGTTTAGAAGATAAAAAACTTTTAGCTGGAATTGATGAAAATAAAGATCAGTCATATTTTTTATGGACACTTACTCAAGAACAATTAAAACATTGTATTTTCCCGATTGGACAATATACCAAACCAGAGGTACGGAAATTAGCTAAAAAATTTGAACTTTCTACCGCCGATAAAAAAGACAGTCAGGGTTTGTGTTTTGTGGGAAAAGTAGATATGAAAGATTTTTTAGAAAGATTTATTCCACAAAAAAAGGGAGATGTTTTGAATGAAAAAGGAAAAGTCATCGGCCACCATGATGGTATCCACTATTTCACCTTAGGACAAAGGCATGGTTTTGAAATTATTGAAAAAGGAACAGAAGACAAACCTTATTATGTAGTGGCTAAAGATTTAGAAAAAAATATTTTAATTGTGTCTAATCAAGACAAACAAAACTTTACAGAAAATTTAAAAAGAAAAGAAATTAAATTAGAAAATATAAATTGGACTTTAGGTGAGAAACCAAATTTCTTCACTTCGTCTCTGCGAGGAGATCACGACGAAGCAGTCCAGAAAAAATATCAAGCCAGAATAAGATACAGACAGCCTTTGCAAGAATGTGTTTTGGTTGAAAAAGACAGAATTTTTTCGGTTGTTTTTGATATTCCACAAAAAAACGTGGCTTCAGGACAATCTGTGGTAATTTATGATGAAGATATTTGTTTGGGGGGTGGGGTGATTGTTTAAAACATAAAAATTTAAGAATATTAAACAAAGGGAAATCGCTTTGCGATTTCCCTTTGTTTTAAGACTTTTATGTTCTCGTGTCTCCATGTTATAATATTTAACATGAACGACGAAATCTATATTATAAAGGCGAATGGAGAAAAGGAGCTCTTTGATGTTTCAAAATTAGAAAATTCTTTACGAAGAGCGGGAGCTGATTTGAAAACGATTAATATTATTGCTGATGAAATTTCAGAAAATTTGGAACAAAATATGACTACGGCAGAAATTTATCGCAAAGCTTTTGAACTTTTAAATCAAACTGAGAGTGTTCATGCTATAAGATATTCTGTTAAAAAAGCAGTTATGGATTTGGGACCCAACGGATTTTCTTTTGAGGATTTTGTAGGAGCGATGTTTCGTGAAATGGGGTATGCTGTTTTATTAAGACAGTTGGTTAGAGGTTTGTGCGTAGAACATGAAGTTGATTTTATTGCAAAAAATAATGAAAAATTTTTAATGGGTGAAGTAAAATTTCATAATGAGCAGGGAATTAAATCAGACTTAAAAGTTGTTTTGTATGTTAAAGAAAGATTTGATGATATCCAAAAAGGAGAATTTTTTAGAAACATTGATAAAAATTTAAAATTTGAAAAATGGTTAATTACTAATACTAAATTTACTTCTCAAGCAATTCAATATGCTGAATGTTCTCGAGAAATTCAATTAATGAGCTGGAATTATCCAATGAACAATAGTTTGTTTAATTTAATTGATAGAGCAAAACTTTATCCGATTACTTGTTTAAATTCGTTAAGTTCTCATGAAAAACAATTGTTTTTAAATAAAAATATAGTATTGTGTAGAGAAATAAAAAGAGGGGGCGTTCGATTATTTAATTTAGTAGGAATCAAAAAAGAAAAACAAGAAGAAATTTTAAATGAGATTAATAATTTAACAAAATAATTATGAGTTATAACTTTAAAAGTTTAAAAGATGGATTAACAAATATTGAAGCTTGGTTAGTTAAAGAATTTTCTAGTATACGAACAGGGATGGCATCTATGTCTTTATTAGATAATATTAGAGTTGAAAGTTACGGTTCATTTATATCAATTAATCAAGTGGCTAATGTTGTTTTGGAAGATCCTAAAACCTTAAGAATTGTTCCTTGGGATGCTTCTCAAATTAAATCTATTGAAAAAGCTCTAACAGAAGCTGATTTGGGGGTTTCTGTGTCTGTGGATGGGAAAGGAATTCGATTAGCTTTTCCTGATTTAACCGGAGAAAGAAGAGAATCTTTGGTTAAAATGGCTAAAGCTAAATTAGAGCAGGCAAAGGTTTCTGTTAGGGGTGAAAGAGACCGAGTGTGGAATGAAATTCAAGAAGAAGAAAAAAAAGGAGGAATGGGCCAAGATGATAAGTTTAGATATAAAGAAGAAATGCAAAAAATTATTGATGAAAAAAATGAGGTTTTGCTAGGGTTGTTTAATAAGAAAGAAAAAGAAATTAAAGGATAAACAATAACTGAAATCTAAAAGTGAAAAACGAAAAACCGCAAGAAAAAGATAAAAAAGATTTAAGGTATCGAAGTTATGTTTTTAGTCTTGATATAATTTCTCTTTTAGAAAAATTACCTAAAAATTATATATATGAGATCCTAGGTAAACAGGTTTTAAGATCAGCTACTAGTATTGGGGCAAATATTGTAGAAGCTCAGGCTGGAAGTTCAAAAAAAGATTTTGTTCGTTTTTATCAAATTGCTCTTAAAAGTTGTAATGAAATTAAATATTGGTTGTCTATATTTAAAATAAAACAAAAAGATAATCTAAAAATTGAAGAATTGTTAAATGAAGCCATAGAGCTTGGCAATATTCTTGGAGCGAGTATAATAACTATGAAAAGTAAAAGAAAGCTTTAACTTTTCAGTTGCAGTTTTTACTTTTTCGTTTTTAATTTTTAATTTATATATTATGTCTATTTTAATTTTTATTATAATTTTAGGTGTGTTGATATTCGTCCATGAATTGGGTCATTTTATTTTTGCCAAAAGAACAGGGATGTTGGTGGAAGAGTTTGCTATTGGTTTTCCTCCGCGTATTTTTTCTTTTAAAAAAGGCGAAACTAAATATTCTATTGGGATTATTCCTTTGGGTGGTTATGTAAAAATTTTTGGTGAAGAATATGGAGAAGAAAATGGTGAGATTAACGAAAAAAATAAAGATAGAAGTTTTACTCAACAACCTAAAAAAAATCAAGCTTTGGTTTTGGCTGCGGGAGTAACCTTTAACTTGTTGTTAGCTTGGATATTATTTGCAGTTGCCTTTGGATCAGGAATGCCTGTTTCTGTTAATACATTTTCCGGAATGGAAATAGAAAATCCTCAATTAATGTTGGTGGATGTTTTGAAGGATTCTCCGGCAGAAAAGGCTGGTTTAGTAGCAGGGGATAGTATTTTGTATTTAAATTCTGGGGAAGATTCTTTACAAAATTTTGAAAATACTTTGGTGGCTGAAGATTTTATTGCTACTCATGGAGGAAAGGAAATTAATATTTTTTATCATCATGGAAATGAAAATATTTTAACTACGATTGTTCCAGAAGAAGGTGTCGTAGAAGGAAAGTTTGCTATTGGAGTTTCTTTGGATATGGTGGGGGAAGTAAGATTACCTTTTTTTATGGCGATTTGGGAAGCCTTAAAAACTACTGCTAATTTGACTATCATGACCATTGTCGGTTTGTTTTGGTTTGTAGTAGGAATTTTCAATGGAGCGAGTTCTTTGTCTCAGATTTCTGGTCCTGTAGGAATTGTTTCTATGGTAGGGGGAGCTTTGAATTTTGGTTTTATTTATTTGTTAAGTTTTACCGCTTTGATTTCTATAAATCTTGCTGTAATTAATTTGATTCCTATCCCCGCTTTGGATGGAGGAAGAATATTATTTGTTTTGATTGAAAAAATAAAAGGGTCACCTATTAAACCTCAAATTGCTAATGGTTTAAATTTACTTGGTTTTGGTCTTTTATTGCTTTTAATGTTAGTTATTACAGTTAATGATATCCTCAATGTTTTCTAGTTATCCCTTTTGATTAAATCTAAATAATAGGTTAATATTAAGTGCATGAAACAAAGCTTACTATTTACTAAAACTAGAAAAGAAGCCCCAAAAGATGAGGTTTCTAAAAATGCTCAATTATTAATTAGAGGTGGTTTTATCAATAAAGAAATTGCAGGAGCTTATGCTTATTTACCTTTAGGAATTAGAGTTTTGGAAAAAATAAATAATATCATCAGAAAAGAAATGAATGCTATTGGTGGACAGGAATTGTTTATGACTATTTTACAGGATCAGGAAATTTGGAAAAAAACTAATAGATGGAGCGATGATATTGTAGATAATTGGTTTAAAACTAAATTAAAAAATGATACAGAATTAGGAATGGCCTTTACTCATGAAGAGCCAATTACGAATATGATGAAAAATCATATTCAGTCTTTTAAGGATTTGCCTATTTTTGTTTATCAAATTCAAACAAAATTTAGAAATGAAGCTAGAGCAAAAAGTGGAATAATGAGAGGCAGAGAATTTTTCATGAAAGATTTATACTCTTTTTCTAGAGATGATGAATCTCATAATGAATTTTATAACAAAACAAAGGTAGCTTATATGAACATTTTTAATTCAGTGGGAGTTGGAGAAAAAACCTATATGACTTTTGCTTCAGGAGGAACTTTTTCTAAATATTCTCATGAATTTCAAACTTTATCAGAAGCGGGGGAAGACCATATTTATATTTGTGATAAGTGCCGAATTGCTATTAATGATGAAATTATAACGGAACAAGATTCTTGCCCTGAATGTGGTAATAAAGATTTAAGAAAAGAAAAAGCAGTGGAAGCCGGAAATATTTTTAGTTTAGGAACTCGTTTTTCCGAAGCTTTTGATTTGTTCTATAAAGATGAAAAAGGAGAAAATCAATTAGTTGTAATGGGTAGTTATGGAATAGGACCGGGGCGTTTGATGGGTATTATTGCTGAAATATTGTCAGATGAAAAAGGAATTGTTTGGCCTGAATCAGTGGCTCCTTTTAAAGTTCACTTGATAAGTTTAGGTAAAAACGAAGAAGCTGAAAATATCTATAAATTATTAAATGAAAAGGGAATTGAAGTTTTGTTTGATGATAGAGAAGTTTCAGCTGGTGAAAAATTTGCTGACTCAGATTTAATTGGAATTCCTTATCGAGTGGTGGTTAGTGAAAAGAGTTTAAATCAAGGAGGGTTAGAACTGAAAAAAAGAAATGAATTAGAAACCAAAATTTTAAATAAGGAAGAACTAATTGAATTAATGAATTAAAATGAAAAAAAACAATTTTTTTGAAAAAATAAAAAGAAAATTTAAAGGATTGTTTTCCAATAATATTGGGATTGATTTAGGTACGGCTAATACGTTAATTTATGTTCAAGACAGAGGTATTGTAATCAACGAACCGACTGTAGTAGCAATGAATGTTAAAACCGGAAGGGTGGTAGCAGTGGGAGGGCAAGCTCAAAAAATGATTGGAAGAACGCCTGCTCATATTATGGCTGTGCGTCCTTTGGTGGACGGGGTTATTTCTGATTTTGAGGTAACCGAAGAGATGATTGCTCATTTAATAAATAAAGCCCAATCAAATAGAAAAAAAATTATTGGTCCAGTCGTTTTAGTTGGGGTGCCTTCTGGAATTACCAATGTTGAAACTCGAGCGGTTCGTGATGCTGTTAAAAATGCTGGGGCGAGAGAGGTTCATATTATTGAAGAGCCTATGGCGGCAGCGATTGGAAGTCGTTTGCCGATTAAAGATGCAATTGGTTCTGTTATGATAGATATTGGAGGAGGAACTACTGATATTGCAGTGATTTCTTTGGGTGGGGTAGTTCTTTCAAAAAATCTTAGAATTGCAGGAGATCGATTTAATGAAGATATTATTCAATATGTTAGAAGTAAATTTAAAATTTTGATTGGAGAAAAGACGGCCGAAAGATTAAAAATAGATATTTGTTCGGCAATTCCTTTAGACGAACCTTTGGTAACTACTGTAAGAGGACGGGATTTAATTAGTGGTTTACCTAAAGAAATTACTATTGATGATACTCATGTTAGAAAAGCAATTTCTCAATCATTGGTTTCTTTATTAGATGCTGTTAAAGAAGTTTTAGAAATGACTCCGCCAGAAATCGTTTCGGATATTTTGAATCGAGGGGTTCATCTTAGTGGTGGTGGAGCTTTGATTAAAAATCTTGATGTTTTATTGGCCGATATTATAAAGGTACCGGTTTATATAGTTGACGATCCTTTAACCGCTGTGGCTCGTGGGTCAGGAGTGGTATTATCAGATTTAAATGAATATCGAGAAATTTTAATTCAAGACGAAGATGGCACACCTTTCAAGGGACAATAGAAAAAGAGTTTTAAAAAAAACCATATATAAAATTTTAATAATTTTATTAGTGGTTTTTTTATTTGCGACTAATCGTTTTAATTTTTTAGATAAACCAATTCAGGCTGTTAGTACTCCTTTGTGGAAGATTAAAAATTATATTTTAAGTGAATCACAAGAGTTTATTTCTTTTTTGAAAAGTAAACAAACTTTGATTGATGAAAATAATGTTTTGCGCGAAAAAGCTAATTATCTTTCTTATAAACTTGTCAATTATAATTTAATTGAAGAAGAAAATTTAGCTATTAAAAAAATTTTGGATAAGAAGAATGATTCTCGTATTATTTTAACCAATATTCTCCTTAAACCCAGTTTATCTTTTTATGATAATTTATTTGTGGATGCGGGGCTGGACTCTGGAGTTAAAATTGGAGATAGAGCCTTAGTTGGTCAAAGTATTATTGTCGGGGAGGTTGAAGAAGTTTACCCGCACTCTTCTAAAATTAAATTATTTTCTTTTTATGGAGATATTTTAGAGGTGGCTATTGGATTTAATAAAATTTTGGCAGAAGCAAAAGGTTTAGGGGGATTAATGTTTGAGATTAAATTACCTCAAGATGTTAAGATAAATAAAGGAGACTTCGTTACTTTACCAGATGAAGATATAAAAATTCTTGGAGTTATTGAAGATATTGAGATTAAACCCGAAGATCCTTTTCAGACTATTTTATTTAGAAGCCCTGTAAATATTTTTGAATTAAGATGGATAGAGCTATTACAAAAAGAATAATTTTTGACAGTTTCATTTTTTTGAGTCTCTTTTTGACCCCTTGGTGGTTTTTTTTAATTTTATGTTTAGTGGTTATTTTTGAAAAACCATTTTTTTATGAAATTTTAGTTTTTTCGTTAATGTTTGATTTGTTATACTTTAGTTCAAGAGAAGTGCTGTATAATTTGCCGATTTTTTTTATCATTACAAGTTTGTTTTTGTTTTTGGTTCAGTTTTTTAGAAATCAATTAAGGTTGTATTAAAATGTTTTTTAATTTTTTTAGAAAGAATTATCGATGGAAAGACCTTGGGGATTTTATAAATCCTGATGACATTTTTTTAGACTCAAGTAATTTACCCGAGTTTAATGTTTATCAATTTGAAGGACAATTAGAAAGAACAATTTCTCAAAGAACTATTTTCTTTGTGGGAGCTTTTTTTTCTATAATTTTAATTTCTTTTATTTTTAAAATAGATAAATTGCAGATTATTCATGGGGAAGAAATGCTAGAGAAAGGGGAAAATAATCGTCTGGAACATTCTATTGTTTTTCCGGAGAGAGGAATTATTTATGATAGAAATGGAGTTCTTTTAGCTTGGAATTCTCCTGATAAAATAGAAGGTCAAGATTTTTTGAAAAGAGAATATCTTGATACTCAAGGGATCGCACATATTTTGGGTTATCTTAGTTATCCTCAAAAAGATAGCACTGGAAATTATTTTCAAGATAAATTTTTAGGCATGGGAGGGGTCGAGGATTTTTTTAATGAAAAAATGAGTGGGCAAACTGGATTAAAAATTGTAGAAAAAGATGCTCTTTTTGAAGTTAAATCTGAATCGACAACTAGACCAGCTAAGGAAGGAGAAAGCTTGGTGTTATCTTTAGATTATCGTCTTCAAAATGCTATGTACGGATATATGAAAGAATTATCAGAGAGAGTAGGTTTTATTGGTGGGGCTGGGGTCATTATGAATGTGGAAAATGGAGAGATCATTACAATGGTATCTTATCCAGAATTTGATTCTAAAATTATGACAGAGAAAGAGGATAAGGTTGCAATTAAATCATTTTCTAACGATAAAAAAAATCCATTTTTGAATCGGGTTACTTCTGGTCTTTTTACCCCAGGGTCAATTATTAAACCATTTTTAGCTTTAGGAGCTTTGAATGAAGGCATTATTACGCCCGAAAAACAAATTTTAAGTACAGGCTCTATTTCTATTCAAAATCCATATTTTCCAGATCAAAAAACTGTTTTTAAAGATTGGAAAGCACATGGTTGGGTTAATATGATTCAAGCTTTGGCTGTTTCTTCCGATGTTTATTTTTATGAAGTTGGGGGTGGCTATGAAGATCAAAAAGGTTTAGGTATAGAAAAAATTAATGAGTATGTAAAGATTTTTGGTTTTAGTCGAGAAACAGGAATTGAAGCTTTTTCTGAAGAACGAGGGTTGGTTCCTAATCCTCAATGGAAAGAAGACGTTTTTGGAGAAGAATGGCTTATTGGAAATACTTATCACACTGCAATTGGGCAATATGGTTTTCAAGTGACTCCTTTACAAGTGGTGAAAGCGGTTGGTGCGATTGCTAATAAGGGGAAACTTTTTCGTCCTACTATTTTAAAAAATAAGATGACTTATGACGAATGTGAATTAATTGATATCAAAGAAGAATATTTTGATGTCATTCAGAAAGGAATGCGAGAAGCTATTTTAACTGGTACAGCTAAGGGTTTGAATGTTTCTTTTGTAAATGTATCAGCTAAAACAGGGACCGCCGAAAGAGGTGTAAAAAAAGATAAAGTCAATTCTTGGATAACTGGTTTTTTCCCTTCAGAAAAACCTAAGTATGCTTTTGTGGTAATTATGGAAGAGGGCCCTGTAGAAAACCAAATTGGAGGTCTTTATGTAATGCGACAAATGTTGGAATGGATGAATGTTTATACCCCTGAATATTTTAAATAATTTTATATTTAGGTTTTTTGTTGACTTAATTTAGATGATTCTCTACAATTAAGAAAGACAAAAGGTCTGTTGTAAATTGACATTATTGTTGCTATAATATCTCTTCATATTTAAATATGAATTTATAGATAAATATCTTTGCCTTATGAAAAATTCAGAAGAATATTTAACAGAACAGAAACATCGTGAGCTTGTAGATGAGCTTGATTTTTTGCGCACTACACGTAGACAAGAAGTCGCTGATAATTTAAAAGAAGCTCGTTCCTTGGGGGATTTGAGTGAAAATGCTGAATATCATCAAGCTCGGGAAGAACAAGCTAATATTGAAAAAAGAATTAAGGATTTAGAAGCTATTTTAAAAAATGCAGTTTTATTGGGGAAAAAAAGTAGTGGAAACGGAAAGGTTGATATTGGGGCTATTGTTACATTGCAAAAAAAAGATGAAAAAAATTCTATTACCTATACGATTGTCGGTAGTCAAGAAGTCGATATGTCTCAAAATAAAATTTCTAATTCCTCTCCTTTGGTTCAAGCGATGTTAGGGAAGACTAAGGGCGAAAGTTTTTCTTTTAAATCTCCTCGTGGAATTCAAGATTATAAGATTTTGGACATAAAATAAGATTTTTAAATCTTATTTTATGAATTAAAAATTTTAAATTTTAGATTTTAAATTAAAGAAAAGGCGGCGGGCTAAAGCCCGCCGCCTTTTTTCATTTTTTTATAGATGTAAGATTTTCTTCTTCATTCCTTTCCGTGAATCGTCATTGCGAATTTACGAAGCAATCTGCCTGCCGGCAGGCAGGTCCAGCGTTTTTTTAATTAAATCACTTCGTGATTTCACAAGTCTGGATTACCGCGTCGTTCCGTTACACTTCACTTTTCGCAATGACGGATTTTCCAATAATATATCCTTAAGCTAGCCAACCCTATAAAAATTTAATATACTAAAGTAAAGAAAAATCATAAAGTGGTTTTTCTCCTAAAAACTAAAAGCTAATAACTAATCTACAAAAAAATGGCCTCATTAGAAGAAATAAGAAAAATTCGTTTAGAAAAAAAAGCAAAATTGGAAACGAAAGGATTAAAAGCCTATGCGATTACTGTTGACTTTTCACATACTTTAAAAGAAGTGGCGGAAAATTTTGAAGAAGGAAAAGAAGTTCAATTGGTTGGACGGGTAATGTCTTTACGTGGACAAGGGGCTTTGCTTTTTTTAAATTTTTTTGATGGCACAGAAACATTTCAAGCTGTTTTGAAAAAAGAAGTTTTGGGCGATGATGACTTTGCTTTTTTTGAAGAAGTGGTAGATATCGGAGATTTTATTTCAGTTAGTGGAAAATTGTTTATTACTCAAAGAGGACAGGCTTCAGTAGAAGTTTCGGAATGGAAAGTAATTTCAAAGGCTTTGCGACCTTTACCTGAAAAATTCCACGGTTTGCAAGATATAGAGCAGAAGTATCGTAAAAGATATTTAGATGCTTTAAGTAATCCAGAAGTTTTTGAAAGTTTTAAAATTCGTTCACAAGTAGTAGCAAAAATAAGAGAAATTTTAAATGCGGAAAATTTTCTAGAAGTAGAAACTCCTATTTTACAAAATCAGGCCTCAGGAGCTATGGCGGAAACTTTTAAAACTCATCATAACGATTATGATATGGATATGGTTTTGCGAATTTCTTTGGAAGCTGAATTAAAAATAATTATGACTGCGGGTTATCCAGCGGTTTACGAAATTGGAAAAAATTTCCGCAATGAAGGTTCAGATTCTTCTCATATGCAAGAATTTACTATGTTGGAATGGTATAAAGCTTATCAAGATTTGGAATACAACTTGGCTTTGACTGAGAAAATGATAAAAACTGTTGCCAGTGAAATAGTGGGGAAGACTCAATTTAAAATTATTGATGCCAACGATAAAATAGTGGAAATTGATTTAGGTGGGGAATGGGGAAGAATAAAATTTAATGATTTAATAAAAGAAAATACTGGTTGGGATCCTCAGGGGGCTTCGCGAGAAGAAATAGAAGAAAATGCTTTAAAATTAGGTTTTGATAAAAAAGATTTAGAAGCAACTTCAAATGGAAATTTACTTGATTTTATTTTTAAAAAATCTTCTCGTCATAAAATAATTCAACCAACTTTTGTGATGAATTATCCAGGGTCTTTGAAGCCTTTAGCAATGCAAAATGAAGATGGAACCGCTGAAGTAGCTCAGTTGATTATTGCTGGGGCAGAAATCACTAATCAGTATGCCGAATTGATTGATCCTGTGATTCAGCGTGAACTTTTGGAAAAACAAGCAGAATTGAAAAAAAAGGGAGACAAAGAGACTATGGATTTGAATAATGATTTTATTGAAGCTATGGAACATGGCATGCCTCCAATGACGGGTTTTGGAATGGGTATTGATAGATTGGTAGCCATCTTAACCGAATCCCCAAATCTAAGAGATACCGTTTTCTTTCCTATTATGAAACCAATGAAATAATTTTAGTCTAAAATTATTTCAAATTATAAATGAAAAATTAAAAATTATAAATTTAAACAGGCGATCGCTTCGCGGTCGCCTGTTTTGTTTAAATATTGAAATAAAAAAGGGTGACCTAATAAAAGTGTCACCCGCGGATTTTTCCTGATGGCTGAAGATGGTTATCTTCCTCAAAAAAGAACTGTTTTTAGTCCGAAATGAGGGTTGGATTTGCAAGCGTGGGTTTTTACCACTAACCTACTCTTTACCATTGAGTTGCTGAAGCAATCCAACCCTCATTCGGTAATGGAGATAATACCAGAAAACAAAAAAAATCAATATTATTAAAACTCTTTGGCTACGCCCGTAGTCGATAGAATTTCCTCCCCACCAAAAAATCACTTCCACTCAAGACGAACAAGCAATATAACTCTCCTGAACCTGCCCATATAGGTAGGTTGAATTTTTTAATTTTGTGGTAGAATGGAGATAATAGTAAATATTTAAGTTAAATTAATATGAAGAAATTTAAATTTTCAGAAATTTTTAGAGAAAATTCGGATGGTTCTTTAGAGCCCATAAGACATATCTCTGTTAATAAAATAAGTTTTGGTCCTGGAGTTATGTTTCAAAAAGGTGTGGTTTTGGGTGGAATTAATTTTCATCTTTATAAAAATTGGGATATTGCAGCCGAAGAGAAAGAAGATGGTTCTTTAGAAATTATGGGTTTTTATGAATTATAAAAATGTTGGTGGTTCCAAGTAAAAAAGAAATAGTTGGTCTTGTTGAGGCTCAAGCTAGTTCGATTGAAGATGTTTCTAATAGACTTGTTAAATTAGAAAGGTCAATAGAAAAACAAGATTCAAAAAATAATAATATTATTATTGGAGTACTTGTGGCCCTTGTCTTTATTGTGGCTACTGTTGCTGTAGAGGTGATTTTAACAAATATAAAGGAATTTGATTTTTATTCAAATTTATCTGAACAAAACGATGTTTTTATTAAAGAGTTTAATGAACAACGATTTGAAATTCAGAGATTAGATAATAATATAAATAATATAAAAATTAGAAATCCTTATTTAAAATAATTAAAAAATATAGAAGAAATAGTTTAAATTTTAATAAACTAAGCGAGGTCTAGTTATATAAAAATTGAAATTTAGTAGAAGTTAATAATTTTTAATAAATACTTGTCATTATCCGTTATTTCTGCTAACATATGGGCTATGTTAAAAATAAGATTACAAAGAGTCGGTAGAAAGCACGATCCTTCTTACAGGGTTCTTTTAATCGATTCTCAACAAGGACCTAAAAGTGGTAAGTTTATTGAAAACCTTGGATTTTATGACACTATCAGAAAAATTAAACAATTGAAGGGAGAAAGAATTAAATATTGGATTGGGCAAGGAGCACAAGTTTCAGATACAGTTCACAATATTCTTGTTTCAGAAAAAGTGATTGAAGGAAAGAAAAAGAATGTTTTACCTAAAAAATCTCCAGTGATTGACGAAGCTAAATTGAAAGCTGAAGCAGAAGCAAAAGAAGCTAAGGAAAAAGCAGAGAAAGAAGCTTCCGAGACTCCTGTAGAGGAAACTCCAGTTGAAGCCGTAGCTGAGGAAGTTGTAGAAGAGGTTAAAGAAGAAACTTCAGCTGAAGAAATAAAAACTGCCTAAACAATTTGAAAAAAATTATTTAGAATTTTAGATTTTAAATTTTAAATTGAAAAAAAGCGCTGCCGAGTCAGCGCTTTTTTCTTTTGGTGAATTACCCCACCAAATATTCTTTTTTTATTGTCGGAATAAAACTAAAAATGATTAGAGCTATTCCTAAAATAATAAAGGTATAATTAATAGACCAATCCATCAAAAAACCAACAAGAGGGTAAAGGATAGCTGTGATTATTTTACGGAACATTTCCGCAAAAGATAAAGCTGTGGTTTGGTAAGCTTCTTCTATATGTTCCAGCATATAGTTGGTTGATAGAGTTGGTCGGGATAAACCGAAAGCACTTATCACAAGAATTCCAAATATTTTGAAGAAAATGTTTCCTAAAGATATTCCTATCAAAAACAAAAACAAGCCTGACACAAAAGAACTAAAGAAAAGAAAGTTTTTGTCCCCTCCAAAAAATTTTTCAAATTTTGGGAGGTTTGAAAGAACCATTATCTGAGACAAACAAATTAAAGCATGAATTGTCCCAAAATAAATAATTTCTAATCCTTCCTGTCTTAAAAACGGTTGATAAATCCAGATCAGAAAAAAACAAAAAACTTGAACAATGATTTTATCAAAAGTAATCATTGTTAGTGCTTTTGATTTTTTAAAACAGAAAAATCCGTTTATCAAAGTTTCTTTAAAAGATTTTAGATTTACTCCGTTATTGGGTTCTGTTAGGGTAAGGCTTATAACAAAAGCAATTAAAGGACAGGTTGCAGTGATTAAAACAGCTTCGCGTAATCCGAAGTAATGAGCAACAATACTTCCTAGGGCGGCGGAAATTAACATTCCGATCATTCCAAAACTTTTGTTTCTTCCTAAAACAATCTTTTTTTGGTGTTTTCTATTAAGATTATTTAGGGTACAAGCAATAAGCGAACTTTCTGTCCCTGAAATCAGAGAACATCCGATTGCTAGGACTAGTTCTCCTAGACAGAAAATCCAAAAATTTGGGATACTTCCATAAATCAAAAAACCAATACCATTCAGGAGCAATCCCAGTGTTAGGCTTAACTTTTTTCCAAAACGATCGGCAAAACCACCCGAAGGAAACTCAAACACAAAACAGCAAATCATAAACCAAGATTGTAGAGTTAGAGTTTGGGAAAAACTTATTTTACCCCAATCGGTGAAGAAGGGAACTAGTATTCCTCCCATAAAACTAAAACTAGCAACAAAACTAATCAGGTGCATTTTCCAGATGTTTGATTTCATGTGCCACACTCCTTTTTTAAATTGTAAAAGAACTGGTCTTAAAAGGTTTTGCTAAACAAAAAAACTCGGCGTTTTTATTTAGCCGAGAGGTTTTTAAGAGATTTTTTAAAAAGGAGAGATTTTTAGAATTGGAGTTTAAAATACTCACGGCTAAATATAAATGAAGGATTTCCATAAATAGGGAAAATACCTGTCTTTGCGACAGACAAACCATTCATATTATTTTGTCGTGAATAATTTTTATTCATCCCGTTAGAGATAGTTTACCAAAGGTAAACGTTCTCGAATTAAACTTTTAATCTTTAACCCCGCTAAATCTCTAACGGGATTCATAACTTTAAAATACCACTTAATTAGAGGGATGTCAAACAAAATGAGGTTATTTTTCTATGCACATTTTTTCTAAAAAAACAATTGACATCTTATTTAAAATAAGCTAAACTAGTCTCTTAGAAGTTTTGCCCGCTCTATTGAGTTGCGATTGTGACGAAATTTATTATTAATATTTAAAAAATAATCAACCCAAAAGTGGTTAAGTGTTTTTATTTTTTCAAAGATCCTTGGCTTGTTTTTCTACACAAGGACTTTTTATTAATTATATAGAACTTTTAAATAGAAAAAATTTTATATTTAAAAGGGGTGTAATTAAAGATGTTATTAGTTTGATATTTATCATTATAAATCGCAACAATTTTTATTATGGCAAAACAAAAAACTCGGGAACAAAAATATTTCAAGAAGTATAAAAAATCTCTAGTAGAACTTCCCAATCTTGTAGAATCTCAATTGGCTTCTTATCAAGAATTTGTGGATAAAGGTATCGCCGAGGTTTTAACAGAATTCAACCCTATAGAAGACTACTCTGGCAAAAAATTTAAGTTAGAATTTTTGGATTTTGAATTTAATAAACCTAAGACAGATGAGTTCTTTGCAAAAGACAATAAAATGTCTTATCAAGCGGGGATTAAAGCTAAGGTTAAATTAACTAATAAAATTTTAAAAATTGAAAAAGAACAAGAAATTTTCTTGACTGATTTTCCTATGATGACTGATCATGGGACTTTTATCATTAACGGAGTAGAAAGAGTAGTGGTACCCCAATTAGGACGATCTTTTGGAATGTTTTTTACCGCACAAGAATTGAAGGGTAAGACTTGTTTTGGAGTAAAAATTATTCCTTATAGAGGTTCTTGGATTGAAATTGATTCAGAGTCTGATGGTTTAATTTATGTCAAAATTGATAGAAAAAGAAAGTTTTTGATTAGTTCTCTTTTGCGTGTTTTGTCTGATGGAACCGATGAACAGATTTTGGCTCAATTTAAAGATAAGGATTTAAGAGAATTGATGGAGAAAAACTTTAAAGCTGACGGAGCTAAAAATCGTGATGAGTCATTTATTGAAATTCATAAAAGATTAAGAGATGGAGAATTAACTACTGCTAGCCATGCTGAGGTTTTCGTAAAAAGTTTATTTGAGGCAGAAAGATATGACTTACACAAGGTTGGTCGTTTCTATTTTAATAAAAGATTTGGTAAAGCTGTGAATCGAAAGGAGTTAGAAAGGAAAGATATTGATGTAAATGATCTTGTAACAATTATTGAACATATCAATAAATTGAATAATGACCCAGAAGCTCAACCTGATGATATTGATCATTTAGGTTCTCGTCGTTTGAAATATTTTGGTGAAATGATTCAACAAAAATTCAGAGTGGGAATGTTCCAAATTAAAAGGAATATTCAAGACAGAATGTCTATTATGGGAGTAGATGCTACTTTACCAGTACAGTTTGTAAGCACTCGACCTTTGCAGGCCAGAATTAAAGAATTTTTCACCACTAATCAATTGTCACAATTTATGTTGCAAGACAATATTTTGGCTGAGTTGGAACATTTGAGAACTGTGTCAGCTTTAGGACCGGGAGGTTTAGTGAGAGAAAGAGCATCTATTGAAGTGCGTGACGTACACCCTTCTCATTATGGAAGATTATGTCCTATCCAAACCCCTGAAGGTCAAAACATTGGATTGATTTTACGTTTAGCTAATTATGCTCGCGTGAATGATTTTGGAATGATTGAAACTCCCTACGCTAAAGTAGAAAAAGGAAAAATTACTGATGAAGTTGTTTTCTTAAATGCTGCCGATGAAGAAGATAAATTTATTGCTGATGGAACTTTGGAAAGAGATGAAAAAGGAAAAATTTTACATGATACCGTTGAAGTCAGAATCAATGGAAAACCGGGAATTGTTTCTAAAGATAAAGTTAATTATATTGACGTTTCTTCTAAACAGGCCTTTTCTGTGGCTACTTCTATGATTCCTTTCTTGAATCATGATGATGCTAACCGTGCTTTGATGGGATCTAACATGCAGAAGCAGTCAGTTCCTTGTATTAATCCTGAAGCTCCTTTGGTAGCGACTGGAATTGAAGAGAGAGCTGCTCGCGCAACAGGAAGATTATTGATTGCTAAGGAAAGCGGTGTGGTTTCTTATGTAGATGCTAAAATGATTAAGATTAAGAACAGTACCGGTAGTCAGACAGAATATCCTTTAATTAATTTTATGAGAACTAACTCATTTTCTTCTTTGAGTCATCGTCCTTTGGTAGATTTGAATCAAAAAGTAAAGAAGGGTGATATTTTAGCTGACGTTTCTTCAACCGATAATGGACAAATAGCTTTGGGTCAAAACATTTTAATTGCCTTTATGTCTTGGTATGGTTTCAATTACGAGGATGCTATTATTATTTCTGACCGTTTGGTAAAAAGAGATAAATTTACTTCTATTCACGTAGAAGAATTCGTAGAAGATGTCCGAGATACTAAATTAGGTGAAGAAGTAACTACTCACGATATTCCTAATGTGGGAGAAGGAAAATTGAAAAATCTTGATGAAGATGGAATTATTCGTGTGGGAGCTGAAGTTGAACCGGGAGATATTTTGGTTGGAAAAATTACTCCTAAAGGAGAAACTCAATTAACCCCAGAGGAAAGATTGTTAAGATCAATTTTTGGAGAAAAAGCTCAGGACGTGAAAGATACTTCTTTACGAGTTAAGGGAGGTAAGAAAGGTTTTGTAATTAATGTTAAAGTCTTTTCTCGTGAAAAGGGAGAAATTAATGAACCTGGAGTAATTAAAAGAATTTATGTAGAAGTTGCTCAATTAAGAAATGTTTCTGTGGGAGATAAGTTGGCCGGAAGACACGGAAATAAAGGAGTTATTTCAAGAATTTTACCTCAAGAAGATATGCCTTATATGGCAGATGGAACACCTGTGGATATTATTTTGACTCCGTTGGGTGTGCCTTCTCGTATGAACTTGGGTCAGATTTTAGAATTACATTTAGGAATGGCTGCTAAGAAGTTAAACTATCAAGCTGTTGTGCCTCCTTTTGCAGGAGCAACTGAAGAAGAAATTAAAGATGAATTAGAAAAAGCTGGTTTGGATAGGAGCGGAAGAATGCCTCTTTATGATGGTTTAACTGGAGAAAAATTTGATCAAGATATTGCTGTCGGTTATATGTATATGTTGAAACTTCACCACATGGTAGAAGATAAATTACATATGCGTGCTGTCGGGCCTTATTCACTTATTAACCAACAACCTTTGGGAGGAAAAGCTCAAAGAGGAGGTCAGAGATTTGGAGAAATGGAAGTGTGGGCTTTGCTTGGTCATGGAACAGCTCACATTTTGCGCGAAGTTTTGACTATTAAATCAGATGACATTATTGGAAGATCGGCTGCTTTTGATGCGATAGTTAAAGGAAGAAAAATTCCTGAACCAAATATTCCTGCTTCATTTAACGTATTATTAAATAATTTGCGAGGTCTAGCATTAGATATAGATTTAAAAAAATCTAACTAATTTTTTAGCTCATTTTTGAGCCAGTAAATATATGGAAAAAAATACTATGGAAAATAAAAAAGAGCAAATTAAAGATAGATCAGAAATCTCTGGTTTAGATTTTGATTCTGTTACTCTAAAGCTAGCTTCACCAGAAAAGATTTTAGAATGGTCCTATGGAGAAGTAACAAAACCAGAAACTATTAATTACAGAACTCAAAGAAGCGAAAAAGGAGGTTTGTTTGATGAAAAAATATTTGGACCAGATAAAGATTATGAATGTTATTGTGGAAAATATAAAGGAATTCGTTATAAAGATATTGTTTGTGAAAAGTGTGGAGTAGAAATTACTCGTTCTATTGTTAGACGAGAAAGAATGGGTCATATTGAATTAGCTTCACCAGTATCTCATATTTGGTTTTTGAAAAGTATTCCTTCAAGAATTGCTTTGATTTTGGATATTAGTATGGCTGATTTAAGAAAGGTAATTTATTTTGCAGGTTATATTGTAATTAATGTTAACTTGGAAGAAAAAGCTCGAATAATAAGGGAAGTAGAAGCTGAATTTAAAACAAAAATAAAAAATCTAGAAGATGCAAAATCTAAAAATAAGATGAAGGAGCTTATTTTAGATGTAAAAAGAGAAATTGAATCTATTACTGAAGGAGCTGTTTTTGATGAAATTACTTATAATAAATATTCTTACAAATATGGGGCAATGTTTGAAGCTGGGATTGGAGCTGAAACTATTTATAATATTTGTAAAAAAATTGATTTAAATGCTTTGAAAAATTCTTTGGAAAAAGAGTTAGAAAAAGCCGGTTCTATTAAAAAAGTTAAACTTAACAAACAATTATCTTTTGTTAAATCTATGTTGGCTTCAGGGGTAAGACCAGAATGGATGTTTTTAACTAATATTCCTGTAATTCCTCCAGCATTGAGACCAATGGTGGTTTTGAGTGGCGGAAAACATGCGACATCGGATGTAAACGATTTGTATCGTCGGGTTATCAATAGAAATAATCGTTTGAAAAAATTGATGGAGATTAATGCTCCAGATGTTATTTTAAGAAATGAAAAAAGAATTTTGCAGGAAGCTGTGGATTCATTGATTGATAATTCCATTCGATATTCAGGAGGTTCTTCTGCTATGAGTCAATCACAAAGAAGACCTTTGAAATCTTTAGCAGATAATTTAAAAGGAAAACAAGGTTTATTCCGACAAAATTTGTTAGGTAAGCGAGTAGATTATTCTGGTCGTTCTGTTATTGTGGTTGGTCCACACCTAGATTTGGATCAATGTGGTTTGCCTAAGAAAATGGCTCTGGAATTATTTAAACCTTTTGTTATTTCTAGAATTTTGAAAGATGAATTGGCTCATAATATTAAATGGGCTAGTCGTTTGATTGAAGAAGGTTCACCAGAAGTTTGGGCTATTTTGGAAGATGTTATTCAAAACAAATATGTTTTGTTAAACCGTGCTCCAACTTTGCACCGTTTGGGTATTCAAGCTTTCAAGCCATTATTGGTGGAAGGAAAGGCTATTCAAGTTCACCCACTAGTGTGTGCGGCTTTTAACGCGGACTTCGACGGAGATCAGATGGCGGTTCACTTGCCTTTGAGCCGAGAAGCTCAAATTGAAGCCAAAGAAATTATGGCGGCTGATAAAAATATTTTGAAACCGGGAACAGGGGAACCAATTGTTGATCCTAAAATGGATATGGCTTTGGGTTGTTATTGGATGACTAAAATTGTTGAAGGTGCTAAGGGAGAAGGAAAATATTTCTCCAGTGTTAATGAAGCTATCATTACCTATGAATTTGGCGAGTTAGATTTAAGAGCTAAAATTCATGTTTTACCAACCAGTACTGAAAAATATGCTCAGTTCAAGGGTGAATTATTTGAAACTACTGCTGGTCGTCTATTATTCAATAGTGTGCTTCCAAAGGAATATCCTTATATGAATCAGTCTATTGGTAAGAAGGATTTATCTAATTTAACTAATGATTTAATTGAGGTTTATGGTATTTATAATATTGCTCCAATTCTTGGAAAGATTAAGGATTTTGGATTTAAATATGCCACTAAATCAGGGGTGACTTGGGGAATTGATAATGTGATTGTCCCAGAAAAGAAGTATGAAATTATTGAAGATTCAAAAAATAAATCAGCTGAAGTTTGGTCACAATATAATGATGGTTTGTTAACTAAAGAAGAAAGACACAGAAAGAATATTGAAATTTGGCATGGGGCTAAAGATGCAATTGAAAAATTAATTCCTGCAACTTTGGATATTCAAGGTTCCGCTTTTGACATGTGGAGTTCAGGAGCTCGAGGTTCTATCGGACAGTTCACTCAAATGGCAGGAATGAGAGGTTTGATTCAAAACACTGCTGGAGAAACTATTGAAAATCCAGTTATTTCTTGTTTGAAAGAAGGTTTGACTCCAATTGAATATTTCACTACCACCCATGGTTCTAGAAAAGGTCTTGCCGATACTGCTTTGAATACAGCTAAGGCTGGTTATTTGACTAGAAAACTTTTTGATGTCGCTCAGGATGTAGTTATTTTAGAAGAAGACTGCGGAACTAAAGAGTATATTACTTTGGGAAGGGAAAGTATTTCTGGAATTGAAATCTCTTTAGCTAAAAATATTAGTGGAAGAATTTTAGCCAAAGATGTTAAGGATCCTTCCGGAAAGGTTTTGTTTAAAGAAGGTTATCTTTTAACTAAAGATGATGCTAAAGCAATTGAAAATGCTGGGGTAGAGAAAGTCGATGTAAGATCACCGATGACTTGTGCTACAGCGAGAGGAATTTGTCAGAAGTGTTACGGAGCTGATCTAGGTACTAATAAATTAATTGATTTAGGAGAAACTGCAGGAACTGTGGCGGCTCAAGCGATTGGAGAACCGGGTACACAGCTAACAATGAGAACCTTCCATACAGGAGGTACCGCTACTCAAGGTGGAGATATTACTCAAGGTTTGCCTCGAGTGGAAGAAATTTTTGAAAAAAGATCTCCAAAAACTCCAGCAGTTATCAGTAAAGTGAGTGGAACTGTAACCGATGTTATCGATAATGATGACCAAAAAACTGTTATTATTATTCCTGATGTTGATAGTAAGGGCTCTAAAAAAGGACAACAGGTTATTTTTGATATTCCTTATAACCGTATGATTACTGTGGCTGTCGGAGATATTGTAAAGAAAGGACAATTATTGACTGATGGTTCTGCTGATATTTCTGAATTATTTAAATATGCTGGTAAAAAAGAAATTCAAGAATATATTATTAAAGAAACAGTTAAAATTTACGAATTACAAGGAGCGGCTACTTCAAGAAAACATATTGAAGTTATTATTAAACAAATGTTATCTCGAAGAAGAATTAGAAATTCTGGAGGAACTAATTTAGCTGTGGGGTCAGTTGCAGAAGATTATATTTTAAAGAGAGCTAACGAAAAAGCTAAAGCCGAAGGCTTAGAAGAAGCTAAGGGAGAACAAATGGTTTTGGGAATTACTGAAGTTTCTCTAACCAGACATTCTTTCTTATCATCTGTTTCTTTCCAAAATACAACCAAAATGTTAATTAATGCTTCTATTCGTGGAGCTAAAGATGAGATGGTTGGTTTGAAAGAAAATGTTATTGTGGGAAGATTGGTTCCAGCCGGAACAGGATTTAAAGGAAGTAAAAAGTGGGAAATGGTTCAGCCATTAAAAAACGAAGAAGATGTAGAGAATGACGATGATGAAGAATAGAAACAAACTAAAACAAAAAAAAGAAGATGATGCCAGATATTATTTAAAGGATTAAGGGTGAATCCAGTTAGAAGTTTTCGGTTGAATAAATGAGATTATAAAATTATAAGTTTAATAAATACCACGTGTGTTTTTAAAATAATTTATTTCTAACGGGATGAATAATATTGAAAAAATAAAAGAAAGATTGAATATTGTCGATGTTATTGGTGCTTATTTAAAGCTAGAAAAAGCTGGCGCCAATTACAAAGCACGATGTCCTTTCCATAATGAAAAGACACCTTCTTTTTTTATTTCTCCTGACAGAGGAACTTTTAAATGTTTTGGTTGTGGGGAAGGAGGAGATATTTTTTCTTTTGTAGAAAAATTTGAAGGAGTAGATTTTCAAGGTTCTTTAAAAATTTTAGCAGATAAAGCTGGGGTAGAACTAGTTAGAGAAAATCCTCAGAAAAGGGATAAAAGAGAAAGACTTTTTGACGTCATGGAAGAGTCAACTATTTTTTTTGAAAATAATTTGAAAGAAAATACTGAGGCATTAGCGTATTTAAACAATAGGGGTTTAAAAACAGAAACTATTAAAGACTTTAGAATTGGTTATGCTAAAGAAGCTTGGGAAGATTTGTTTCTTTTTTTGAAGAAAAAAGGCTTTAAGGAACAAGAAATTCTTGAAGCGGGGCTGATTAAGGCTCGGGAGAAGGGAAATGGTTATTATGACCGTTTTAGAGAGAGAATCATTTTTCCTCTTTTTGACAGTTCTGGTCGAGTGATTGCTTTTTCTGGTCGTTATTTCAATCCTCATGCTAAATCAGAAAAAGAAGTGGCTAAATATCTTAATAGTCCTGAAACAGAGTTATTTAGTAAATCCAATGTTCTTTATGGTTTTAATTTTGCCAAAAATCATATTAGAAAAAATAATTTTTCTATTTTAGTGGAAGGACAGATGGATTTGGTAATGTGTCATCAATCCGGTTATAGAAATACTGTGGCTAGTTCAGGAACTGCTTTAACGGAAAATCATTTAGCTCTTTTGAAAAGAATTTCTGATAATTTAGTTTTAGCTTTTGATGGAGATAATGCTGGTTTTTCTTCCGCAGTTAAGGCTGCTCAAGTTGCTTTAAAAAAGGAAATGGATGTTAAGCTTTTAGAGATTTTAGAAAATTCAGATCCAGCAGATACTCTTTTGTATAAAAAAGATATTTGGCAAAAAAATTTAAAAGGAGCTAAACATATTATTCATTTTTATTTGAATAAATTAGGTAAAGAGATTACTGATAAGAGAAAATTAGGGGCTGAGGTTCAGAAAAAAGTTTTACCACTTCTTCTTTTAATAGAAAGTGAAATTGAAAAATCTAATTTTGTTAAAGATATCGCTGATTTTTTGCAGGTTCCAGAAAAAGCTATTAGGGAAGAATTGGAGAAGGTAAAGAACAAAATTCCTCAAGAGAAAAGTTCTGTCATAAAATCAAAAGAAAAACCAAAGATTCAAAAAAATAGATTGCAAAGTATTTTAAAACAATTATCTGCGATTTATTGGTGGCAAAAAAATAAAGAGATTATTGATGTAAAAATAATTCCATCAGAAATTTCACAAGTTGTTGGCTTGGAAATGTGGGAAAAAATAGAAAATATTTCTGATAAAGATAAAGACGCGATTGTTTTTGAAATTGAAAATATGTATGAAGAAAACACTGATTTAGGTGGAAAGGTTAAAGAATTACTGTTGAATTTAAAATATGAATTTTTAGGTAATTTGATGGAAAAAATTATGGAAGAACAAAAAGAGGCTGAAAGAGAAGGAAATTTAGAACTTGCTCAAGAAAAATTTAAATTATATAGTGAATATTCAAAACAGAGGGATCAATTAGTTTAATTATTATTAGGGGTTAATTTATATAAATATGGCGAAAAAAACAATAAAAAACAAAAAAACAACCCAAAAAAATCAAAAGGATAAGAAATCCAAAAAGATTTTGAAGACTAAAAAAACAAAAAAGGTTGCAAAAAAAATCGCTAAAAAAACCAGCCCAAAAGCTGGTGTCAAAAAGCCTATTTCAAAAACCCCTAAGAAGGTTGTGGTTAAAAAAACTGTTGCAAAAAAAACAGTCACCAAAAAGACACCTATAAAGAAAGTGGTTGTTAAAAAGTTGACAAAAAAACAAGATGAAAATCGAATCAAAATTAATGCTTTATTGAAAAAGGGGAAGGAAATTGGTTTTGTTACTTTTGATAATATTTTGAAAGAATTTCCTTTTATTGAAGATGATGTTTCTCTTTTAGAAAATATTTATGAACAATTTGAAAGTTCTGGTATCGACATCTTAGAAAGCGGTGGAATGTTGGATGCGGATGTAGATGCTCTTCTTCCTAAATTAGGAAAACATACTCGTTCCTATGATTCCATTCAGATGTATTTGAAAGAAATTGGACAATACGAACTTTTGACACAATCCCAAGAAATTGAATTAGCCAAAAGAATTGAAACTGGCGATGAAGATGCTAAAAACCTATTAGCTAGAGCCAATTTAAGATTGGTAGTTTCCATTGCTAAAAAATATACAGGTAGAAGTCCTGATTTAACTTTATTGGATTTAATTCAAGAAGGTTCTTTGGGTTTATTTAAAGCGGTTGATAAATTTGATTATACTAAAGGTTTTAAATTTTCTACTTATGCGACTTGGTGGATTAGACAAGCTATTACTCGTGCCTTAGCTGATCAATCTAGAACTATTCGTATTCCTGTGCACATGGTGGAAACCATTGCTAAATACAAACAGGTTTCTAGAAAATTATCTCAAGATTTAGGGCGAGCTCCATTACCAGAAGAAATTGCCACTGAAATGGATTTGCCTGTAGATAAGGTTTATAATATTTTTCGTATCGATAGAAGAATTGTTTCTTTGGAAAACCCTGTGGGTGGGGAAGACAGTGACGGAAAATCAACTTTAGAAAATTTTGTGCCAGATGAATCCATTGCTTCACCTGAACAAGAATCTTCTAAAAGAATTTTGAAAGATCAAATTCAAGATATTTTGAGTGATTTAACTCAAAAAGAAAGAAAAATTTTGGAAATGAGAAGCGGAATTCAAGATGGGGTAAATCATACTTTAGAAGAAGTGGGGAAGGAATTTGGGGTGACCCGAGAAAGAATTCGTCAGATTGAAGCCAAAGCTCATGAAAAAATCAGAAATAGTGATAAGATTGATAGATTAAGAAATATTGATTTTTAGGAAACGCGGAATTGTGCGGATAATACGCTGACTCAATGCGGAAAAATGTTTTCGTCATTGCGAGCCTGCCTGCCGGCAGACAGGCTTCAGCGAAGCAATCCAGTTTTTAAAAAAAGAACACCCGAATCTGCTTGCGCAAATTCGGGTGTTTGGGATGAAGGAGTTAGGGTTTAGTCTTGCAGGAGCTTTTTAACTGTGGCAATAACCAACCCAGAAGCAATTTCTTTTAATTTTTCAGAAGGAACAGAATCGGTTACTTCCAACGCTGTCATTATTCCGTTTCTTACTCCTTTCAATAGAGAAGAAATTCCGTTTGTTTCCATTTGATTTAAAACTACTTCACCTACCGTTGGAATAACATTACATTTAAACATTTTTGCCTCCTTTTCTGTTATGTGTTTCTGATAATAGTATACATAAAAGAATACAATTATCAATATATATAAAATATCAAAAAATAATACTTTTTGTTATACTTTGTAATATGAATTTAATGAAAAAAGAATCAAAAAATTTTGACGATTGGAATAATATAAAAAAGAAGATAGATTTTGAAGAATATAAAGATATCCTGCCTAAAAATAGAGAAATATGGTGGTCTTCGTTAGGATTAAACATTGGGGTTGAAGCAGATGGAAAAAATGAAAATTATGAAAGACCGGTTTTAATTTTGAAAGTTTTTAATAGAGAATGTTTTCTAGGCGTTCCGATAACTAGTATTGATAAAAGTAATAAGAAGTATTATTTTCCTATCTTATATAAAGATTTAAAGTCTTTTGCAGTTTTATCACAAATAAAGCTTTTTAGTACAAAAAGATTGTCTCGTATGATTTACAAAATAGATAGTAAAAATTTTATAGAATTGAAAAAAGAATTAACAAAAATAGCTGGTTTAAAATAAAAAAACGAAAACCCCGCAAGCGGGGCTTTCTCGGCCGTTTGATTAAATCAAACATTTATACTTATAATCTTAGCAAACTTGTAAAGTAAGTCAAGTCTAAAAATATTAAATAACAAAAATATATGAATTTCACTAAAACAGATTTTAAAAAATATCTCATTTGTCCTGAGTGTTTGTGGTTGGAAAAGAAAAAACCAGAAGAATACCAAAAAGGAGAAATTGATGAATTTTTGCAAAAATTAATTGATGACGGTTATGAGGTTGAGGAATATGTTAAAAAAATGTTTCCTTCAGCAGTGATTTTGGCTGGCTCCGAAGATTATTTAATTAAAAGAACTCAAGAAGAAATTCCAAAACAAGGAATTATATTTCAACCAACTTTTAAAACTAAAAGAAATCTTTTGGCTCGAGTGGATATGTTGCGTTTCAATGACGAAATTAAAAAATGGGATATTTATGAAATCAAATCTAGTTCAGAAATTAAAACTGATGTAATGCACAATCACATTAAAGATGTGGCTTTTCAGAAATTAGTTTTGCAGGAAAGTGGTTTAGAAATAGGAGATTGTTATATTGTCCATTTAAATCGTGATTATATTAGAAAGGGCGAACTGGATTATGTAAAATTATTTGTGTTTGCTAATGTAAACGAAGCCGTAGAAAATGATTACCCTGAAGTTTATTATCATGTAGATAAGGCCTTAGAACTGTTGGTTCAGGATGATTTACATTTTTCTTCTTGTTCTTGTTTGTATAAAAGTGCTGGGCAGAGATGTGATTGTTTCGCTCATTTTAATCCGCAGGTACCAGAATATTCCACCGCTCATATTTTGCGAGGAAAGAAATTAACTGAATTAGTAGATATGGATATTTTTGATCCCAAAGGCATTCCAGAAGATTTTAAATTAACTGAACCACAAAGAATAAAAGTGCAATTACAAAAAATTGGAAAAATTCAAATAGACGCAAACAGTATTCAAGAAACTTTGAATCAATTAGTTTACCCGCTTTATTTTCTAGACTATGAAACTATTTTAAAACCCATTCCACCTTTAGATGGTTATAATCCCAATTCGCAGATAGTTTTTCAATATTCACTTCATGTTTTGGAAGAAAACGGAGAGATGCAACATTTTGAATATTTAGCTCAAGATTTAGAAAGCTCTACTGAAGCCTTAGTAAAATCATTATCGGAAAACATTGGTCCTAAAGGAAATGTAATTGTGTGGCATAAGACTTTTGAAAAAGGAAGAAATGATGAATTAGCTAAATTACATCCAGAATACAAAAACTTTTTTCAAGATATAAATAAGCGAATTTTTGATTTAAAAGAAGTTTTTCAAAAAGATTATTTAGATCCGCGAGCTTTTGGAAGTGCTTCTATTAAAAAAATCTTACCTTTATTAGTACCCGAACTTTCCTATAAAAATTTAGCGGTGCAAAATGGAACTATGGCTATGTCTGCTTGGGAAAAAATGTTAAAGGAAAGTGGGGAAGAAAAGGAACAAACTCGAAAAGATATGTTAGAATATTGTGCTTTAGATACTATGGCAATGGTTAAGATTTTTGAAGTGGTGAAAAAACTTTAAATATTTAAAAATAAAACCCAGTCTCGGCTGACCAAAGGTCAGTGGGACTGGGCTTTTCATACAGTTGAATTTTTATATTAACTGATTAAAAAGGTTTTTAACATTGGAACCGAGTAGTTGAAAAAAAATTGCTTGCTTGGATGGTTCTAAAAGAGAAAGTCTGTCGAAGATTTCCTCAGCTGTTTCTGTTGCTTCAAAACCTGCAATTGGAACGAATTCTTCTGGAGAGGCAAGAATATCTTTTCCATCGTAGCTGACATAAATTATTGCCAGTTTTTCTTCGATATCTTTCTTTCCAATGAGGATTACTTGTTCTCCATCAACAGAAAAGGTTGTTCCTAGTGGGGCGGTTTTAAAAAAAACTTTTTGATCCATTTAAAATTTCCTTTTTGATTTTTGTTAAGAGCTGTTTTTTACCAGACGACACTATAACATAATGATTTTGTTTTGTGAAGATTTAAATGTTTTTGGAGATTTCTATTTCAGACCCTCCCTCTGGAATTATTTTTTCAATTATAAGTCTATTATCTTTTAGTTTGGCTTGAGTGATTATGTTTCTTTTGTTGTTTTCAAAATAATGAGCCTTTGGCCATTTGTCAAAGGCTTGGATTTTAAGAAAGTTTTTTTCTGGATTATCATTTAAATCAATTAGTGCATCAGAAGATTTTAATTTATCGCAAAAGGTAGCTTTGTCGTGGTTTTGTTCTTGGGGAATAATTTCACCACTTAACCATTTTGAGATACTATTTCCAAGTAATTTAGCTCCTAGCTGAGCGAGAGTTTTTTCTAATTCTGATTGAGTGGGCATTTCTGAAATAGAATTTTTCCATAAAGTAATTTTCTCTTGGGTTAAAATTGGTCCATGATCCATTTTTTCATCTAACAGGATAATAGACACACCTGTCTCTTTGTCTCCATTTAAAATCGCTGAATGAATAGGAGTTGCTCCTCGGTGAAGAGGTAATAAAGAAGGATGTACATTTAAAGTTCCTTTGGTTGGAATATTTAAAATTTCTTGAGGAATAATATTGCCGTAAGCAGCCACAATAAATAAATCCCAGTTTTCTGATTTTAATTTATTGATAAATTCTTCATCTAGTTTTTCTGGTTGTAGAGTTGGGATTTGATTTGCATCCGCCCAAATTTTAACAGGTGGGGGAGTTAAAATCATTTTTCGCCCAGCTTTTCTATCTGGTTGAGTAATAATCAAATCAGGCAATATTTCATTGTTTTTTAATTCTTGGAGAATATCCACTGCAAACTCAGGGCTACCAAAAAAGGCTATGTGGGGTTTGTTTTTTGTTTCATTCATAATTAAAATGGGCTTTTAATATTTTTTAATAAAGGATTGGTCACTTGAGTATAAATTTGGGTTGTTCTTATATTACTATGTCCTAACAATTCTTGCACATATCTAACATCAACTCCGTTTTCTAACAAGTGAGTAGCAAAACTATGTCTAAGTGAGTGAAAGGTGGCGTCTTTTTTAATTTTAGATTTTTCTAAAGATTTTTTAAAAATTTCTTGAAAAGAACGAGTTGTTAATTTTCCTCCACGGTTAGATTCAAAAACGATGTCATCGGCTTGTTTATTAAAAATAATGTTTTGTATGTCGGTTGATAATTTTTGAGAAAAAGTAGTGATTCTATCTTTTTTACCTTTTGCATTTTTAATATGAACTATATTTTCTTTTAAATTTATATCTTTTACTTTTAAATTTTGAATTTCACTAATTCTTAAACCTCCGGCATAGGCTAGAGCAATAGCTGTCCGGTATTTTATATTTGAGGTATTTCCTAAAATTTCTTTTATTTCTTCTCTTGTTAAAACAATAGGTAGTTTTTTATTTCTTTTTGAAAATTTTAAATCAATTTTTCCGTTATCTTTTAATATTTCTTTATAAAAAAATTTAATTGAATTTAGAGCCAGATTTACTGTTTGAGGAGATTGTTTCTTTTCAAATTTTTCTAATAAAAAATTCTCAATGGCTTCTTTTTTGTTTTTAATATTTCTCTTTTTAGAGAAAATTAAAAACTGTTTGATATATAATAAGTAAGATTTTATAGTTTTAGGACTATAATTTCTTAATTTTAATAAATTTTTAGTTTGTTTTAATAATTTATCCATGATAAAATTATTCAAAATAAAGGTCGAATTGATTTGTAAAATATAATACTAAATATTCGTATTTAATACAAATTTTATATTTTTATCCGAAAATAACTTCGCATAAAAACGAGTTAGGCGACATTTTTTTCAAATTATTTTTTGCTCACAAGAAAAAAGAGCGTCAACTGTTAAGTCAACGCTCTGGGTTTGAACCGGATCTGCTCTCGTTATTTCTCTTTTTTTTCCAGAATTTTCCGGATTTTTTCCAGTTCCGATACTACAAAATAAAAGCCACTGATGAGCACGATTGTCTGCCATGCGATTTGAATACATGCGATTTGAATAATTTCTCCCATTTTGTACCTCCTTAAAGGTTTTATTAAAGAGCAGATCCTCACAATAGCGAGAAACCACCCTTTTTGGGTTAAAAGACGATTTCTCAACTATTGACATTTTAGTATAGCAGATAACGGCTAATATGTCAAGTCCACCGTAATATCCCAATAGCTTGGAAACACTTTTAACAAAAAAGTGTAATATTCAAGCATTATGTATACAAAGAATCCAAATATGCCTAAAGTTCGTAGAGATGCAGCTCACATGGTCTACAAAGGCTATGGAGTAAGAACT
>JAZDMO010000004.1:0-20399 GCA_043800905.1 Patescibacteria group bacterium
AGTTCTTACTCCATAGCCTTTGTAGACCATGTGAGCTGCATCTCTACGAACTTTAGGCATATTTGGATTCTTTGTATACATAATGCTTGAATATTACACTTTTTTGTTAAAAGTGTTTCCAAGCTATTGGGATATTACGCAGTTCTTGACCGTTATAATATTCAATCCTTTCATTACCAACAAATTCAATTAGTGATTTTGAATCAACTGCAGAAACCCACTGACCCTCTAATAAATTTTTTGTATTTATAATTTGTTCTTCCCCAAACTCAATCGTTCCCATTATTTTATCAAAAGAATTAAACCATTCTTGAGCTTCAGAAGACCCCTTTCCTTCAGATAAAATCTGATAAAACTCATTCATTTTATCAAAATTCCAAATCAACTCATCACCACAATTTTCTTTATTTTTTTCAAAAAAATCTGGCGTTGATGCAACAATCGCATCTTTATTTCCTTTGACAGTTATAATAATTCTTCTATCATTTTCAAAAAACAAAGCTTTTCTTTCAAAGGTCACATCACAAACTTCAAAACGCGACAACACCATATATTCTTGAGCATTTATTTCTCCTAAACTTCTAACTTTTTTAGAAGATTCTAAAACAAAAATATCACTGTCTCCAAATTCTCCATTTTTTAAAGACTCCGCCGTTGCTAAAACCAATTCTTTATCAAAACCAGGATAATCTAAATCATCAATTCTTTTATTTTCTACAAAAAGTTGCATCTCTCGGCCAGCAAAAGAAATGTTATGTGGATATTTAAAAGATAAATCGGTTCCATCAACCTCATAAAAATTCCATAAATCTATTTCACTCTCTACAGCTTTGACTTGTCCGCTTTGATTAAATTCTTCTTCAGTAAGAAAATTAGAAGAATCCAAAACTGGTCTTTGGCCATTCCACCAAACAAAACCCAACAAAACAATAATTACAAGAAAAATTATATTTGTTTTCATAAAATAAATTATTTATTTTTCAACCCTCACAAATTCTAAAACAGTTTCTTCAGGAAGAAAACTTAATTTAAGACTTTCTGCACTTAATTCCAAAATTTTGTAATTAAAAGTTTCCACTTCCGAAGTAATCGTTAGTAGTTTAGTTATCTCATTTAAACTATAAACACCTTCCGACATTTTTACTCCGTTATAAAAATCTATTTCTGTGGAATCATTAAATTCAATAGTAGAATTTTTATCAGCGACAGAAACCCAAACACCCTTTAGTAAAGAATTTTTTTCAGCAAAATTAGCTGATTCAGTTATCGAATCCATTGCTCCAAACCATTTCTGAGCTGTTTCTGAACTAAAACCAGCTACTAAATCATTATAAAATTTGTTTTGAAGATCAATATCCCACACAGAATTTTCTCCACAATTTTCCTCGTCCTTGGTCATATGCTCAGGAATACTTGTAATAATTTCATCTTTAGGACCGTTGACAGTAACAACAAACCTCTTATTATTTTTGTAAAAAACTAATTTTCTTTCAAAAACAACATCACAAACATCAGAACGAGATAATACCAAAAAATCCTGAGCTCCCATTCCTTTTAAATAAGTGATTCTTTCGGATTTTGGCAAAGATTGATCAGGGCTATTCCCGTAGGACCCCATTTTCAAAGCCACAATTGTTTGGTTAATTTTCTCTTTATCAAAACCAGAATAATTCAGACTATCAATATCATCAATATCCACAGTTAAAGAAAAAATATTATTATCATAGGTATCACCTTTTGTCCTAAAAATTAAATAATCTGGATAGTTAAAAGAAAAACCTGTGTTTTCATCGCTAAAAACCAAAGTGTTATTCTTTTTGATATGTCCCATGGATTTATAAAAATCCATTATTTGTTGTTCAAAAAAGAACCACAAAACAGATCCCAAAACAATCACCGCCAATAAACTTAAAATTTTTTTCATCTTAAAATTAGTTAGACTATTAATTAATAATTAATTTTAACACAAAAGAACGCCTTTTCAATAAGAATAAAAGAATAAAGGGTTTACAAGTAATTAAAAACTAAAATGTTCCAGCTCCTATAAATTCTTGCAATCGATATTGAATTTGTCTTCTAAGACTTGGTTTCTCAAACGAACTCATTTCAATAGTATAATTTCCTTCTTGATTGTTCCACATTTTATTAAAATATTCCAAAATTTCTAAAGAAATTTCTTTTTTAAGAGGCATTGTTATTTTTATATCAGCTTCTAAATTAAAATCATTTAAATTTCTTCTAGTATAATTAGCAGAACCTAAAATAGAAACTAATTTATCCCCTTTTACAAAAGTTATCATCTTTGTATGAAATTCTTCTTCTTCAGTATCATAATATCTTATCTTTATTTTCCCTCCAGATTTAACAAATAATTCATCGACAACTATTCTAGTTGGAACCCCAAATTTATCTCTCCCAAAACCTCGCTTGCTAGGATCCGCAATAATTTCAATATCAACCCCCCTTTCAGAAGCCTCTAACAAAGCTCTGATAATATCTCTTTCAGAAAAAAAGAAAATAGCAATTTTAATTTGATATCCTTCTTGACTGTCATTTATTTCTTCAAGAATAGAATTTTTTATTTTACTTTCAGTTAAAAATTGAGTTTCAATATCCGCTGAAAGGTCAGATTCTGAATCTACAAAATCAAAATTCCAATCTTCTAAAAGATACCCAGACATTTTCAAAACAGCTTTTTCTGATTGATAAATATCTTTATAAATATCATTTTTTAAAAAGATTCCAATATTAGAATATTCTGCTCCCGAAGTAGCTGGATTTGCTGAAATAACAAAAGAACACATTTTATCTTCACAATCAGCTAACATTAATTTTCGATGATTAGCCTTAAAATTTAAAAGTCTTGCGAAAGAACGAATGGAACCCTCTTTGTCATACCCCGGAATACCTAACCAACTTTTTTTTGATTCACCAAAAATTTGAAAAAAAGTTCTCCAAATTGGAGAATAAATTAAATTACTATCTCTTAACACATCTAAATTAGTAAAAACAACGTCGATGCCTTCTTTTTTCATTTGTTCAAAATAACTTGATTCAAAAGCCCCATAACCAGTATTATAAACATCTGTTATTACAACAATCTTTAATTCTGGAATTTCTTTTTTTCTATCAATTAGATGATCTGTCATTTCTTGAGCAAGGTCTCTTTCAGAACTACCAGAACCGTCTCCCCACAAAAACATATCAACTAAAATATATTTTTTAGCATTATCAATGGTTTCAAAAACATTCTCAAAAATTTTCTGATCATAAATTCTTTTTTCATCTTTCTCATAAGTTAGATCATAGAGAAAAGAAATCTCTTCTTCCGTCGATTTAAAAATTTCTCCCTTAAAACTAATTCCCTCAGGCAGACTTTTGTAAACATGATAAAAACCAAGACTAATAAATAAGATTATAATTAAAAATAATATTTTTTTTAAATGTTCTTTCATAGAAAATTAATTTAACGGGTATTTTTTTCAAAGTTAATTATATTATTAAAAACATCTTCTTTATCGTAATCTTCAGAAATAACATGATTTGATTTTTCAAAAATTACAATTTCTTTTTTTTCAGAACTGATATTCTCATAAATATAATTTGAACTCTCAACATCACTCACCATATCATTTTCAGAATGTTGCAACAAAACAGGACTTTTAATTTTATTTAAATTCAGTTTAATCTCTTCTAAAAATGACTGGGAATTTTTAATTGGTTCAAACGGCATATTCCAATAGGCAATATGTTTTTTAAGTTCTTCTGCAGAATTTATCTGTCCAATTTTGGTTTTTTTACTATAATTTAAAAAATCAGCAAACATATCTAAGTAAATTTCCGGCCTTAAAACCATATAATATTTATAAGTAGAAAATAAATAAGGACTAAGTAAATAAGTATTATTTACTTGTTTGTTTTCTGCCAATCGAACAGAAAGAGCTCCCCCAAAACTGAAACCGACTAAATTAACTTTTTTACATTGCTTACTTAAAACATCAAATTCATCAGAAATCTGTTCATACCAATCAACCAACGAAAGATTTAAAATATGACTAGGAATTTCTCCACTCCCTTTTAATCTTGTCGCCACAACCGTTTCTCCAAACTCAGAAAAAACAACATTAGCCAATTCCCTCATTTCATTAGGAGTAGAGCTATAACCATGAATAAGATACCAACAAGTGTCATTTTTACCATCTAGAGTAAATTCTTTTGCACCAACAATAATTCCGTCTTCATCATATTGCCACCTCTTTAAATCAATTTCGTCAATTTTATTTTTTTGTAAAAAACCAGTTTTCCAATACAAAAATCCTATAAAAATAAAAATTAAAATAACAATAAAACTTTTTTTATTTTTGAAAAATTTCATATTTAACAATAAACTCTAAAATATTCCGTTGGATGTCCACAAGAACGACATTTTTCTGGAGCTTCTTTTCCTGTATGTAAATAACCACATTTTTGACATTCCCAATTAACCTCTTCGTCTTTCTTAAATATTTTTCCATTTTCTAAATCATTCAAAAGTTTAGCAAAAACTTCTTCGTGATGTTTTTCAGCAAAACCAATCGCCCTTAATTTATCAGCTTCATCTAGTAAACCTTCTTCTTGAGCGGTATTCCCAAACTCTGGATACATTTCTGAATTTTCATGATGTTCTCCAGCAATAGCTGATTTAAGATTTTCAGTTGTGGTCCCAAAAACATTTGGTACTTCTACTTCTACCTTAATTTCTATCTGATCGCCTTGAATTTTCTTAATCATTTTTAACAATTCTTTGGCGTGTTGAGCTTCATTATCTGCTGTCTTAATGAAAATATCTGAAATCTCAAAAAGATTTTCTTTAAAAGCGGTTTTAGCATAGAAAGTATAACGGTTTCTGGCCTGACTTTCTCCAATAAAAGCTTTGGCTAAATTTTCTAGTGTTTTTGACATATTGATTTATAAATTATTATTACTTCTAAATAATTCCCATTCTTCTACGGAAGTCCCATCAGGAAGATGACAAAGACCTGATTGTCCTCCATTTTCATCTGTGATAATTTCCAATTCCCCTTTCATATCTTCAATACAATAAACAGAAGCTGGATTAGCTATTTGAACATTAGCCTCTCCTATTGGATTTTCAAATTCATTAACCTCTTCATTTTTATAAAAAAGATAAATCCCTCCTATTACCAAAACCGCAAGTATAAATAAAATTAATTTTTTCATTTGTTCCTTATTTATCATATTCACCGAAAGGTTTTGTCCTAATCGGGCGAAGTTTACCATCAGCCCCTTTAACACAAAACAAGTTTGATTTCTTTTTCTTGTGTTTGGAGACCCTTGACTTTAAAAAGATTATTACCAAAATAATAATCGCGTAAACAACACCACTGTATTCTATGATGTACATCACGACCTCCGCTTAATCATTCTTTTTAAAAAAAATTAATCAATAAAAATCTCAATATCATTTTTTTTCCTGATCTCCTCTATCCTTGTGATTCTCTCCTCGTGATCTTTAAATCTTTTCCGTGTAAACTCTAAAAACTTCCAAAGATTATAAACAAAAAAAATTGCAACAATGAGAGCTATTATCATTACAACAATAAGAATAACATCCATAACAATCTCCTTTATTTTAAAATTAATTTATACTACTATTTAAAACATAACATATGAATCCCATTAAAGGAAGAGGTAAAGAAGAAGAAAACGGGAAATAAAGATTATTATTTTAATTTGAGATTATTTATTTTTTATAGATTATCTCTAACTGGATGAAGTTAAATTCAACAATCACAAAAGAATTTCGCACCACCGAAACTCAGAAAAAAGCCTTAAAAAAGCTTGGTTTGGCTAATATTGCTGATTTACTTTTCTATTTTCCTAATCGTTATGAAAGCAATGAGGATCTTAAAGAAATTTCTGGTTTAAAAAAAGGCGACAAAATAGTGCTTTATGCTCAAGTTAAAAAAAATCAAAGCTTCTAAGGCTTATTACAAAAAAATTCCCATGACTGAAGCGGTTCTTGAAGACGCTACTGGAACCATTCAAGCAGTGTGGTTTCGCCAAGCTTATATCTCCAAAATGTTAGCCGAGGGTTCTTACGCCAAATTCACAGGCACCATTTCTGAAAGAAAAGGAAAACTTTATCTAGCCAACCCAGAATATGAAAATGTATCTTCTCTTCCCGTTGTCAGTGATAATTCTTTATTAAAAGAAAAAAAATCTGATAAAGATAATTTTATTTTTCCTGTTTACCCCGAAACTCGTGGCTTAAGTTCTAAATGGATTTACCACACTATTCTAAAAATATTTTCTAATGGAATTTTAGACGAAATAAAAGACCCCCTTCCAGAAAAAATTTTAAAAAAATACAACCTTCCCTCTCTTAAAACAGCTCTCATTTGGATTCACACTCCCAAAAAGAAAAACGATGCCTTGTCCGCTAGAAAAAGATTTGCTTTTGAAGAAATATTTTTTGTTTCCATAGTCCGAGCCAAAATGAAAAAAGAATATCAATTAAATCCTTCTTTCAAAATTTCTAAAAATGAAAAGGAATTAAAATCTTTCATCGATAGATTCCCCTTTGAACACACAGAATCACAAACAAAATCTATTCATACCATTTTAGAAGATTTCAAAAAAGATTTTGCCATGAATCGTCTTTTAGAAGGAGATGTGGGTTCAGGAAAAACCGCCGTGGCCGCCACCACAGTGTATGCGGTGACCACCACTCAACCTAAAGGACAAAAATATGGCAATCTCCAAACAGCCTATATGGTGCCAACCGAAATTTTAGCCAAACAACATTTTGAAACTTTTATTAAATATTTTGAATATCTCAATATTAATATTGGCTTAATTACCTCTTCTGGTTGTCGTAAATTTCCTTCTAAAGTAGATCCGACTAAATGGACTAAAATTTCTCGTGCTCAACTTTTAAAATGGGTAGCTAATGGAGAAATTCCAATTTTAATTGGAACTCACTCTCTCATTCAAAAAACTGTGCAATTTAAAAATCTTGCCTATGTCATTATTGATGAACAACATAGATTTGGAATGATGCAACGCCAAAAACTAATGCGGAAAACAGAATCGTATAAGTCTGCGTTAAGTCCGCATTTATTATCAATGACAGCCACTCCTATTCCCCGCACTCTCGCCTTAAGTATTTATGGGGATTTAGATTTAACCCTGTTAGACCAAATGCCTCACGGAAGGAAACCCATAATCACTGAAATCGTCACTCCGCAACAAAGAAATAAAACCTATGAAAAAATAAGAGCTGAATTAAAAAACGGGAGACAAATGTATGTCATCTGCCCTCGTATAGAAGAACCTGATCCAAACAAAGCTTCTGCCCTAAGGATGAAATCCGTCACAGAAGAAGCTCGAAGATTAAAAAAAGAAATCTTTCCTGAATTTAATATTGAAATTTTGCACAGTAAAATGCAACCCTCAGAGAAAGAAAAGATTATGGAAGATTTCAAAGATAAAAAAATTGATATTTTGGTCGCTACCTCTGTAATTGAAGTGGGAATCAATGTTCCGAATGCGACAATTATTATTTTAGAAGGAGCAGAAAGGTTTGGATTAGCTCAATTACATCAACTTCGTGGACGAGTAATTCGCTCCAATCACCAAGCCTATTGTTATGTTTTCAGTGACAGTAAAGCCGAAAAAACTATAGATAGATTAAAAGCCCTTACCACAGCTAAAAATGGTTTTGAATTAGCGGAAATAGATTTAAAACTTAGAGGCGCCGGAGAATTAATTGGCTCTAAACAATGGGGTATTTCTGATTTAGCCATGGAAGCTATTAAAAATTTAAAATTAGTGGAAGCTTCTCGAACTGAAGCTCAAAAAATAATAGAGGATGATCCGAAGCTTTCGAATCACCCTCTGGTTATGGAGAAAATCTCCAAGATTGAGAAACTTATTCACTGGGAGTAATTTTTTTTGAATCAATTTTGGCTTTAGGAAATTCATAGACAACTCTACCATCTTTTCCAATCCTCATTGTATACCAAACGCTTTCTTCGTCTGGGGTAGTTTCTTTCGTAGAAATAAAATTTTCCTGAATTAAATAACTTCCACAAGCTGGGCAAGAATCTCCATTAGAAAATCTTTCCCGACAACTTCCACAAATAAAATTTTCGCCAAGGAAATCTGTAAGTTCGTCTGACATAACACGCCTCCTAGGCCGAAAGATGCGGAATCACTTTTTCCATTGATTCCAACATCGGGTCATAACCACAACTTCCACAAAAAACAGAGGTTCGTCTGCCTTGAGAAGTTTCAACCGTGTACCTAACAGTAAATCTTGTATCACCACATCTTTCACAAGGACCACCATGAAGATTACCATTTCTTGATAAACTCATGATTTTCTCGCGTACTTTTCTAACCTCGTTCATATCTCTTCTCCTTATATTAAAGGTTAACATTCTAATTTAGAGAATATATTAAAAATAATATAAAAGCAAAGGCGACCGCTCCGCGGTCGCCTTTGTAATTAATTTAAATTTTTAAAAATATCTTTTATTTCTGGACCTGCCTGCCGGCAAGCAGGTCTAGTTTCTAACCGTCTCTGCGAGACACGAAGCAGTCCAGCAACTAAATTAATTAAACAGTATGGAAAACCAATCTTACAAAATCATTAAATAATTTTTTCCTTAACTTTTTCTGCTTCCTTAAAAATTTCTTTTTCCTCTTTTTGCACCACAGCTTTAGCTATTTCTCTTTTAACATAAAAATTCATCATTGAGAAAACTACAGCTGCAGCAATTACGACTCCAATAATATTCACCAAGAAAAGAAGTAAAGCTCCCATCATTACCGACATATCAAAAGTGGCTAAACCAATTCCTACTACCGCGATAGGGGGAACCAAAGCTACTGAAATAGCTACCCCAGGAAGAGTTTCACTCATTTTAGGTTTAACCAAAGCAAAAGCAGCTGCTAACCCGGCCACGATTCCAATTGCCATTGAAAGTAAAGATGGTTCTGTGCGAGCAAAAATTTCAAAGGTTAATTCTTCTAACTGAGAAGAAAAAAGTAAAGTTGTTCCCGCTGCAACAATAACACACAAAACAACTGCCTTTGCCATAGTCATAAAAGATTTAAAAACTAAAGTATGATCTGACATGATAATTCCCATAGATAAACCTAAAATCGGGTAAAGAATTGGGGCAATCAACATACTCCCTACAATCACCGCAGAATTATTAGCTAATAAACCTAAAGTGGCCATCAAGACAGAAAGAGTTACCATTAGAAAAAAATTTGTATTAGGAGCACTATGCCCAAAAAGATTTTCTACAGCCTCAGTTTTCTCTTTTTCAGAGATATTCATAAATAATTGTTTAAACATATATTACTATTATACTTAAAAAGTAAATAATTAAAAACATACAATTTAAGACAATAAAATTGCGAAAATACATTTTTTAAGATAATATTTGTTTATTCATGGATGAATTAGTAGAGATATATAATCTCTAATTCTAATGGAATATTATTGAAAGTTTTTATGAACGCATAACTCAGTTGGTAGAGCGCAGAGCTTATAATTTCGAGTGAGGATTTATGAAAATTTATTTTCATACAATCCGAACGATGAAATTATATAGATCTTAGAAAATTTTGTGCGTGTGTAGCTCAGTTGGTAGAGCACAGAGCTTATAATTTCGAGTGAGGATTTATGAAAATTTATTTTCATACAATCCGAACGATGAAATTATATAGATCTTAGAAAATTTTGTGCGTGTGTAGCTCAGTTGGTAGAGCGCAGAGCTTATACCTCTGTGGTCCCAGGTTCGAGTCCTGGCACACGCACAAAGTTTTTTAATCTATATATCGAGTCCTAGCACACGCACAAAGTTTTTAAATTTTACAAACCTCAATAACTCTAAACTAAAATTTCCATACAAATAAAAAGTCTTGAAACCAAAACCAATATCGTAAATACAAATTTAAACACCCTGAGCAAATTCAATTACTCAGGGTGTTTCCCCTCATTTCGCATCTTCAAAAGATATTGTACAAAACTTCTTTTTCCCATCGGGACCGACGACCACCAGTCTATAGATAGTCGCTTCCGTATAAAACGAAAGACCACTCTCTGCCCCAATAAAATTCAAAACGGTTTCTCCTCCGTCAATTCTTGAGAAAGAAGCCTCCACAACATCAGTTATGGTAAAAGAAAAAACAGAAAGATCAGCGCTAAAAGAAAGAATTAAATTAGATTTAAAAAAACTTTTATCCTCAACTTTCGCACTCAAGGGAAAACAAAACAAAACAATAAGAATACAAAAAATTATTTTTTTCAATTCTTTCTCCTTCTCTATGTAAAAATATTTAATATTAAGAACCCTGCAATCTACATTAAACTAAACTGGCTTTTTGTCAATAATTTAATTTTTTATATCAGTTTTTATTCCAAGAGCCAATTCCAAAACCTTCTGACGAACATTTTTATTAAATAAGAAACCAGTATGTCCTGACCATAAATCAATATGTTCAGAATTATCTATATTAGTTTTAGGAAACAACACAACAGGGTCTAAAAAACCACCCACAGAAATGGTCGGAACATCAACATCTTCTGGTGTGCCTAAAAATTCTTTGGAGTTTTTAATTCCAAAAGATTCCATCTTATTTGGCGAAGCCATGGTTATTAACTTAACCACATTAGCATTTTCAGCTCTTTCTATCATGGTTTTAGCTAAAATACCACCATAACTATGAGCAATAATTAAAGTACTTTTTCCATCATTTAAGATATTAGTCCCTTTTTCAACTATTTTTTCTGTTTTACCATCCTGCCAATAAAAATAAACAAATTCATCCATAAAAATTATCTCATCATTAGGAAAGTTTTTTTCTAAATCATTTTTCCAAGCAGTTAATTCCAAACTAGTAGTTTTAATCCCCTGCACAAATAAAATTCTATCGAAGTCCAACCCTTGAGTATCTATATCTAAATTTACAGCACCCCAAGAAGCCACAAAATCAAGCCCATAAATAAGAGCAATTAGAAAAAAAATACGGGAAATTTTTTTAATTGAATTAAAAAACCTCATTTAAATACATCTAAGAATTTGTACTTTTAATAATTTTTAAAACCTCATTAATGTCATCGGTAATGGTGTAAAGTTCAGTATCTTCTATATCAATAGAATGAAATCTTTCAACAAACTCATTCTTTATTAAAGAATCAATCTTATTCCAATATTCACTACCAAATAAAATAATTGGAACCTTTTTAATTTTGTCTGTTTGTAATAAGGTTAAAATTTCAAAAAATTCATCCATGGTTCCAAACCCCCCAGGGAAATAAACAAAAGCTTGAGCAGAAAAAGTTAACATCACTTTTCGAATAAAAAAATAATGAAAATTTAGATGTTTATTTACATAAGGATTGGTAATTTGTTCCTCTGGTAAGCGAATACAATATCCTACAGAATTCCCTTGTTCAAAAGCCCCTCGGTTAGCAGCTTCCATAACCCCAGGGCCTCCACCCGTAACAATCGTATAACCATTTTTTGACAATTCCTCTGCTATCTTTTGTGAAGCTTGATAATATTTATCGCCTTCCTTGGCTCGAGCTGAACCAAAAAAAGTGACTGATTTAGGTTGTTTTTTAATAAAATTAAAACCAGCCCGAAATTCATTTTCAATTAAATTCAATTTTTTATTAAAAAAACTTTTTTGTTTTTCGATTTCTTCAATCGTTAAAGGTTTATTATTTATTTCTTTTTCGCTTAAATTTATTTGTTTCATAATTTTTGAGTGAGGATTTATGAAAATAAATTATGTAATATTTTTATTTTCATATAATCCGAATGATTAAATTATATAAGCTTATATATTTTTGTTATGAGCGAAGCGAATTAGAAAAATATGACCCTGTGCAACCTGTCTGCCGGCAGGCAGGTTCATTTTGTTTTAAAATGAATTTTTTAATTTTTTAATAAAAAAATTAAAAAACATTTCACTGGGGTTATTTTTTAAACTCGCCCATTCTTTATTTATTTAATTTCATTTTTAATTGGTTTTGGCTCGATTCCATTTAAAATTAATAATTTTTCGTAATCTTCTCTTTCAAGAGTTTCAACTTCCATTAGTTTTTCAGCAATTTTATGTAAAGCCGTTTCATTTTCATCTAAAATCTTTTGGGCTTTTTCCATAGATTCACTAATTATTCTATTAACCTCTTGATCAATAATCTTTGCAACATCATCCGAGTACTCTTTTTTATTTCCAACATAATCGGCCATCATTAATTTGGGACCTTTATCGAAAGTAATGGGACCTAATTTTTCAGACATACCGTATTTAGTAACCATATCACGAGCTAAAGCTGAGGCTATCTGTAAATCATTTGAAGGCCCCGTAGTTGTATCCCCAAAAATCTTTTTTTCAGTCAAAAAACCTCCGAGAGTCATGGCAATTTCATCTAAGAAATATTTTTTAGAATGTAAACTTTTTTCCTGTTCTGGTAATTTAATAGTATAACCAGCGGCTCGTCCACGAGAAACTACTGAAATTTTATGCACAGGATCAGCATTAGGCAAAACAGAAGCGACCAAAGCATGACCCACTTCATGATAAGCCACTATTTTCTTTTCCTCCATAGTCATAATGTGACTTCTTCTCTCTGGCCCCAACATTACTTTTTCAATTGAACGAATTAAATCGTATTGAGAAATTGTTTTTCGACTTTCTCGCGCTGCCAAAATAGCTCCTTCATTCATTAATGACTGCAAATCAGCTCCTGAGAATCCAGGAGTTCTTTCTGCAATTACTTTTAAATTAACATCATCGGCAAAAGGTTTTTTTCTAGAATGGATTTGCAAAATTGCCTCACGATCTTTTCTATCAGGAGCGTCAATAATAATCCGACGATCAAATCTTCCAGGGCGCAAAAGAGCCGTATCTAAAACATCAGGTCTATTAGTAGCTGCCATAACAATAACCTTTCCGTTAGGTTCAAAACCATCCATTTCTACTAAAATTTGATTAAGAGTTTGTTCTCGCTCATCATTTCCTCCACCCATACCAGCCCCTCGAGATCTTCCCACGGCATCGATTTCATCAATAAAGACAATAGCTGGTGCCATTTTTTTAGCAGTTTTAAACAAATCTCTCACCCGAGAAGCTCCTACCCCCACAAACATTTCCACAAACTCAGACCCAGAAATAGAAAAGAAAGGAACCTTAGCTTCACCTGCGACTGCTCGAGCTAAAAGAGTTTTTCCTGTTCCCGGAATTCCCATTAAAATAACACCTTTAGGAATAGAAGCTCCAATATCTAAAAACTTTTTAGGATTTTTCAAAAAATCGACAATTTCAATTAATTCCTCTTTTGCTTCTTCTACTCCCGCCACATCTTTGAAAGTAATTTTTTCTTTAGTGTCTTTAGGATCAGTAAATTTTGCTCGCGAAGATCCAAAAGTAAAAGCTTGGGTACTTGCTCCTTTAACTTGACGGGACATATACCAGAGAAAAACAAAAATTACAAAAACAGGAATTAAAAAAGGAGCTAACATAATAAACCAAAACTGAAATCCTCCCTGTTCTTTTACAACGATATTAATAGAATTTAATTCTTCTGCGCTTAAACCATAATTAAGTAAAGATTCTGATAAAGAAACTTCTGTTTCTTTTTTAGCTTCTTTAATTGTTTCGTCTTTGAAATAAATAGTTAAAATTTCACCCTTTATATCAATATTTTTTATTTCCTGAGCTTTAATGTCAGAGACTAATTCTGAAATTGAAATTTTTTCTGGTTTACTAGTGCTATTTACAAAAAACGAATAAACCAACATTAATAAAAAAATAACAATAATTCCATTGAAAAGACTACCAAGAAAACCTAATTTAGGAGAAGGAGCCTTAAAATTAAAATTAAGTTTATTCTTTTTAGGGGTATTCTTTTTTTCTATTTTTCTCTGTTTTTTCATAAATAATATTATACACAAAAAAAGAGCCTTCCGAAATACTAAATCATTTCGGAAAACTCTCTAACCCCAAAGACCAAAAAACAAAAAGCTTTTATATTAGCTATTTTATTAGATTCGTTAAACAATTCCCCTTTCTTTTTAAATTGATATCTAATTTAGATATACCCAAAAAAATTCAAAAATGCTAATATTTAATTAGATATTCAGAAAAATTTTTCTAAAAGCTAAATTTATCTAAGTTTATCTAACCAACTATATTATGGCAACCTTAATTTTAAACAAAAAATTCGGTCTTAAATACGAAATTGTTGAAAAATATGAAGCAGGGATAAAACTGCTTGGTTTTGAAGTGAAAGCAATTAAAAACAAAAAAGGTTCTTTGGAAGGGGCTCACATCACTATTCGCGGCGGAGAAGCCTACTTAATTGGAGCCAATATTCCACCCTACCAACCTAACAATACCCCTAAAGATTACGAACCCGAAAGAAACCGAATCTTGTTGTTAAATAAGAAGGAAATTAATGAATTAGCTGATATTGAAAAGCAAAAAGGATTGACAATTATCCCAATTTCGATGTATAATAAGAATAAGAAGATTAAGGTAGAAATTGCCGTGGTACGCGGAAAAAAGAAATATGACCACCGAGAAACTATCAAAGGAAAGGATATGCAAAGAGATTCCGAAAGAGAAATGAAAGACGCCTTAAATAGATAAAGCTCATTGAAAATTAAATCCTGTCATTCACTTAAAGTATTTTAATAAATATCGTCAGCCATTGTGAGCTAAGTATTTTGAACTTTGAATTAAAGTTCAAAATACTCAACATGACAACCTAACTTTCAATTTAAAAAATAAAATATTTTAAGGGGGTGACAGGCTTCGACGAATAAATCATTTTTAAATATGCGAGGAAAGCTGAGTTAACTTTTCAACTGACTCACAAGCTTAAGTGCAGACTTAACTAAATCAGCAGGAAGAATGGCATCGCCTTACTTTACTGTTCCAGCGTTAGCCTTAGCGTAAACTAAGAGCTACCATCGCTTCAGTGCGACTGGCATCGAGCAAATTGATTTCTGATAGACTTGCTTTGGTGTAATAAATTCAGGATATGGAAGTTTGAATTTTTCGGCAAACTTTTGAACACTAGAAAATCGGTGAAAGAGAATTTTGTTTATTTTATATCTCTTTTACTCAAATTTAAAAATAAACTAACTTTGTAGATCTATTTAAAAACTTTATTTGCATGGGAGTTCGATTCTCCCCTCCTCCACAACAATTAAAAACCACCCTTCTTGGGTGGTTTTTAATTATTTCTGAATAAAAAAGGTGACTGACCCCTTTTCCTTCCCTTTTCTCCAGTTTTCTTATTAAAAACAAATTCAATGCCTATTTTTATATAGATTGCAATATTCTCAATATTATGTATATTACTATTTAGATTTATGTAGTTTAATGAAACAAAAAATAATTTAATAAACGGAGGAGGTTATGAATTTTAATGATGAACACCCAGAATTAAAAGAGGGAGAAGTATTTTTAACAAACGGAACAGTCCGAGATTTTCATCGAATAAAATGTGGAAGTAAACGATTGGGCGAAAAAGCTTACAACACAAACGGAGAAATGGTTAATCATTTAGGCCTGCGACCAATTTTTAAAAAAGAAAATGACAAACACAATTTTGGTCTGGATAAATTCAACCATATACTAGATGATGAACCTTTCCGTTAAAAGTTAAAAAGTTCACTAAAAGCCGAAGGTACTTGCCTACGGCTTTTTTCAATCCCCAACTTGCTCTAACATTTAATTGTTTTTATTACTATAATTAGTATAGGTCGTTTTACTAATTTAAAATAAACATTAATATGTTAAATATGTCTCTTCTACAAGTAATTGGTATCTGTTATTTAATAATAGGAATTGGACTTCTTATTAATACCAAATACTACAGAAAAATGTTAGATAATTTTGCTGAATCAAAACCAGTAATGTTTCTATCAGGAATACTTTCTTTAATCGCTGGATATTTTCTTATCAGAGCTCAAAATATGTTAATATGGGACTGGTCAGTTATTATCACAGTAATTGGTTGGATAGCTCTTATTAAGGGATCTGCAATAATTTTAATGCCGAAGGTAATGTTAAAGATGGCACATTACTTTACTCACCGCAAAGGCTGGATGGTTTTTGAAGGAATTGTTGCTACTATTTTAGGTGCAATAATTACTTACATAGCTTTTTTGGCATAACTATAACTATCTAAAAAATTAAGAGCTGGCAGACCTGCCAGCTCTTTTTTAATTATTTTTTAGTTAATTGCTAAATATAAATTTCTCTATATAATATTGTGCGGACAGTAACTTTAACAAAAAAAAATAAAAAGGGGTTTAAGGTGAAAAGTTATTCTAAATCAAAAGTGAAACTTAATTGGAAGAAAATATTTTTAACAATATCTTTAATATTAATCTTTTGCCCTCCCGCCACCATTTTAATTTTAAGTTTTTTGGAGAAATCTAAAATTCCTCTCTGGGGAAATATCTTGTTTTATTTATTTACCTCTTTGTTCGTTTCTTTTTTTGTAAGCGAAATTAAAAAAAATAATTTTTCCAAAAAAGAATTTTTATTTCTTTGGTTTATTTTTTCAATAATCCCTATAATTCTGTTTTTCTTAGGTTGGGGAGAAATAATTCTTTTAATCAAAATATTAAGCGGCTAAAATACCATACCTTCGTTCCTTAAGTAATTAGGAACGAAGGTATTTTTATTACACAAAAAAAATACCAACCGAGCGGTTGGCATTTTTTCAAGAAGGTTTATTTTCTTCTTTTAGCGGCTTTCTTCTTAGGAGCTTTCTTCACTACCTTCTTAGCAACTTTCTTCTTAGCTACTTTCTTTTTAGGAGCAGCTTTTTTTGCTACTTTCTTCTTAACCACCTTTTTCTTTGGAGCAGCTTTTTTTGCTACTTTCTTCTTTGTAGCTTTTTTTGCTTTAACCATAATATAGGAGATCGTTTCCTCTAACCACATTTAATATTTTTTAGGTTATTGGGGTAGATCACACCGCCCGATTTTATGAAAGAAAAAATTTAACGACCAACTAAATTTTTTATTTCTGAGCTAACTTAATTTTATAATTTTTTTTAATAAAAAAATATTTTTTTTTGATTTTTTTGTGGATAACTTTTTATTTTCAAAAAAAGTTTTTTGAAAATAAAAAATTTTTAATTTTATAACTTGCCTGCCGACAGGCAGGTTTTTAATTCTGTAAATAATTTTTAATAAATTTTTTTAATTTAAAATTTTAAAAATATTTTTTATTTCTGGATTGCCACCCCCTCACCCAGAAAAGTATTATAAATAAATTTTTATTTATAATACTTTTCTATTTTATTATTAAACAAATCCTTTATTCTTTTTGGTGTTGATGATAATCAACGATACTTTTCTGGGTGAGGGGTCGCAATGACGAATTTTTACAAAAATTATTATTTATTACTATTAAAAAGAACGATAGCTTGGCTATCGTTCTTTTTTTACATTCTATTAATTTCTATCTATATTTATTTTTTCCAAACAAACTTCACAAACCTCCAACCATATTTACCAATAAACAAAGCTATAATTAGATAAATAGCTACCTGCAAAAGAATCAAAGCAAATGATAATAATTTCACCGTAAGACCTTGCAACATTTCATTAAAGTTTCTTACAAAATTTTGCAATTCATTAATCCAAGAATTTTTAATAGTATCAAGATCAACAATCACCTCTCGAGAAACTGAAACGGAATAAACATCATAGTCCAATCTTTCTAATTGATCAGCTTTAGCTCTAGAAAGTCTATCTAAATTATTTTTTGTATTTAATCTTTCGTTAGTTAATTTTTCAATTAAAATTATTTTGTCATTAATAATTTTTGCCAATGATTCTACATCCTGAGATCTTGTAGCCAAACTGGTTAAGTCATCATAAGCTTCCTGTGCTTCTTCTAAAGTATTTTCTACCTGTTCTAATCTATTCGTTAAAATTTCTTCTTCACTAGTAAAATCATCAATTTGTTTTTTAATGGTTTCAGTATTCACATTCAAATTTTCAGGATTCAATTTTTTAACTGCATCCAAAATTTCTTTTGAATTCTTTTTTACCACCTTAAAAAAATAAGAACAATAATTGTCATCTCTATTAGAACTTTCAAAAATAACATATGATTTATTTTTCCAAGATTCTATTTCTCCGCAAACAGTCTTAAATCTTCCTGTGCGAATATAAGCAGAATACTCTGTTGCTTCAAAATCTTCTAAATCAGAACCTGCGGTATAACCATTACCATAATCTGGAGTTGCAACATTACGTGATGATAAAACTAATTCACCCCCACCCTTTCCATAAAATTGAGCACTGTCTCCAGCCACAGAAAAAGAAACGGATTCATTCCTATAACTAGGAACAATATTCATCGCAGTTCTCACAGCAAAAGAACTTAGAGAAAGTAATAAACCTAAAACTAATAAAACAAAAACACCAATTCCTCCAAATTTCAAAACTGTTTTGAAATCGAGATTCTTTAAGAAATTATTTTTTTTCAAATTCATAAAAATATGTAATTAAGTCTTATGTATTAAGTATTAACAAAAGTAAACTTAATTCATAAATCTAGGTTAATAATAAATTTATTATATCATGAACTAATATTTTTAGAGAAAAACATTTTTGTGAATAACAAAAAATAAAAAAGATACCACACAAGCATCAACCAAAACGGGAAAAATGCTATCTCAAGAGAAGCAAAAGGTAAATTAGCAAAAACCTCAACCACCTTTAATTCATAACTAAGTAAAAAATAAGTAAGATAAGAAAAAGGCAAAGCTAACCAACTAGAGATAAAAGAAAAAATACCAGCTAAAAAACCGAAAAACATTGTCATCGGAACAAACATCAAAACTAATAAATTTACAATGACAGCCACAATAGATAATTCCCCCATCATGTAAAGCAACAAAGGCAAAACAAAAATTTGAGTAGAAACAGTTGCCACCGCCGATTCTCGTAAATTATATTTCTCTGGAATAAATTTTAGATATTCATAAATTTTAGGAGACAAAACAATTAAACCTAAAGTAGCCATAAAAGATAATTGAAAAGAGGGATCAAAAACTACAATTTTAGGATTAATTAAAACCATTAAAAAACCTGCCAAGAAAAGAGCTCTGGTAACATCACTAGTTCTTCCTGTAGCTTTGGCTAAGACTACCAACAAAGCCATAATCGATGCTCTTACAATAGTAGCCGAACCTCCTACCATGATTGCAAATAAAATTATACCAAAAGCCCCTAAAGACAAACCTAACAAATAAGGGAAAAAAGAAAACAAACCTAAAATAAAATCAGCAATAATTGTGACGTTGTAACCTGACAAAACAATAATATGAATTAACCCCACTCTTCTAAAATCTTCTTGTAGTGATTCCCCTAAAGACTGTTTCACACCAAGAAGAAGACCTCCCAATAAAGATACCTGCGGTTCAGAAATTGATTCTTCTAATTTAGAAAGAAAATTATTTTTAATTTGAAACAACTTTTCTTTTACCCAAAATCCGTTCCCTTGAGAAACCAATTCAGTCTTAGGATAAAACATTGTGTATAAAATATTGTCTTTGGCTAGATAATCAATGTAGTTAAAGGTTCTTCCCGTATCATTTTTAAAATTCTTCGGAGTCTCAAGCACTCCCGAAACCCTGATTCGATCTCCATAAACATAACTTGGGTAGAACGGAACAGTGATTAAAATTTTATTTTTACTGTTAGTCTCGGCTTCAATAACCTCCCCAACCAACTTAGTATTTTTTTCTCTTTGATCAGGTTCTTCAACAACCACAACCTCAAAAGTTTTTTTCTCTCCAACAAAAGAATCTAAAAAAATATCATTATTAATTTGATTATCTACAGCACAACGAGAAACACCTAAACCAACAAAAACAAAAAACAAAATCAAAAAACGAAAAAAATTCAAAGAAAAAAATTCTCGTCTTAAAAATAACAAAAGAATCAAACTTAAAAAAATTAGAAAAAAACCGAAACTTATACCAAAATGAAAAATAGACTCTAAGGCTATTCCTCCAACAAAAGACAAAATTACCCATTGAAAGTTCATACTTTAATTTTATCAAACTTAAAATAAAATAAAAAAGAACTTGGGGGCGAAACCCCCAAAAAATTCTTTTAAAAAAACACTAGATTGCCACGCTTTTCCGCTTCGCTCCAAAGCCTGCCTGCCGGCAGGCAGGCTCGCAATGACGAACCGAAGGTTCGCCATTGCGAGGAGTATAAGTTTAAATAGGTACAGTTAACTGTACCTATTTAAACTTATATGACGAAGCAATCTAACAACAAATGTTTAAACAATCACCAAAAGGCGAGGGTTTTGCTCCCAAAGAG
>JAZDMO010000005.1:0-14339 GCA_043800905.1 Patescibacteria group bacterium
AGTTCTTACTCCATAGCCTTTGTAGACCATGTGAGCTGCATCTCTACGAACTTTAGGCATATTTGGATTCTTTGTATACATAATGCTTGAATATTACACTTTTTTGTTAAAAGTGTTTCCAAGCTATTGGGATATTACGAAGTAATGCGGTCACATTTTCTTCAACAGAGGTCATTTTATTTTCGTTTTCTACCTTAATATTAATACTTCCTACATTATCGCTCCCAGTTAAATAATGTTGAGCCGTATTAATTGGTATATAAATTAAATCATCAGAACTCCCTAAGCCTGAACCTCCTTTAGAAACCGTCACTCCAATAACTGTAAAATCCAAACTCGCAATTCTAATTGTTTGACCGACAGGATTAACTCCTTCTCCGAACAAAGTATCTCGAGTATCAGGTCCAAGAACAGCCACCTTAGATACTTTTTTAATATTATTAGCAGTAATGAAAGACCCTAATTCTACTTCCACATTTTTAACCTCTGGATAAGTTTCCGTTACCCCATAAATACTAGTATTGGTATTAGATCCCTTAACAATAACTTGTTGTCTTGAAGTAACACTAGGAGCAACAGAAACAACTCCTGAAATTTCTTCTGCAATAGCATCTGAATCTTCAATGGTTAAAGTTTCGGCAGAACCCATTCCTTGACTGACATGCATTCCCACCCCTTGAGAAGCCCCCGGAGAAACTGTTAATAAATTAGAACCTAAAGATTCGATTCTACTTGAAATTTCAACAGTTGTTCCCTGTCCAATTGCCACCATTGTCACCACCGAAGCAATTCCAATCACAATACCCAAAACAGTCAGTCCTGAACGAACCTTATTAGATAATATCGCAAAAAATGTTTCTTCGAAAATATCAATAATTAGCATAATCTCTTTTAATTTTTAATTAAACATTTATAAAACCTACTTTATAAACTTCATTTCAATTATTCTCTCATTTCTTTAATTCTTTTTTTACTGTGTTCTCGAGAATCTTCAATAATTTTTCCATCTTTTATAGTGATTACCCTATCAGCATGCTCAGCAATATACCTTTCATGAGTAATTAAAATAATTGTTCTCCCCTCTTTATTTAATTTTTTGAATGTATTCAAAATAATTTCTCCTGTCTTACTATCGAGATTACCAGTCGGCTCATCGGCTAAAATTAAAGAAGGATCGTTTACCAAAGCCCTTGCAATAGCAACTCTTTGCATTTGTCCACCAGACAATTGATTAGAAAGGTGGTTATATCTTTCCTTTGTTAATCCGGCATCCGTTAAGGCTTTATCCGCCATAGCATATCTTTTTTCTCTTGGAACTCCTTCATAAACCAAGGGTAAATAAATATTTCTCAAAACAGAGGCTCGGGGTAAAAGATTAAAAGCTTGAAAAACAAATCCTATTTTCTTTTTTCGAATCACAGCCAGTTCATCATCAGAAAAATCTGACACGTCATGTCCATCCAATAAATATTCACCACTTGTAGGTGTATCCAAAGCCCCTAAAATATGCATTAAAGTTGATTTTCCAGAACCTGATGGCCCAATAATAGCCACAAACTCTCCATCTTCTATTTTAAAAGAAACATCCCAAAGAGCTCTCGTTTCCGTATCGCCTGTTTTATAAAGTTTTGTTAGATTTCTACATTCAATCATTGTGTTAGTTAAAAATTTGTAAAGTTTTTAAAGTTAAAATTTGCTTTGCAAATTTTTATCTTAAACCATAGTTTATAAATCTTAAATCTAAATTAAAATTTATTTAATTAATCTCTCATCATTCTCATAACTTGCATATCAGCCGAAGGAACACCACCACTAAATCCACCACTTCCTCCTCCAGTCTTAATGCTATTTGCAGAATTTGTTACAACACTCTGACCAATAATAATTTCATCACCATCATTTAATCCAGACACAATTTCAGATTTTAAATCTGTGGTCAAACCCACTGTTACTTTTTTTCTTTTTGAAATTCCGTTTTCCAAAACATTTATAAAAGCTTGATCACCCATATAACTAATCGCAGAATTAGAAACAACCAAAACGTCTTTTACTTCCTGAGTAATAATTTCTGCATTAACACTCATACTTGGCTTAATTCTTTTGTCATCTGTATCAAAACTAATTTTGACACCATAATTAACCACTCCAGAACTAACTGTCCCCATAGTGTCTAATTCAGATATTTGTCCTTCTATTACCAAATCATCAGCAGCATCAAAAGTTAAATTAACCTTTTGCCCAACTTGAACATCAGCAATTTCTATCTCATTTAAAACAATTTCTGCTTGTTTTTTATTAGTAATAAAAGTAATCACACTAGAACCCGAACTAACAGAATCTCCCTTAATAACGTCCACAGAAGCGACTACGCCATCAAAAGGAGCATAGATATAATAATTAATTAAATCAGCTTTGGCATCAGCCAAAGAATTTTCTTTTTGCGTTACACTAATTTGAGAAGATCTTATTTCATAAGCATCCGCACCCGCAATTAATTCAGCCAAAGAACCTTCTTTTTCAGCAACTGTTCGGGTAGTATTTACAATTTCTTCCTGTTTATTTTTAATTAAATTTTTAGCACTCAATAATTCAGATAAAACACCATTAATTACCCCCGTGTAATTATTCAAAGAATTTAATTGAGTAGTAGAAAGAGATTTAATATTTAAATTTCTTTCTGAATATTCATCTTGATAAAGTTGAATAAGATTGTTGGCATTCTTAATTGCATCTGAAATATCTCTAGCGGTATTATAAGTTTGAGATACAAGAGATTCTATTTCTGCACGACTAGAATATCTGGTAGTATCCTTATAATCACCAAAATTATTATCATAAGCATCTTTAGCTTTAATATAAGAATCGTAAGATAAATCACTTAAATCATGAGAATTTTCATTATAAGTACTAATAATATCTCCGTAATAAGCCACGTTCCATTGACCATTTGATAAATCATCTGAAAAAAGAATGTCCTGTAAACCGACTACCACTGAAGGCATATCCAAAAAAGCATTTGAAACACTATTGAACGCATCTTCATAGGCTTCTTCTAAATCATTTTCAGCGCTAACTTTAGATTCTTTAGCTTGTGCCAAAGAATTTTCTGATTGCATCACATCTAATTCATCCGCTGGATTAGTTAATTTTTCGTAACTTAATTCTGCTGTTTCTAAATTAATTTCCGCATCACGAATATTTTTTTGAACATCGGTTGTATCCAAACAAGCCAAAAGAGTTCCTCTCGCAACTTCTTGTCCAGCTGTTACTCCAACATAATTTATATCACCCGAAGCTTTAAATTTTAAATCTACTTGGTTAGAAGCTGACACTTGACCATTTCCAGAAAGAGAAGAAGTTAAGGTTGTTTTCTTAACAATTTCTGTCTGTAAACTAGTATTATTTTCTAAATTATTAAAATTAGCAAAAGTTAAATAAGTTCCACTTCCAATAACAATTAAAATTAAAATACTCCCCCAAATTTTATGGCGGAAGAATAATTTGGTAATTTGGTAACCAAAATTTTTGATTTTTTTAATTAGTTTCATTTTATAAAATATTAAGTTTTAAACTTTAGTATCTATTACGTTTTTTGCGGTTTTTTCTTTCAAATTGACTTATTTTGTTTAAAAGGTAATATCAAAGTAGAAGTTAAAATGATCAATTATAAAAAATGGGGGGAAAATGAGTCTAGAAACAAGTTTTACCAGAGGGGAAATCGACGATCCTTTTTCAAAAGATATTAAAATCTATTACAACGGGAAAGAAGTTTCTCTCCAAGAAGTTGTGGAAGTTTGTAATAAGCTTTTAAAAAGGCTTCCTAAAAAAATAGTGGAAAAAGAATTTTCAGATCTTTAAAAATGGACTGACGCCGAAAAGGGCGACAAGCTTTGCTTGTCGCCCTTTCTCATTTTTATCTATTATAATATTATGCATAATATTATAATAGATAAATTTACTTAGTAGAATAAAAAAAATCCGTCCCTCAAACAAGGACGGATTTCTTTTTATTTTTACATTTCTGGATTTTCTTTCTTTTCTGGTTCTGGTTCATCAGCAATAGCTACTTCTGTAGTCAAAAGCACACTAGCTGAAGACACGGCATTTTGAATTCCACTTCTCGCTACTTTAACAGGATCCAAAATCCCCGCCTTAAGCATATCATCTACAATTTGATCTTTAGCTGCATCATAACCAGCATTGGCCTCAGAATTTTTAACTCTTTCTACAATCACCGAACCATCATCTTTCCCCGCATTAATAGCAATTTGTTTTAAAGGAGATTCCAAAGCTTTGATCACAATTTCATAACCCACCTGAAACTCTGCTTCAAAATTTTTCAAAGTAGAAACAATTTTTTTACCAGAAAGTTTTTGAGCAATTTTTACAAAAGCCGAACCGCCTCCAGAAATAATTCCTTCTTCTATCGCCGCTTTAGTAGCGTTTACTGCATCTTCAATTTTCAATTTCAAATACTTCATTTCAGTCTCAGTAGAAGCTCCTACTCGAACAATCGCTACACCCCCCACTAATTTTGCAATCCTATTTTCAATTCTTTCTTTCTCATATTTAGATTTAGTATGAGAAGCAATCCCTTTTAATTGTTCAATTCTTTTATCAATATTGGCTTTGGTTCCTTTTCCTCCTACAATAACAGTTTTGTCCTTGGTAGAAATAATCTTACTTGCCTGACCTAAAACTTCTAAACCAATTTTTTCTAATTTCAAACCAGTTTCTTCGGTGACAACCTTGGCTCCCAAAGTAATCGCTAAATCATTCAATAATTCTTTTTTCTCATTTCCAAACCCCGGAGCTTTAATTGCTAAAACATTAAAAGCTCCCCGAATTCTATTCAAAACTAAAGTAGTCAAAGCTTCCCCGTCCAAATCTTCCGCAATAATCACCAAATCTTTTTTACCTGTTTCAATTATTTTTTCCAACAAAGGTAAAATTTCTTTAATCGTAGAAATCTTTTTATCAGTTAAAAGCACCGACACATCTTTCATTTCAGATTCCATTCTTTCCCCATTGGTCACCATATAAGGTGAGAGATAACCTTTATCAATTTCCATTCCTTTCACCACTTCTGATTCAATTCCAAAAGATTGTGACTCCTCTACCGTCACAACTCCATCCTTACCAACCTTATCAATAGTATCCGCAATAATCGTTCCAATTTCTTCTGATTCAGCCGAAATAGTTGCCACTTGTTTGATTTCTTCTTTGTTTTTAATCGGCTTAGCCATAGCCTTAAGTTCTTTGACCACATCTTCCAAAGCCTTATTCATTCCTGCTTTAATTCCCATAGCATTCACTCCCATAGCAGTTTTTTGCATTCCCGCTTCAATTAAAGCTTGAGCCAAAATAATAGAAGTAGTGGTTCCATCACCCGCAACATCATTAGTTTTAGAAGCCACTTCTTTCATAATTTCAGCTCCCATATTTTCAAACTTATCTTTCAAAGAAATATCTTTAGCAATACTAACTCCGTCATTGGTAATGGTTGGACTACCATAACTTTTTTCTAAAATTACATTTCTTCCTCGTGGTCCCAAAGTCACTTTCACTGCGTTGGCTACTTTATCTACTCCGTTTTTTAAAGCTTGTCTTGCTTCTGAATTGAAAATTATTTGTTTACTCATATTAATTTAGTTAAAAGTTTATAATATTCATAAGGTCAAAAATTGCAAAGCAATTTTTTATTTTTCATTTTTAATCATTATTTTGCATTTTACATTTTAAATTTGGTTATAATGAAATTTTATTTTATTATAGCTAAGATGTGTTCTTCTTTTATAATATAAAACTCTTCACCATTTACCTTAACTTCATCAAAACCATATTTTGAAAATAAAACTCTATCGCCAATCTTCACTGTCATTTTATTTAATTTTCCATCATCATATTTTCCTTCTCCCACAGCCACGACAATTCCTTGATCTTTAACTTTTTCTTCATCATCTTGATTAGGTAAAATAATTCCAAAAGCTGTTTTCTTCTCTACTTCATCTTTATTAAGCGGTCTAATCAAAACCCTATCAGCTAAAGGTGTTATTCTTTGTTCATCAGAAACTTTTGTTTTCTTCTCTTTCTTAATTGATGTAGTTTTTGTTTTACTCATATTTTTATAGAAAATTAAACTAATAATAGATAAAATCACCGATATTATATTGATATGAAAACTTCAAGTCAATAACATTAAAATTTATTCAAAAGATACATGGCTATCTCAAAATCTTTTCTAACCAACTCTTTCCCCTCATCTAATTCTATCTTATTCCAACTTTTTTCTATTTTTTTCCTGAGCCACTCAATGCCCTCTTTTGTTTTATGTTTATGAATCCCGTAAGTAAGATAAAACATATCTGGTAATTCTGTTATATGTGCCATAGCATCAGCTGAAGCAATAATTTTTTCTTCAATACTTTCTTTTTTTCTAAATACTGATCCGCGATGATTTAAAATACAATCTTGAACTTGTTTAATTTTTTCTTCTGGATAATTTAATTCCATCAAGATATCTTTAGCTAAACGAGCTCCATGTTCGTGGTGGTCTTTATAATATTCAAAATTTAAAATTCCCGCATAGTCGTGTAATAAAGCCGCTAATTCTAAAACTTCTAAATCAGCTTTTAGAACTTTTCCTAAATTCAAACTATGCTTAACCACAGGAAGAATATGAAAATTGAAAACAGTATCGCCAAAAAAATTATTAGGTGAATCGTTTGCTTCTTTAACCATTTTTATGACTTCATCTCTAATTTTTAAAAAATCATAATCATTCATCTTTTTCTGGTTTATCAATTAAAAGTGGGTCAATTTCAGCTGAATCGCCAGTAATGCGATAAATATCTTTATCAATTTTCCCTAATTCTTTGCGAGAAGTATTAAAGTGATTTACTGTAGTTTGAAGAGATACCCCTAATTTAGTATGGTAATTATCATAGGCTTGAATATGATCTTTTAATTTTTCCACATTTTTCATAATTTCTTTAGCTGATTGCTCTACCTGAAAGGCTCTAAAACCTTGCAAAATAGTATTTAGATAAGCCACAAAAGTTGTCGGAGAAACAATAATGACTTTTCTATCACGATAAGCATATTCAATTAAAGATTTAGTGTTCACTTTTAAAGAGCCCACCTCATTCACCAATAAATCATAATAAATTGCTTCGGCAGGAATATACATTAAAGCAAAAGGCAAAGTTCCTTCCTTGGGTTTAATATATTTTGCAGTTTCATCAATCCTCTTTTTTAAATCATTGGTAAACTCCTTTTCTAAAATAAGTTTTTGATTTTCATCTTCTTCATTAACCACTCGATTATAGTTATCCAAAGAAAATTTTGCATCCACAGGAATAATTCCGTCCTTAGTAAAAATCACTGCATCCACCACATCCCCATCTTTAAATCCATATTGCATTTGATAGGCAGTAGGAGGGAGAATATTGTTTAAAATTAAATCCAAACCGGCTTCACCAAGGTTACCCCTTTGTTTTTGATTTTTTAAAACTTTTTCCAAATTCTGTAATTGTTCCGTCATTCCAAAAACCTGCTTATTAGTTTCTTCAATTTCTGTCATTTTCTTCACCACTCCTTCAATAATTTTTTGTGAATCACTCGAAATAGATTGCATCAATTTTTGTGATTCACTAAATTGATTTCGCACCGAATCACTCATAATCTTTGAAGATTCACCTAACTTAAAATCAAGAGTTTTATTCAACTCATTCATTTGGTTTTGCAACATCAAAAAAGATTTTTCATCCTGCCCCCCACCTTCTCTTTCTTTCTCTTTTTTAACCACAGAATAAATAAAGAACAAAAAAGTTCCATTTAGAGCAAAAGCGAGAATTATAATGGCAAAAGTAAAGTATTCATTCATTAACTCTAGTATATATTATTTAGCACCTTGTTTCTAGTCCGCATAAGTCGGCGTTTATTCTGCATTTAGTCTGCGTCTTTGGAAAAAGAAATATTTTGCCCATTCTATCAAGGTTAAATTAAACAAAGCTAACCCAAACAAAATAATAAAATCTAAACTCTTAAGAGGAACTGTACTAAAAATAATTTGCAAAATTGGTAAATAAACGGAAGCAAGAATTAAAAGAAAACTAGAACCCAAAGCAAACAATAAATATTTATTTGAGAATAAATTAATTTTCCAAATTGGTTGATATAAAGATTTTAAAGAAAGAGAAAAGGTTAACGAATCAATAGACAAAGCAATAAACATTAAGGTTCTAATTTCTTCCATAGGTAAATTTAATTTCAACAGAACATAATAAAAAGTAATTAAAATAATTCCGGTTATGGTTGCAATTAAAAGAATCATTTTCTGTAAATTAGGAGTTAGAATTTCTGCATTAATTTTTTTTAGTTCATGATTATTAAAATTTTTTTCTCGTGGTTCAAAAACAAAAGCAAAATTCATAAAACCTTCTTCAACGATATTAATCCATAAAATCTGTGTAGCTAAAACAGGTAATGGTAAACCAAATAATAAAGAACCTCCTACCACAGCCACTTCACTAAAATTAGTCGACAAAAGATAAGTCACAATCTTTTTTAAATTATCAATAATTCTTCTTCCTTCTTCAATAGCAAAAACAATAACAGAAAATGAATTGTCCAACAAAATTAAATCTGCTGCCTCCTTGGCTACTTCAGTTCCACTTCCCACAGCGATCCCCACATTAGCATTTCTTAAAGCAGGAGCATCATTAATTCCGTCTCCAGTCATGGCAATAATTTCTCCTGCTTCCTTTAATAATTTGGAAACTCGTAACTTTTGAGAAGGACTCATGCGTGCAAAAACATTAACTTTTATCAAAGCCTCCGTTAACTCTGTATCGCTCATCCTATCAATATCTTCACCCAACAAAACCCAACCACCTTTTTCAATAATTCCAACTTCTTCAGCAATTTTTCTCGCAGTTCCTCCATTGTCCCCAGTTAACATAATCGTTCTAACCCCCATCTCTTTAGTTGTTTTTAAAGATTCTTTAACTTCTTCTCTTATAGGATCATCAAAAGCCAACAAACCAGCAAAAATTAAATCCCTCAAAGATTCATTCGTAATTTTATTTCCCTTTGCTTTTTTATATGCGACCCCAGTTAAACGCATCCCTAAGTTAGCTCTTTCAGATAAAATTCTTATAAAAAATTTTTTATCTTTTTCGCTGATCTTTTTTTGTTTTCCGTTTACAAAAACATATTTTGATAATTCCAAAATTTTCTCTGGATTACCGCCAAAATACATCTTGGAATCACTATTCAAAGAAATAGCGAAACCTCTCTCTGAAGAAAAAGGAGAAAAATCAATTCTTTGGGATTCTTTGTTTAAACCTTCTTGGCTAATTCCTCTATTTAAACCTGCTGAAACAATTTCTTTTTCTAAAGGACGACCCTGAACAATCATCATCCCTTTTTCATCTTTCTCTAAAAAAGCATCTGAGCTTAAAACCGCCGTTTTTAAAATTTCATTTTCATCTTCTTCTTTATTACTTAAGGAAAAAATATTAGCTAACCTCATTTTTGCCTCAGTGATTGTTCCGGTTTTATCAGTCAAAATAACAGAAACATTTCCTAAAGTTTCCGAAGCCAAAAGATTTTTTACCAAACCTCCTTTTTTTAAAATTGCACTCATTCCAACCGCTAAAACAGAAGTAGTTGCGATAGGTAAGCCCTCTGGAATTACAGCGATAGCGACAGCAATCGCTACTAAAAACATGTCAGCATAAGTCTCTCCTTTCAAAATTCCTAAAAAGAAAATTAAAATCGTGGCAAAAAAAACCAAAATACTAATAAAACGAACTAAACGATTTATCTTTTTCTTTAAAGGAGTTTCTCTTTGAGCTCCGACTAAATTTTTAGAAATATCACCTAGCTCAGTGTTACTTCCCACAGAAACAACTAAACCTGAGCAATAACCACCAGAAATAGAAGTTCCCATCCAAATCATATTTGCTTGATCACCTTTTTTTAATCCTTGTTCTCGAATAACTTTTGCATTTTTATTTACTCCAATCCATTCTCCAGTCAATACAGATTCATTAATTAATAAACCTTTTGCCTCAACTAAACGAATATCTGCAGGAATATAATCTCCTGCTGATAAAACAACCAAATCTCCCGCTACCAAAAATTCCACGGGAACTAACTTTCTTTCTCCTTCTCGAATAACGGTTGTTAATTTTTTCTGAGCGGAATTTAATTTTTCAAAAGCCTTATCTGCCCGATCTTCTTGGAAAATTCCGATAATTAAATTTATTAAACCCGCAACAAAAACAACAAAAGCATCAATAAAATGCCCTAAAAATAAAGCAGTAAAACCAGCTACAAATAAAATAATATTAAGGGGAGCCTTTAGATGAGAAATTAGCTTAGCAGTAAATGTTAAACTACCCTCTTTCTCAATCAAATTTTTCCCATATTTTTCTTGGTTAATTTTGATTTGTTTCAAAGACAACCCGTTTTTTAAATCTGATTTCAATTCACTTGCAACTTCTTTTTTATCCAAACTATACCAAAAGTTTTTAGTTTCTGTTATCATAATCAATATTATACGATAATAAGCACAAAGTTCATAAAATTAAAAGTGAATAAAAAAATTGATTACTAAACCAAAACTTTATTTTGGTCAAACGAACATCAAAGATGTTTTAGTTGCAATTTTTTTGACTTTAAACTTTTGACTTTAGACTTTCAACTCATTTATATGTCTATTCAACAAAACATCAGAGAAGAATTAAAAGAAGCGATGAAAGCTCGAGACCAAGTGCGTTCTCTTGTTTTAAAAGGGTTAATCTCGGCTTTTATGAATGAATTAGTTGCTCAAAAAAAGAAACCTCAGGAAGATTTACCGGACACTGATGCTTTAAATGTAATAAAAAGAGCCGTTAAACAAAGAAAAGATTCTATTGAACAATATGGAAAAGGTGGGCGTGAAGATTTGGTTGCTAATGAAAAAGATGAATTAGCTATTTTAGAAACCTATTTACCAGCCATGATGAATGAAGAACAAATCAAAAAAATTGCTCTAGCTAAAAAAACAGAAATGGAAGAAAAATCAAACCTGCCTGCCGGCAAGGCAGGAATGGGAATCTTGATGAGAGCTGTTATGGGACAAATCAAAAGCGCCGGCGAAGAAGCTGACGGCGCTCTGGTAAAGAAGGTGGTTGAAAATTTGTTTTAAAAAGTAGTCAATAACAAAGAGCTATCTCTTCTAATTTTTTTACCAATAGCCATCGTTGCTGAATAAACAGGACTTAATAAAAAAAACTCTTTCCACCGGTTCTTGAAATATTCTTCTGGAAAAATACCGGGATCTTTACAAAAAAGAAAAAGTTCTTCAAATTCTTTGGCACATTTCTGGCAAAGGAAGAAATTCTCTTCTTTTTTGTTTTTTAAAGATTCAGGAAGAATTTCGGGAATAGTCAAAGCCGAAACTTTCCTCATACATCTAGCGCATAATCGATCGCCTGACATAAACCCTCCTTAATCAAAAGTAATTAAAAACAAGAAACATTCTAAACTCTTATTTTAGAATAGAATCTCTAAAAAAGCAAAAATCCGCTAGATGCGGATTTTCTTTGTGCTGAGGGGCGGGCTTGAACCGCCGACCCTTCGCTCTTCAGGCGAATGCTCTACCAACTGAGCTACCTCAGCAAATATTTTTCTAAATATCAATTAAAATCTAAAACAAACAAAACTTATTTTACTGACAACTGAGTTTACCCGCCTTGGGTGGGCTACCTCAGCAAATATTGATACGCTTAGTATAATACCTTATTTAATTATTTTTTCAATCTAATTTCCTAAAAAACTTGAACCTAAATCTAAGAGAGATTGAACTGCTTTTGTTGTTGCTGTGGTTGTTTCCGAAACCCCATCAGAAACCACACCAGCACCACTTTTTATACTTTTAATAATATCTCTTGTGGCGTCAACATAAGGTTGAACATAATAATAGGCACCCAGAGAAGCTCCAATTAAAATCAACCAATAAACCCAGCGAGAAACTTTCCCCCAAAATAAACTTTTTTTAATTTTTTTTAACATTGAGTTATTTTCCCGAGCGAGCTCAAGATTTTCTCTCAACATTCTTTTTTCTTCTGGTTCCATAGATTTAGTTTTTTAGTTTATAGTTATTTAGTTATTTAGGAAAAATTTGCTTTCCTCCCAAGCCTGCCTGCCGGCAGATTTTAATGTTTTTATAATTTTATTTTAACATAAATTAAATTTTTCAACATTCAAAACTATTAATTATTTTAATCTATTCGATTAAATTAGAACCTGCTAAAACTTCACACCCCTCTTTTATCTCAACTCCAGTTAAATCAATAGTTCCCCGAGAACATTCATTAAAATAAGATTGGTCTATTTCCATTAAGTTTTCTAAACAAAGAGGATTTAAAGTGCCCAAAATAATATCGTTAAACAAACGAGTTCTTGCAGAAACAGTTAATCCATCAACTTTTTTTTCAAATCGAAAAACTTTATTATTTGATAAATGTAAAAAAACAATATTTTCTCCCCCATTATTTACAGACGGATTAAAATTATCATTAGCAAAGGTAAAAATCTCACTATTTTTTAAATATAAACTAATGTCTTCAATTTCGTTATTAAAAGTACAGTAAATAAAAGTTTCAGGGGCTTCTTCTTTTGTTGTTAAAGAATTAATTTTAGAAGATCTTGAAATAAAAATTAAAAAACCAAAAACAAAAATCAATAAGAAAAAATTTAATATAATAGTAGATTTATTTTTTCCTGTTTTTTCTTTCATTATTTAATGATAACATAAATCAAAATTTTCAATATTTAAAATGTTGATTAATGTGTCCAAGGCAGGAATCGAACCTGCATCTAGACGTTAGGAGTGTCTTGTTCTATCCATTGAACTACAAGGACGTTACTTGGACATAGTATGTCCAAGTAAAATTATAATCCTAACAATTCTGCGATTCGAGATTGGTCAAAACCAACAACAATTTCACCATTAATATCAATTACAGGAACTCCTAATTGTCCACTTTTTTCAATTAATTCTCTTCTCTTATTGTCATCAACCGAAACATCAAAGACTTCAACTTCAATTTGATTTTGATCAAAATAATCTTTTGCCAAATTACAATAACCACAAGTTGGTGTAGAATACATTTTTACTTTTGCCATAATTTTTGAATGAGGATTTATAGAAATGATTATGATAATGAATATTTCTATATAACCCGAATGATAAAATTATATATACTTCTATAATTTTTTTTATTAATTATTAATTCTTTTTCATTTTACTCTTTATCTTTAATTTTTCAAAATTTTAAGGCGTGATCATACAAAGATCACGCCCCTAGAATTATATTAAGTTTTTATTTTAGAAGGACTTCGTGACATCTACTTTTAGCATCAACCCAAAAAATTTTTCCTTTAAAGTCTTTTTTAATTTTGCACCAATGCACAAAACTGCTAATGGCAGAAGATTTTGAACCATTGATAAAAATTTCGGTTATCTTAGGATTTCTATTAAACTGCAACTTAGCCTCTCCTACAGTTTCTGCTAAAAGACAGATGTTTTTAACGTTAATAGAAGAACCGCCCCTATCCCAAAAAAGACAAACACTATCTGCCTTTTTTAGTTTTTTCTTTTCTTCCTTAGCTATCTTCGAAAAATTTCTTTCATTTCCGTTTCTACACATTGGTTACTTCCTCCCTTAAAATAAACAAAAAGAACTCTTCTGATTTAGATTTATAACATAAAAGCCAAATAAAATCTAAATATCTTTTATTTTTTGAAAAATTTTTTATTTAAAAAAAGTATTGCAAAACAAAATTTATTGGATATACTTTTTGTAGACAATAACAAAGTACACAAAGGAGATAAATATGAACGGAAAAGACCAAGAAGAATTTAAAAAACAAAAGTGCGCTAGATGCGGTGGTAATCCAGACACTAGCTTTTATTTTTTACCGATATGTGAAAATCAAAGCGGAGTCCAATCAACACCAGACTTATGTATGTTTAAACCAGAATTTCAACACATATGTCGGTTCTTCAAATCTAAAGAAGCAGAATAAGCACGCAAAAGGGTTGGTTTGCACAGCAAACCAACCCTTCTCTTTTTTCCACAAAATTAATCCAAGATTTCTCTTCAGCTATACTAGGTCAAAGTATTTACACCGAGCTTGTCGAGGTGCGGGATGGCCCGCACACTAATTCTCATTTCGGAAAAGTCTAATTGTTGAATCTATACGTTTTAAAAGTTGAACACGAGCTTGACCTCTTAGTTTTAAAGAAGATTCTCTTTTTCTAGCCTCCTGTTCTGTTTTATACG